>QCWD01000087.1 GCA_013114725.1 Nitrososphaeraceae archaeon | reverse complement strand
GGTTCATTATCTAAAAAAGGGTATATGTGGAAAAGAGTATCTGCATTTATTATCGACGAGAAAGTGATCCAAATAGGCTTGAAACATTACTATCTGTAGATTGCTACCGAACCTGTTGGCAAGACTATCTTGGGAATCTTTTAGATAAAGATCTGAGCGTAGAAACATGCTTGTTGCAGGGCAATTCATAGAATCACTGGTTAGCAAATACGGACGCCATCATGTTTATTCGAACTGTGGTACATAATATCCAGAGGGCTGTACTGGGATTGAAATACTATCTGCACTCAACGTATGAAATACTTTTGAGGATATAGAAAGAGTAAATTTTTGATAAGGATTCAAGGCCCTTGATGAAAGCTTTGATTAATACACCTATGTGAAAAAATATTGGATTTAGTACACATATACAATTGGATATCATTCCATGTTTAAATATATGAGTGCATTAAAAATAATGAATTCAGTCTAAAATCAGGTGGCGAAAATAATATATTAACTTGACAGAGTCTAGTAATCTGATCTGAAATCAACATACAAATGACACGATCTTTTTTAATTGACAGTAAATTACTTGTAGTTGAATGTATTATTTTAAAGTAACTTATTAAATTATGACAAATATAAAATATAGAAATAAACTTCTATGTATGAATAAGTTTTTCTGGATCTTTTCGAGAATTTCAAAATTATACATGTATTTATTGAAAATAATAGTATCTCACTCAAATGATGTCAAAATTGAATATTTACATAAAATACTAATCAGTATATAAAAATTTTCGGTGAATTATTCTTATATTATTAACGATCTAATATACTATGATGTTAGTTTATGAATTAGACCAAAAATGTTTTGTCTTTGCAGAGTTGATTCCTACTTTCTGTATTTTAGAACTCACCGAATTCAATATTGTAAGATGTGAAAGAAAATGAGACCAAAAGTAGTTTTTAGTGATATAGATGGCACTCTGGTAGACACTTTTACGCATAAATATGGTCAATCGATTGAAATAGTAAAAAAATTGAAAGAGGCATTCATTCCGGTGATATTATGCTCATCAAAAACTCGTGCCGAACAAGAGGTTATTAGAAAAGATCTGAATCTTGAAAACGAGCCATTCATTGTAGAAAATGGTGGAGCAATAATAATCCCCAATGGATATTTTAAAGAATTTACATTTATCGATGGATGCATAATAATAGAACTTGGCAGATCCTCTTTAGAAATCCAAAAAACATTAAAGGAGATTCGTAAAGACGGTATTGTATTTAAAGGCGTTAACGATCTTTCTATTTCCCAGCTTGCTGAAATAGTTGGGTTAACTCATGACGAAGCTGCTAGGATGTCGATGAGACGGTATGGAGAAACAATATTGGAGATTGATATCTCTGATAAGAAACAATTTCAGAGGATGTTACAGGAAAAAGGCTTCAATATTATTCACGGTGGACGTTATTTTGACGTGACATCAGGAAACGATAAGGGAAAAGCAGTAAAGATACTGTCTGATCTTTACCGGAAAAAAATGGGTGAAAATACATTATTCATAGGAGTAGGAGACAGTCCTAATGATATACCAATGCTAAAGTCAGTGGACCTTCCAATACTTGTTCAAAAGTATGATGGGTCATGGACAGATCTGGAAATCTCCAATGTTGTAAAGGTCGAAGGTATTGGACCGGATGGATGGAAAAATGCACTTATCAAAATAATCGAGACAGATGTGAATGAAATCTGATATTATTTACTTGGTACCTCATACTCATTATGATGCAGTATGGGTATTTAACAAAGAAGATTATTTTTACATCAATACAGAGTTTATACTAAAAAAAGTTGTAGATCTGGCAAAAGAAACCAACTACAAATTCACTATAGAACAAACTTTTCTCTTAGAGCATATAGAGAACAATTATCCCACTCTCTTTTCTGAAATAAGGGATCTAATTAAGAAGGATAAAATTGAGATAGCTGGTGGTCAATATCTTTTGTCAGATACTATGATCTGTCATGGAGAGGTATTGATAAGGGAAATAGCCGAAGGCAAAAAATACATCCTTGAGAAATTTGGTAAGGAAATTTCTGTTAGCTGGGGTGCCGATGAATTTGGATTCAATGCACAATTGCCACAAATCTTTAAGGGTTGCGGATATCGGTTCTTTGCATTTCGGAGAGGTGCTACTACGAGAAAGCCATCAGAATTTCTTTGGGAAGGTATTGATGGTTCACAATTAATTTGTCATTGGATGCCTCTTGGATATAGAGCAGGACTTGATCTTACAAAACTCCATGACTCATACTGTCTACTAAAACAACATGCTTCGACTGAAAATATACTCATGCCTTCTGGAAGTGGAGTAACACTACCACAGCCGGAGACTTGTGAAGTAGTAAATGCATGGAATCAAAAAGAAAAAGCAAAAATGATAATATCGACACCATCGGAGTTTTTCAATGCCCTTGAAAAAGCATCTCCGAAACTAGAGATCAGAAAAGGAGAGATGTATTCTGGGAGATTATCACAGGTTTTTCCAGATTCGACATCGTCAAGAATGTGGATAAAACAAGGTGCCAAAGCATATGAAAATGCTCTGCTCATCCTAGAGCGGTGGAGTGCCATTGCTAAGTTGCTTGGAGGTGTAGATTTTTCCGAGCAGTTGGCCAATTACTGGCGTAACATTCTTTTCATATCTATGCATGATGTGTTACCTGGTACTGGAATAGATGAAGTATATGAAGAAATCAAAGGAATTTTTGACAGTACAGAAGATACCATACATAAATCAATCTACAACTGTCTGTCATATCTTGCTGACCGTGTGAAAATAGGTGACATGATTGTTTTCAATTCACTTCCATGGGAGATGAATGACTGGGTTGAATGTTCATTTGAGTTTAAAGAAGGTCAGATAAAAGGGATAAGGAGTCTTAAATCAGGCGGAGAGAATTTTGAGATAGAGATACTACACTATTCTCAATATCCAGACAATAGCATGAAAGAGGTTACTATTGGTTTTATAGCAAAGGTGCCAGCACTAGGATTTAGGACATTTGAGATAGCATCAGGAACAGGAGTTGAGTCAACTATCATAACTAGAGATAAAGTGTTTACCACAGCAAATTTCGAGATAGAAATTGATCCGGAAACAGCTATCGTCCATGTTAAAAAGGAAGGAAAAGATCTGTTTGTATGTAATGAGCTTCGACTTGAGGAGGAATTAGGAGATCTTTATTATCACAAAGATACATTGGGCCTAATGAAATCGGAGTCTGGCGAAGGTATTAAGTACGGCGCTTTCAAGGCAGAAAGTTATGAGGTGGAGAAAGGACATTTACGTAATATCATTAGATTTAAGAGCAAATATTATGCCCTCAGATGGCCTTACAGATTGACAGAAAAGTTTAAACCTATGATCTTCAGACACGATTTCATCGACATTGAAAAGGAAATAATCATCTACTATGACAATGACAGGATAGATTTCGTGACTCGTATTAACGATCGTCATCCTCATTCAAGGATAAGAGTACAATTTGACACTCCAAATAAATCAGGACATTATTGGTGTGGTACCCAGTTTGGTGCAATCCGCAGAAAATCAGATCTGTTTTACAAGAGAGATGCAAAAGGCTGGATTGAAAAACCATCGGGAGTTTTCCCATCATTTGAATGGATAGATTGTTCTGATAATAAGAATGGTATTTCCATTTTACATCGTGGTACACCCTCACATGAAGTAAGAGATGGAAAGTTGTACATGACCCTTTCGCGTAGTATAATGCTTCTTTCCTCAGACGGAGTAATGGGCCCTTGCATTCCTACGCCTAATGCTAATGAGACAGGTATGCAGACATTCAGGTATTCTGTGTTACCACACGAAAAAAGTTGGAAAGAATCGGAAACATATAAGCGCGCTTCAGAAATAAATATGCCTCTTGTTGCTGTGCAGATAAAAGAAAACAATTCTGAAAAGAAACTGGAAGAGCTGTACTCTTTTCTTGAAATTAAGCCAAAAAATATAGTATTAAGTACACTAAAGTTTGGAGATGATAGTAAGACGATTGTAGTAAGAATTTATGAGACAGAGGGTCGGAAAACTATTGCAAAGTTGCGATTTACAAAACAAGTAACGAAAGTCTATCATCTTGACCTGCTAGAAAATGAGTTGGATTTGGGAATTGATGTTGGACGTGAAAATCTGGAAATAGAAATTGCAGCATTTAAGATAATAACACTAAAGATCCAGTTCTAACAAGGCTTCTTTCTTTCTTGGTGCTTCGGCGATTACCACTCCTTGAGGATCAACTATCATGCTTGTTCCTACACTCACAAAGCCATCTTGAGTTCCTACGGCATCTGACTTTGCAACGTACGTTTTATTTTCAACTGCTCTTACTATGGGAAAAGCTTTGTTCTTTCTTTCTTTGACCTTTATTTCATATGGTTTGTAATAATGAGAAGATAAATAGAACAACAATTTTGGTTTAATAAACTCTTTTGGAAGAAATGGGTCATTCTGATCTCGGCATATTAATACTCCGCATTGAATGTTGTTTATTTTAAAACTATGGACTTTCTTTCCTTTTAAAAAATACTTTCTGTCATAATCTGTAAGGTTGAGTTTAAAATATTTCTTTATCTGCAGATGAGGACGTATTATTAGAGCAGAATTGTAAATAGCGTCTTTACAAGGGAAAGAGGATCCGACTAAAAGGGAAATTTTAGATGAGTTGGAGACTTGCTGTAATATGGTAATAACTTCATACAGATCATTTGAATGTACATCTCTATGATTCCTTATATATCCTGTCAGTGCACATTCTGGAAAACATAATATTTCAATTTTCCTTGATTTTGCAAGTTCGATATATTTTAAGATAGTTCTACTGTTTATTTGGATGTCTCTAGCAAGATGCATCTGCACAACACCTATTCTTACCATTGACTTATTATTCATCTAGGACGAACTAATTATTATAATAATTGTCGTATGCCTAGTAGGTCTGAACCTCTTGAACACCCTCAAGATCAATTTGCCTCATCTTTGTCTATATTTACATCCCATGTATTATTAAATTCAATAGATGTTGCAATATCTGAAATTTTTTTATTTGTATTTGTTATCAAATATATGATTCATATTTTATCATATTTTATGAAGTGAATTGAAATTAGCTATAGTAGATTTGAAGTTAACGAAATATCTATGAATGAGATCTTATTTCTAAAAAATGATTAGATTCGCAAGAAACGATCCGTCAAAATTTGTTCTATTTATATGGATATGTTATTTATTGGAATTAAGTTGACCCAATTAGCCAATACTTTCAAATAGATGTCTATTTTTGGGTATTAAAAATGAAATTATGTATATGTCATTTAGTACAACTATTTGTTTAGGTCCTGTTTACATGATAGTGTGTGTATATCATCATCTATACTGATTTTTATGAAAATTCTATGACTTTCTTTTATACGTGATTGATGGAAAAGATATGCTGTTATATTATCTCAATATGATTGGTCAAGTCTTTTGTTTTGTATAAATAATGTAATAATGATTGATTTTAAATACTAATTATACGGTTGGTTTTTATCAATACATCTTGATTATTTTTTAAATGTTTACTGGTATTCACCAGCTATCTGCAGATTGTTTTTAACTAGAATTTCTATAGACCTTGCCAGTAATCTGAAGGTTCATGATGAATTTGAATCTATGAAGATATTTCCGATGATACAATTCACTTTTAACTTTCAAATATAGGAAATTCTAAAATTACAGAACTATGATTTTTATATTATATAATGAAATCTGAGGCAAAAAAATTCAGACAGATCACAATTAGAATTGAAGATGAGGTTTTAGAAATAGTCAAGAAGGAAGGAGAAAGAGAGGAACTGTCTGTTGGTAATATTATGAATAAAATTCTAAAAAGATATGTTGAATGGGATCTGTATGAACCCAAGGTTAGCATGATTCCAATTCCAAAAATATTATTGGAGAAACTTTTTCAAGGTAGAACCGAGGAGGACATTATCAAATTAGCTACTCAAGTTGGTAGG
>QCWD01000086.1 GCA_013114725.1 Nitrososphaeraceae archaeon | reverse complement strand
AAAAAAAACCAAGTTATGGAGATAATTACGGGATTTGAAGCGAAAATCCTTCATGATGGTTCGATTGATTGTTTGAAAAAATATGCGGAACAGAATTTCATTATAGCCAGTTTTCATACAGTTTACAAAGAAAAATCCATTTGGAAAAATGCACTCAGAAATGCAATCAAGGACCCATTGGTTAATGTAATTGGTCATTTGGCCCCAGAGCCTACGTTTGTTTTAGAAAAAAATGAGGTATATGAGATTGCGGATAATTTGGTTGAAAATGATAAAATTATAGAAATTAATGCGAAATATCAAAGGCCTTCAATAGAATGGATAGAAATTTTTTTACAAAGAGGGGTTAAATTTCATCTTGGAAGCGATGCCCATTCACTAAAGGATATTGGAAATTATGATAACATACATAACCTTATAGAAATAGTCAATTCATATAAAAATAGGTAATTTTGTAATTGGTCAATTTACACTAGAATATTTTCAAAAGATTAATAATAAGAGATGATTATAGCCTAATAAAAACAATAAGGAAAGTGGTTTTCGATATGATTAGGGGTATATCACATGGAATCAAAGAAGAAATGATCACCAGATCGCTATTTTCAAATTTTTTATCCCTAAATGACTCACTTATTTCCAAATTTGTCACGCAGATTCCAAATACCTTATCCGAAACAGTTGAAAATATCACATTAAAAATAGAACGAAAACAGATTTTTAATAATTCTGTATACGATAATAGAAAAAAATTGAAAGGGATTATCCAAGAATTTCATAGTAATGCTGATACATTGACCGACAATATTAAAAAAAATATAGAATTATTAGATAATAAAAATACACATATTCAAGTAATTTTACATCAACCTAATTTATTTGCATACAGTGGAGTTTTTAAAAAAATAGTTCTATTGGATGCTGTCAAGGATAAAATTTTGGAAAAAAAACCTGGAACTAAAATAATAAACATGTTTGTTTTTGTTGATCATGATTTTCTTAACAATGTCTGGATAAGATTGGCTCAATTGCCAAGTATAAAAAATACTTCGGGTATTTTAGATATTAGAATACCATTCAATAACAATTTAAAATGGAAGGTTGTTGCAAATACACCTATTCCAAAGGAATCTATTTTGATAAGATGGAGAGAGAAAATAGTAACATGGATAAAAAGGTCAACAGAAAATCTCTCACCATTAAAAAGATTAGAATTATTATACAATTTTGAAGAATTTTGGAATTGTATAGTAGAACCGTCATATAAAAAATCAAGATCATATGCTGATTTTAATTCATACATAATTTCAAAAATTGTGAATCAGTCATGGAAGTATGATACGCTATTTGTAAGACTTACGCAACTTTCTCCAATACTAGAAAATAGTTATAAAAAACTTATCTTAAACTTTGAAAGGTATTCAGGTTCTATAAAAAATACAGAAGAGCTTTTTGCCAGCAATGAAATTACTACGGGAATTAGTCCTAGGTCATTTTTATATTCACCTTTATGGTTACATTGTATTTGTGGAAGTAAAGCAAATACAAAAATTAAAACAAATGAAAAGTCTGGAGAAAAACTATTGACTGGTAAGTGCATTGGATGCGAGAAAGATTTAGCCGTCAGTATTGGATTTAACGATAATATAGATAAGATAAAAGAACATATCCATAAATTATCTCCAAAAGCTGTTCCAATACTTTTAGCATTATCAAATGATCTAGGCATAACAACAATAGGTTCAGGAACTGGTGGAAGTGTAAACTATACGATTTTTAGCACGAAAATATTTCAAGCCATGTCAATAGATATGCCTTTTATAGTAATTTGGTCGTCAAAAGACAGCTACGAAGGCTTTGCGCAAACAAAATCCAAAAACTTGTTATCTGGAATCGAGGAAAATAACATATCAAAGTATATTGAAAATTTAGAATATAAAAATAGAGAATATAAAAATATAATAATTCCGTTATTAGAGCAAAGAACTCAGATAAAGAAAAATAATGGTTCTATTGATTCACTGTTAAATAATTTATTCAAAGTAAAGCAGGAACAAAGAAATGTACGTCAAAAAATAAAATCGGTGCAGAAGGCAAAAAATGCTCTTTCTTTGAATCCATGTATTATAGATTACGCAACAAATTTTGGAATTGAGGAAATTGAAAGGCATTGGAAAAACAATTTGATTATGAATGATAATCTAAGCAAACAGGTAATAATAGATAAGAATTAATACAATAAAGTATATTTGGTTAATAATTATTATTAAGTCTCATTAATAATTATATATAACACATATTAACGATAATAGGTAATTGACGATAGTTAGCATTTCCCTTAATGAGGATATAATAAAGGATATTAACAGATTACAAAAAAATCTTGGTTTTTCAGGCAGATCAGAAATTGTAAGAGCAGGATTGAGATATATGATCGCTGAACAGAAGGAAAAGGAAAATTTGCAAGGTGAAGTAAGTGCTTTATTACTTATTATCCACAGAGAAGAGGAAGACGACCAAATCACCAGTATGAGACATGATTATGAAGAAGTTATAAATACACATTTACATAGTAAGATAGATAAGGATAGATGTGTAGAGGTATTTCTTCTCAAAGGAGAGTCAGATCTAATTAAAGATATGACCAGAAAGTTTCAAATTAATAAAAAACTTGATCATGTAAAATTAATAGCTATGTAAAATACGAAAAATATGAATTAGAAAATACCTTATTCTATTTACCCAAAGATTATCGTATTATACGGCTCTGGTAATTGAAGATGATTCTTCACCTCCTAATTCTATTTATTTTGAATCTGTGATTTTTAATTTCATTATACATCAATACGTAAAATGATATCAATTATGGGTATATTTCAGATCACAATTTGTTTTTCTATTACAATGATAGTAATCATCAAATCCTTCAATTCTATCTTTGAAATACTGGGCTATTCTTTCAACTTTTGATAAGAATTTTCTCATATTGTGTATGTAGATAGTGTTTTAGTCCACGTACAGTACATGTCTCGGGATACCAAGTACCACCGTCAGAGTAGACAGGATGGCGTTCGTATTCGTATTTACTTATCAACGATTCTATGAATTGCGCTGCAACAAGCATATTTCTACACAACTCTTTAGCTAAAAGATTCCAAGTATAGAATGATTTACTGGTTCAGTAACAATCCATAGAAAGTAATGTTTCCAGCCTATTTGGATTACTGATTCGTCAATGATAAATGCAGAAACACGTCTTCGTTTGTAAACCGGACCTGACCCAAATCTCTGTATCGGGTTCCAGACAGACACGTAACTTCTTTTCTTCCTACTATCTCCAAATATGGATAGTGTCTTACCGGTATTTCTTAAACTGAGACCAAGAAAATATAGATACAATGAATACATTACTATAACTTTGGATGTTCTATTTCGTTCAAATGTAATAATCATAAATTAGAAATAGGATGTCCAAAGCTGTAGATCTTTCGTTAAATTACCAGAGCCTATATTTTATATTGATATAAAAATATGTATGGTTAAAACACAATATTAAAATCGATGAAATAGAAACATTGAATTTCGTCTTAATAAGTGCATTATAACTTAAATTTTTCATAAACCGGTATAAAAATGAAAAATAACATGGATGATATTAGATATTCAGTTTGATTAATTTTTTTATGTTATTAAAATAATAGAATATAATATTTATCCGTTATGCACCTAATCTTCGTTATACCTTTGAATGATAAAAAAATTGAAAATAAATTATGATGTATCAGAGAATATATCCATAGAAACTTTGTCAAGATTCAGTCTTATCTTGCTCTCTCCCATAATTGCTTCAGTAAAATCTAGAGCCTCAAGTGCATTATTCACTGTTTCGCTACATAAAGAGAGATCGATTTCATTGGATTTACAAATGTTCTCTGCTTGCATCAATATTTCATTTTTGTCGCCTACAAATACATTGCTTGTTGATATCCTCCCAGGCTGCTCAACCAATTTTAAAAGATAACCAGCGTCATTTGTCTGAATTATTTCTGCATAGTCATTTTCTAGAACGTTGTCAGTAGCATTAGTTAATGATGTTTTTTCTTTGATTTTGTAAGTATCAGGAATTTCTTCGGAAACATAATTAGATGAATCGTCTGATTTTGACGGAACTGTAATGCTTTCCGAAATCATTCCAGATGTTATCACATTCATAATGCTGCCAATACTCTCATCAACAGTTTTGGGAAGAATAGATTCATTGTCGATAATACGGGAATCTTTATCATTAGCAATACCCCCATTCATCTTTGTAATATCCACTACTCCATCGGTGGATTTGGATTCGTATATTTGACCAAATGCATGGTTCCCGGAATTAAAAAAACTAGTAGAAAGTATCAGTAATACAAGAGCAATATTTGCCAATAATACTGACGAAAGTCTGACATTATTCACGAAAGTATTATTTCATCATATTATTAATAGGAATTGAAACTTTTTTAGAGAATTTTCTAATTTAAAAATATGTATAGAAATTTAGAAATATATTTGAGTAGTAAAGAGTTATGATTGAATTTCCCTTACACTCAAGTTTTTAATATCAACATCAGAAGCACCGTCCCATCTGAAAGTGGAAATGGGTCCTCCCCAGTGCATAATTTGATCAGATTTTCCCTTACATTCTCCACCTTGGCTACCCAATCCACCTTTATCTTCATATTCATCTAATTTTACCCATTGACCATTATTGTTCTTGTCAATCCAACTTTCCAGTTTTACGGATGTTTTGCCATCCTTAACGATATTGTACATGATTCCTTTAAATCCTACCCACTTGTCGTAGATAGAACCAACTCCAGTTTTTGTGGGAGTGAATTCATAAGAAACATGCCATTGTTCTTTGGCAAATCGAATTTTTCCATTATAATATAGATCAACCTTATATGAGGTGCCTTCGCATCCTTCAGCATAACCATCACCGGTATGGCGTCCTCCATGTGCATACCATGCAAAATTTTCTTTACTTGAGCCTTCGTTAACTTTTACATATCCAGTTATTTCTAAATTCTTCCAATCGTTTGAAGACTGCATATAACCTCTTGATGCCAGTTTTTGTTGATCGATCACTATCTTTCCAGAATCATAACCAGTAGATGTAAATACATTATACCTTACTTTATTACTTGTAATCTTCCAGCTCCCATCGGAATTTTTCTTTAAACTTGTTTTGGGATCATTTCGAGGGTCTGATGATGGATTGTTCATATTCATATACCATTCTTCTCCACCAATTTTAGTAGGATATATTTTCTTGATTCCAAATTTGTCAAGACCATTATCTGGGGTTGGATTTACGTTTCTATAGGTATTAGATATTGTGCACGTCTTTGTCTGTCCTGAAGAAATAGTACCTGAACAGTCAGCCGAATAACTTGCAGTATAATCAGAAACAACATCTTCTGTTATTGAATACGTTCCAGGAGATAGATTAACTAATACACCGTTAGGACCAGATACACCGCTAAAAACTGATGGAGATGGATTTACTCCTGTCACATGAATCTTAAAATCAGAGGCAGTTTTAGTACCAGTTTCTCCATTGAATACGTTTTTGATAACTTGGAGTTGAGTACTTGTTGATGTACCATCCAAATCCATACCGTTTATCTTTACTTCAGATAAACTTGCCCATTCATTCATGGTATTGCCTGTTACAGTAATCTTTAGATATCTCCCTTCAACATTTTGGAAATTATAATTTTCAAATGATACCGTTGATCCAGAACTTTTACCTGAATAAACGGTTGTAAAAGAGTTACCGTCAGATGATGATGATAAAGTAAAAGTCATTGTCCTTTCATTTCCTCTATACCAAGCGATATCGACGTTACAGAGTTTTTTCTTTACACCTAAATCAAACTGAATATATGAATTCAATCCAAAATTAGACCATCGGGTATCAAGATTTCCATCCACCGCTTTGGATGGAGGATTAGTAGCTTCGTATCCGGTTGCTGTTGTTGTAACAACATTGAGTTTTTTACAAAGTGATTCATCGTCTGAAGGTGGTGGGGGTGATGGTGGTGGTGT
>QCWD01000085.1 GCA_013114725.1 Nitrososphaeraceae archaeon | reverse complement strand
ACAGGTCATCATATGTTTTATGAAATTCTTCATTGGCCAAAGGTCTTGATACACTCTGTATATTTTCAGGATTGGTTCTCTTACAGAACGAGATTATTGTTTTTGTTTTAGGATACAATATTTGAACTTCTTTTTTCACATTGCTTAATGCTTCTCTTGTAATCTCAACAAAACCTACATCGTCTGCACCTTCTTCAAGACATATTTCTCTTATTACTTCAGAAGAATAAACTTTTTTCTTGTTTTCTAGGGCGATTTTTAAATTACTTGATTGTGATCTATCACTTTCCTTCATACACATACTGTATAAAGGTAAGTATAAAAATAGAATGTAACCAAAAGGTAACATGAATACGATAGTATGGATTATGATAAAATCTATATAATACGATTTGATTTGAATTATTGTCTATTAGAAATTATTAAGAATTAAATATATTTGGAAAACACTTATTTTTATCATGACTATAAAAGAAAATCTGAAATTAACTTTATTCACACCTTTTAAATTTTCTTGAAATATATAGAAAGTCAATTTACTTTTGATATATGGTATATTAAAGTAACTCTTATTAATCTTTAATGGAAATGTAATGTATATGATGCCTCTATATCTCCATTTAAATAAATACGGAATGAAGTGTTGCCCAATTGATAATAGTTTAAAAGTATTGGGAAAAAAGTTCACTCTACATATACTTCGCAACATGATATTACTAAAACAGAGTCGGTTCAGTCAATTTCTCGAATCGATTGAAGGAATTAGTACAAAGACACTTTCTATTAGGTTAAGGGAAATGGAAAAGGATGGTCTCATTAAAAGAGAAGTAATTTCTACTAGACCTGTACAGATAGAATATTCTCTAACAGAGAAAGGCAAGACCTTGGAACCAATACTGGAGCTTTTAGCTGATTTTTCCATGAGATATCATCCAAAAATAATATTTAAAGATGGAAAACAACGTGACTTTAAAGGTGTTTTTGGAAATAGAAAAGGACTGTCTTCTGTATATGAATATTAATTTTATACAAATATACTTTGTTAGAATGAGATAGACGCACCAATTGAGAAAATCTCAGACAAAAAAAGATAACCTATGAATTGTTTTTTATACACCATTTAACAAATCATTTTTCTTTTTAACCTTAAATATCTTTAAATGAATTAAATGTAATACTTTTAGATTTCAAGTTAAAAATTCATTAACCTTACGTACTGTTTTTATCCAAGTCCATATAATATCATACTATGAAAAATATTCAAAATTATTGGAGTGTTAAAATGAATGGTTTCTGATTATTTTTTTGTATTTGTTAAAGTATTTGGCATTATATATTCTTGGTTTAATAACAATATAGTTGAAAGTGTTATTACGTTTATCAAAGTATTTGGTAATGCAGTTATCTTGGTGGGGGCTGTTATATTTTTGATTATACTTGTCTATATTACAATCAAAAATTTAAAGAAATTACCAAAGCAATATACTATTGTAATATATGGAAATGGTGTTGTTTTGGAGGGAATTAGAACCAAATTTTCTACCTACGCTGCTGCTAAACATTACTCAGATTTTTATCAAGGTCTGTTTAAACAACAATACAAATTCAGTGTAATTGGCAACAAATGAATGATTTTACCCCTCAACCAATTTTTTTAAATTTTTTGTGAATATAATAACAACTTTTCCTGTAATTTTTATATTGATTTTTTGAAATCTTATTTTTAATCTGGTAAACTAGACCATCAATCTAACTTTCATACCAATATTTATGGTCACCTTTTATATTTAAAGAAAAAAATATACTTTTCTTTTGGTCGTGCAATCGTACCAATAACAAAACATCAATAAATATTTTATAAAACGTTTTATAAAATTTTTATGATATTTCACTTTTCTATTCAATATAAAATTTTTCATTTTCTTTATTTTCATTGTTTAATGAAAAACCAGTTTGTGTTTATATGGTTTAGGTTAGTAGTCTGTTCTTTGTAAAGTTAATATATTCATCAAATATCATAGCACCTTTATATTTACAAAATTTTTTTCTGTTATACTTAATTTCCTTTTGTAATCAAACATCGAATCTAATGTAATTATTTGATTCAAACATAAACGTAACATTGATAAGAACAATATTTTCAATCAGATGTTTATGATTTATGAAAAACATTTTTTCCTATCACATATTGCAATAGTGATTTTCATATCATCTACAGTATTTTTTAACCCGAATATACAATCATATGGTGAAGAAAATAAAAACATTAGCGATTCTGAAAGAAATTTCAACCTCTATCTCTTGTCTAAAGTTTTTGAAAAAGAGATAGAAAAAATATCCAATATAGTTAAAATGGTAGACAATTCACCAGAATTTCAAATACTCAGTTACAATAACGTTTCAAAAGAATACATGACTTTGTATCATGGTATTCCAGAAAATGAAGAGTTGGAAAAAAGATCTATCTTTAAAAGTGTCATGGAAATCTCTCCATCAATTTCTGGGCTATTCTTTCTATTACCTAATGGTGATATGTATGTAGAAGAGCCTTATTATTATCAACAGAATTTAACAAAGACAAATTTCTCATTTAGAGATTATTATTATGGAGCAATCAATTCAGGGGAAATGTACATGGGTGATGTAATAATTTCTGCAGCGTCTGGAATACCAATATCCGTAGTAGCAATTCCCATCTATACTCAAAGCTTGGGTAACGTGCCTAGTACATCAGAAATTAACAATACAATGATTGGAATACTTGGGGTTGATGTAAATTTTAAAACTTTTGATAATTTCTTAAAGTCGCTCCCACTATCAACAAATAAAGAAAGAATGGTATTCCTCGATGGTTTTGGAAATAAAATTGCTGATTCTTCTAAGTCAAATTTTAAAAACGAATCGTCTATTTTCTCTGGTCTGTCAAGTTTTAAAAGTGCAATAAATGGTTTGTCGGGAAATACCATTGAAGAATTTGATAATAAAACAAAGATACAAATTTCTTATGCTCCTGTAAAATCCATTCAAAAGACTTGGGCCTTGTTATGGCTTAAACCTTATACTGCAAATCAGGTCCAAAATCAGGCCCAAAACTAATAATATCAATATCCTGACTTCCAATTATCTTTTCGATGAAGGCTAAAAAATAGAAGACTAAAGGAATAAATATTTAGGTCATATGCTGTAAAAACTATCATTATTTAACAATACATAAAAAATAATCTAAAACAAAAATTGATAGCTATGTGTCTTTTGTTAGCTGAATAGAACTATTTACAGATGCATCATACTATCAATCAATAGTAAAGTGATTATTATTGTGATATGAAAGCTAATTGAATTGCAGCTAAATATTCAGACATTTTAATGCTGTGAAAATTTTTAGGATAAATTAAGAATTATATTATTAATGGATTGAATTTTAGTTCAATAGATGTTATACCCTGTATGTAAAATTGATGATATAAAAGATAATTCAATGATGCTTTTTAAGATAAATCACAATGGAAAAATATTGGATATAATTATTGGAAAAATAAATCAAAAGCTATTTGCATGCAACAACCACTGTCCACACATGGGTGCATCATTATCAAAAAGCGAACTGATTCCACAAGATAACAGAATAATCTGTTATCTACATGATTTTGAATACGATTTATTCTCTGGCAAACTAATGAAGATTCCAGAACAATGGCAAAGCCAGAACCAGGAATGGAAAAAATCAGGAAATCTTATTCTTTATAAGGTCATAGAAAGTGACGATGGTAGATTATCTGTTGATATCCATTAATCTTTAATGTTTTTAACGTAATTAACAATAGACAGATGTATACTTGGATTAAAATATTAGTTTAAACGACTACATTAATTTTTGAAATCACATACACAAGTATTATTTTCTTGAATCCAATCCAATCAAACAAATCTTTTATGGTTGCCAATCATATTACATTATAGATAAGATATCTAAATAATTATTATAATTCTTGCTTTATTATTTGATTTATTACATCAAATTTTATTTTTTTAAAGATTCGATTACCTTTCTTTTTTCTTCATTTATCTCATCTAAGGAAATTGGATTAACCAATATGACTTCGTCAAGTGATTCGTTACCTTCAGACTTGTTAGGTCTGGGTTCGATATCCATTTTGGTAAATATTGCAGCAAATTCAGAATTTTGTAAGGCATTAAATAAAGACTCTCCTAACTGGGATTGAGGAATGGATTTTAAAGGAAGTAAAGACCCATAATCATCAATATCTAATTGTGTAACCTTTATTCTTTGCCTTGAAACAAAATTTATTTTGACAAGCATATATTACATATCTACACCATAGTAATAATTACGTATTTCGGAAAAGTTCTATACTGTATATTCAGAATTCTGAGAGTCTACTGATTTCTTTTAATTATACACTTGTTTTAACCATCTTTCTATTCCTATCTATATAATAAAAACATGTCTATAGAATATCTTTTACTAAGGATAATCTTTTTTTAAGATAGATTCTATATGACATAAATTGTTTATTTTTTATCTGAATTTCTCTACAAAATAAAGCAACTATTTACTCATTTTTATATCCAAATATTGTTAATCATTCATGAATCATGATATTTTAGCATAGCAACTGTCCTGTTGCATAACTAGATTTTCCATCAATTTTGTAAGAAAAAATTAATCAATATCTACATAATGAATAATTAATAACTTGCTCCTATCAAATTTTGTACTCTATTATCAATTTTAATAGTTAAACAACAAAGTATAGCAAACTACAACCATATTTTTTCAATCAACTAGTTTAAATTTTTAATGTAAAAAAATATATTGGTTATGATAAAAATCCCATAATCCAATGTCTGATAACTATTTCTAAATCTGTCTAACTTTTTATAGTTCTATTACTCTAAACTCACTTCTACTGGAGTTGGATTGGAAACAATATCAAACACAGGTGATCTTTTTTGTGCAAGTTGTACCAACTCTTGTAATTTCTCTCTTGGTGCATCAGCTCTTATTTTAAAGGACACTTTTATCTTTTCATAACCATTTCTTATATTCTCATCTAATCCAAGGAAACCATGTAAATTTACATCTCCTGAAAATGATGTTTCTACTTCTTCTATCTTTATTCCCTTTGCTGCAGCATGATAAATGAGGCTTGTTATCAGGCAACCATCAAGTGCTGCAAACACATATTCAACTGGATTTGCACCATGGTCTTCTCCTAATAATACTGGTGGTTCATCTTTTTCGAATACAAATGGTTGACTTCTTTTAAAATCTTGGCATGCTCCATAAAACTCATTTACAGTTGTTCTATTGTGTCCTCCATTAATCCATTTGCCTTTAGCTCTGAAATTGAATTTAGCAATTTCAGGCTTTTCCTTTATTGCTCCAATTGTTGCAAAAAGTTTTGAGATATTGACTCCGTTTACAATTTGTTGTTTTTCTTGTTGATTTGTTTGATTCATAGCAATGATATCATGATAGCATATTATAAATGTTGCTATTAAATGATATCATGATAGCAAAATAGTAAAGATTATATAGTTTTGAAGACAGTTTTATTATTAATAAATATGCCACATGATTTACTGATAAGGGGATTTGACGATCAAATTCATCTACAATTAGGAGAGTTAGCTAAAGAGAAAGGGGTTTCAATAAATTCTATTGTAAAGGATGCAGTTGACAAATGGCTTAAACGACAGGCAGATATTCCAATGAAGCACTATCTTTTGATTTATTCTGATGATAATTCCATCTCTGGTTTACTAAGGTCCATGGATAGAATTGCAAAAGAGAATGATCTGTTTCGATGTTTTTGTGGTCCACCATCTACGAATTCCTCCAAGTTATTATCAAAATTAAATTGGTATAATGGTACAGTAATACCATATTATTATGATGAGTTTGAGACTCTAAAACGAACACAGAAGAACAAAAGTCAATCTCATGTTAGTGATAATGATAAAAGTATTCTTGGATATTGTACTACGATTATGGAAAATATAGCAGTAAACAACGTAAATAAAAAACAGGTATGCTGCATTGATTTTCTTATAGACGATGTTGCAAAATCCTCATTACAACAAGCTATGACAATTGAAAAAGCTTACGATGCTAGTAGAATTCCTGGACTTATGTATTGTACATACAAGACTGAAACATTACTTCGTGCAAAAATAAACGACCTTTTAGAATTATTTGAAGGACATGATCAAGTCTTTATACTAAAAGATGATGATGTTTATAAACTCCATATCACAAAGGAAAATGTACATAAACTTTTCTTAAGCTAAAAAAAACTGTTCGGTTAATCCCATTTTACTAGATTATTTTATTTTACAACATGAAATTGAGATATTATTACTTGAGATAAAGGGTCATTTTTTAATAAATATAATCTTGTAATTATTTCATAATATTCCATATTTTTTAGACGAAATTTGTTTTTCTATATCATTATATATTGATAGAAAAGGAAAATATATTTTATTATACTATATAACTATAATTTAGATCACATATTTTTTAATAGACTATATAATTTTCAGTATTTATTTGGCAGACTCTGTTAATATAACGAATGATCTATGGAAGTGGAAATGTAACTTTTTTGTATGAATTATATTTGCTTGCAGAAAACAGAACATCTATTGTCATTACAATCTATGAATTAGGTTATATTTTTGGATTAGTATACAAAACACCATTTCAGTATCCAATTTTTGGAGGTGAAAAAATTATACGTCTATTTATTTAATACTGGAATGTCCAATTTGAATCAACTATTATAATACCTAAAAAAAACCTTTCCTACTATCATGTACTAAAAACGAGTTTGTGATCTAGAAAATATACACATATTAACGATAATATTTTGTATCTATTTATTGGAGTAAGCAAAATGGTCAATTTTTTGGTATAAAGGTAGAACATGAAACATTTACCTTTATGTTTAAATCTTTCAAATCGTCAGAATTATCAATATAGATCAATTATCATAATGTATTAAATACAATATCGTTAAATATATTCGGTAGATGCAGAAACAGATAGACCAATTCTGGTCTTTATCCTACCAGGAACTTTTCAAAAGACTTGATACTTCTCAAAACGGTTTGAACTCCAGTGTTGCTGCATCTAGACTGTCGTTAATTGGTTCTAATATGTTAAGTTCTAGTACCAAAAGAGAAACACTTCATACACTTGCTTCTCAGTTTAAAAATTCAATTATTATATTATTGATCTTTGCGACAGGACTATCAGTTTTTCTTGGAAATTTAGGAGATGCAATAATCATTTTTATAATTATATTTATCAGTGCAATCTTGGGATTTCTGCAGGAAAAAAGAGCGTCAAATATCGTTCAGAAATTATTAGACATTGTAAAATCAACAACTACAGTTATTCGGGATGGACGAGATATAGAAATTCCGTACGATATGATAGTACCTGGGGATTTAATTTTTCTTAACGCAGGAAATAGGATTCCAGCAGATTGCTATATTGTTGAATCAAAAGACCTCTTTGTAAATGAAGCGATCCTTACTGGAGAAACTTATCCGGTTGAAAAATCCGTAGCGATAATACCATCAGAAACTCCTCTTAATAAAAGAACAAACTGTATTTTCATGGGAACACACATCATAAGTGGAATTGTAAAGGCACTTGTAATAAATACTGGAAAAAATACGGAAATGGGTACTATCTATCATCATGTTAAATCAAAACCACCAGAAACTGAATTTGAGCATGGATTAAAAAAATTCGGTCTATTCCTGATTGAAATTACAATATTGTTGGTATCATCTGTATTTTTGATAAATGTATATTTTGACAGGCCTGTAATAGATTCATTTCTATTTGCTCTCGCATTAGCTATAGGACTTACTCCACAACTTCTCCCCGCAATAGTGAGTATTAATCTGTCTCATGGGGCAAAAATTATGGCACAAAAAAAGGTAATCGTAAAAAAATTAAATGCAATAGAAGATCTAGGAAGCATGAATATATTATGTTCTGATAAAACAGGTACTTTAACAGAAGGTGAAATTAAATTAAAGTTTGCTATAGATATAGACGGGAAAGAAAACGAGAAACTGCTTTTATACGGATATATTAATTCGTCATTAGAAACTGGATTTGTTAACCCCATTGATGAATCACTACGAACCCATAAGAAATTTGATATATCTAAATATCATAAATTAGATGAGATTCCATATGATTTTAATCGTAAATGTCTAAGCATATTAATTTTTGATTCACAAAAAAAATCAAACATAATGATAACAAAGGGAGCAGTAAAAAACATTCTTGATAAATGTTCCTATGTAGAATCCTGCGGTGAAAAAGTTATAGATATTACCAATGTAAAATCTAAGATACAACGACAATTCGAGGATTTAAGTTCGGAAGGCTTTCGTATTATCGGTCTTTCATATCGCAACATAAAAGATATTTCTACAATTAACCACAATTATGAAAACGATATGGTTTTTTTGGGATTCATAGGGTTTCACGATCCAATAAAATCTGGAATAATTGAATCATTACAGAAACTTAAAGAATTGAATGTCTCTTTGAAGATCATTAGTGGTGATAACATGTATGTTACATCATATGTGGGTAAAATGATTGGTTTAAAATCTGATTTAAAAATCCTGACAGGTACAGAAATTAATAAAATGACAACCGAATCTCTGACAAGAAATGTTATAGAAACCGACATATTTGCAGAAATTGAGCCATCTCAAAAGGAAAGAATAATTTTGGCCCTGAAAAAATCTGGAAATGTCGTTGGTTATCTAGGTGACGGAATTAACGACGCAGCTGCAATCCATTCAGCCGATGTTGGCATCTCAGTTGATAAATCCACTGATGTTTTAAAAGAAACAGCAGACATCGTTTTGTTGGAAAAAAATATCATTGTTTTAGTAGATGGTATTATAGAAGGACGTAAAACATTTGCTAATACAATGAAGTATATTTTCATGGCAACTAGCGCAAATTTTGGAAATATGTTCAGTATGGCCGGCGCATCATTATTTTTACCGTTTCTTCCTCTTTTACCAAAACAAATACTCTTTACCAATCTAATGACCGATTTTCCAGAAATGACAATAGCTACTGATAATGTTGATAAAGAAACAACAAAAGTACCTCGACACTGGGATCTTAAATTTATCCGTAAATTTATGATAGTATTTGGTTTATTAAGTACGGTATTTGATTTTTTAACGTTTGTTTTTTTATTATATGTATTGAATGCAAATACAGATCAATTCCGGACCACGTGGTTTATAGAATCAGTAATTTCTGCATCACTGGTCGTCCTTATTATTAGGAGCAAGAAACCATTGTTTAAAAGTAAGCCAGGAAAATTTTTACTTGCCGTAACTTTTATTGCGGATATTTTCGTAATGATGGTTCCATTTACTCCAATAGGCCAGATATTGGGATTTGTTCCTATACCTGCGGTATTTTATTTAAGTATCGGAAGCATTCTAGCCATGTATATAATTTCTGCAGAAATAGTAAAATGGATATTTTACAAGTTAATAAATACATAATCATTAATGATGAAAATAACTAAACATGACGCGATTATTATCTACAATTTTGTTATTTCAATATTTTCAATATGAAATATTCTTTACAGTATTTTTATTTATTTCAAAAAAAATCTACTGAATTAACATAATAAAATTTTTAGATCTTCAAAAGATGTATGAAGATATGCATATTATTTTGAAGACCTGATATTTTCATATACGTACAAATAATCTATATTTATTAGGAATATCACCAAATTGTTTTGGTTGCTTCGTATCTTGAATGCATGATGATGGTTTGGTTGGTACAGATATCGTAATAATGTCATTTGTAATACAAAGTACACATTGTACATTTATACTTTTTAAACCACATGACAGATATGACAACAGGAAAATACGTTAACAGGCTCGTTATGGCATTAAACTCACCATACATAGGATATGTAGCAACAGAATCCGATGACCGTTTGGTGGTATTTGGAGAAAGAAATACCCGGTACGATATACCAAAAACAGAAATCAAGACAGTAAGCAAAAACGTTTTGATAGACATGACTTTTGAAGATATAACACAGCACTATGGGGTAAGCCGCAATACACCCTTGCCAGAACGAATCAGAGAACCCGAACCATGGACTGGAGCTGGAAATATTGACTTGGCCTCATATGAAAAGAAATTCAACAGAACCTTATTCAATTTGGGAGTAAGGGCAAAAAATGAAGACCATGTTGGGCATGTAATGAAAGAAACGGATGATAAAATAGTTGTCTTTGGACACTATGACCACAGATACGATATTCCAAAATCCAAAATAATTGCAGTTGGAAGAAACGTTATC
>QCWD01000084.1 GCA_013114725.1 Nitrososphaeraceae archaeon | reverse complement strand
ATTTCTATGCCTTCCCTGTTCCCCATATCACATAAGACATTACCAAATGGATCAACAACCATACTTCTGCCAGAAAAAATATTTCCTATTTGATCTGGAGCTACCACATAACAGCCATTTTCAATAGCACGTGCTTTTAACATTATATTCCAATGATCCTCTTTCATTATTCCATGGACCCAACCTGATGGTACAGTTAATATCGATGAACCCAAAGTAGTTAAAATTCTACTCATTTCAGGAAATCGAATGTCATAACAGATCATTATCCCAATTTTCCCCATGGTAGTTTTGATCGGTTTTTCTAATTTATCACCAGACAAAAATTTTTTAGATTCTTTAAATCCTAAAGCATCGTAAAGATGCAATTTTCTATACACAGATTGAACTACACCTTGTCTATCAATATATAATGCTGTATCATATACCCGTTTATCTTGTTTATTACCTGATTTTTCGAATATCGTTGCAAGTACATTAATATCATTTTGCTTGGCTTGCTTTTGCAATTTATAGACGAATCCGTTTCTTTCATCAATAGATTCTGAGAGGATGGATAATTCGGATAATGATTGATCAGATGGAGAAAATGCCATTTGAAATTCAGGAAAGAAGATATATTTTACATTTTTCTTGGATGCTTTTTTAATATAATCGATTGAAATTTGCAGGTTTTCTTTTTTATTTGTCGATGAATTCATTTGAATAATGGCTATGTCATGTAAATTTTTCATTATAATAATAATAAAAATATTTAATTATATATTTTTCAATCAAATGATAATCAAATTCTACAATTTCGATTGATGTCCTAAAAAATGATTGTTATTGAATTATAATTTAGATAATGTTTTTGCATTTAATATCGCAGAAACAGTCTTTAATTTCAGATTTTGAAAAACAAGACCTTCTTTTTTTAATATTTTTTGCTTCATGTCCTGACCAAAATAATATCCTCCTATCGTCCCGTCTGATTTAATAACCCTATGACAAGGAATTACTATCGGATTTGGATTATTATGCAGAATTTTTCCAATTAACCGTGCTGCTTTTCTATTTCCTAATGCTTCAGCAATGTCACCATATGTAGTTACACTTCCCCTGGGAATTTTGGTCAGTAATGCATATACATTGATTGAATTGATTTTTTTATTACGATTAATTTTCATTTTAGAACATTATAACTTTAAGGATATTTAATTATTTGAATAATGTTATAAAAATTTGTTATTTGGATTATAATGTTAATTATAAATGTAACAAAGTTTATTTTTATCAGAGTATTGATAATTTTTTGGAAATTTTTCAAGATTAAATATTTTGTGTTTTTTATTATTCTTATTTTTTTATATTCATTTAATACATATTTTGTATTAGCAAAAACAGATGACAATATTTTAAATTCTACGCATTTAAAATATGCAGGTACGATCAATTCACTTTATTTTCCATCAAATGCTAAAGAGATTAATTCGGTGGAGATTATGCAAAATTCATATATTCTTGGAGGAATTTGGGAAATTGAAATTATTAAAAAAGAATTAAGATTTTTTAAAGTTAACATAAGTATGATGGATTTAAACGGTGATTTTAAACATAATCATATTCTTACTTATAAATTCCAAAAGCAAGGGATAGCAATTTTACCAGACCTAGTAAAAATAAAAGAGAACAATTATGATAATAATTTAGATGAAAATAATAACATTATCGCAGAAATATCCTTTATAGTACGTGCAAAACTAATAACAGAAGGCATCGTCGAACCCAACGATACAGCTTTAGATGTAATAATTAAAAATGGAAATATCATGATGATAAAATTTAAGGATAATGGTAGAATAAAAGATCATTTCAAACAACCTATATTTGGTATTGTAGAAAAAATAGGATGAAATTTCCCTTAAATATAAATATGGTTAGTTAGGGTAACCTAACCATAATCGTAAATGTCTGACAATAAAATCATAAAAAAATTTAATGATGGTGAAAATTTATGATAGCAAAGATAACAGCTTTTTCCATAATAATTTTGCTGTTATATGTTTGTACAAATGTACAATTACAGGCTTATTCTCAAAATGAAATTAAGATTTCAGAGATTAGTAATAGTATAGATAATGAATTAATATTATATTATAACCTGGAATTAATTCAAACTCAAATTGATGTGGTTGAGAAAAATCTAGAGAATCCAAAGATAGCATTTGAGCATGCATTTACAATTCATACGTCAATATATCCAAAAATAAAGGACAATATAGATAATCATTATTCAAATGTTTCCAATCATTTGGAATTATTATTGACAGATTTTCCATTTAACATAAAAAAAGCATATGATGAAAATTTAATTAATAAAATAATTCTAGACATTCAAGAAACAAGGACTATAATGGATGATATAGAAAATGATTTGAAAAATAATTACAATAATTCAGAATTATTATTAGCACAGGTCACATTGCTATTATTAAATGATGCCTATGAATCTTATTCAAATCTTCAAAACAGGTCTATGAATTCTAATGAAAAGATTTTGAAAAATGAAAAAGATTTTTTTTATCTCAACACTATTGGATTCTTAGAAAGATCTAAATTTAATTACAATCAGATTTCAAAATTTCAGTCCAATAACACACATAATGAAATACTATCATTTTACAATCAATTTTACAATGGAGTAATAAACAAAGAAGACCCCAAGTATTTACTACAAAATGTTAATGCGATAAATGCAAATATTTTGGAAAAATACATAGTAAATGACGATAATCCATATTTTTCAAAAATAAATTCGTTATTAATGGAAATCAAGAAAGAAATTCAGATAAACAAGGACTATAAAAAAGCAGATAAACTTGCTATCGAGGCATATCTGGACAATTATGAGTATCTTGAGGCGGCAATAGAGGAGGAGGACCCAAAGTTAATGACTGATATAGAGATATTATTAAGAGAAGATCTTAGGAAATTAATTAAAAATAACGAGGATCCAGAAACAATAGAAAATTTAATTAACGAAATATTACCGAAGCTAAATGTAGCTGAAAAACTGGTAAATAAAAATCATATTCTTGACAATCAAACGAATGAAAATAAAGGTCAAAATCTTGCAAATATAAACGAATTAGCTAAGGGTTTTGGAACGTTTAGTGGAATGACTAAGAAAATGGGAGAAGCAGAAGATCCTTTGAAATCCATGGTTAGAGAAAATATCGATCAAATCCAGTTAAAATTACAAAAGGTATTAAAATTTTATAAAGATAAACAATTTGATGATGCTTTGACAACATCTAAATCTGCGTATCTGGATAGTTATGAGAATATTGAAATTCCATTAAGACCAATTAATCCAGATTTTACATTAGAAATGGAGATCAAATTTGCTGAATTAAGAAATCTACTCCAGAAGAAAGCCCCTTATGAAGAGGTACAACAAAAGATAACAGAAATATCAAGAGGTTTGGATGAATCTGAGAGACTTGTAAGTGGTACCGGTATACTAGCTCCCTCAATTGCATTTTCTTCATCTTTTTCAATAATTTTTAGAGAAGGACTAGAGTCTGCGTTAATAATAGGTGCAATTCTAACTTATTTGGATGCCTCCAGAAATGACAGATATAAAAGACACATATATTATGGTATTATTTTAGCAATCGCAGCAACAGCTATAACTTGGATTTTTGCGCAATACATAATAGGTATTTCAGGTGCAAATAGAGATCTCATAGAAGCTATTGCAGGAGTGTCAGCAGTAGCAGTTTTGTTTTGGGTGAGTTTTTGGATCCTTAACAAAATCGAGACAAAAAAATGGATAGAATTTGTCAAGGCTAAAGTTTGGAAGGCAGCTACAACTGGAAGTATCATGGTCTTTATCATGCTATCATTCTTTACGATATATAGAGAGGGTTTTGAAACGGTATTATTTTATCAGGCAATGATGTCGTTTGCAAAATACATGGAATGGTATGTCGTTGCA
Source organism: Nitrososphaeraceae archaeon (assembly GCA_013114725.1). Taxonomy (GTDB): domain Archaea; phylum Thermoproteota; class Nitrososphaeria; order Nitrososphaerales; family Nitrososphaeraceae; genus QCWD01. Next base: position 2,258 of record QCWD01000084.1, on the reverse strand, counting down.
GGGCTGGTATTAGGACTGGCAGTAATTGTTGGTATTGCAATTATCATAAGGAAATTAGGAAAAAAACTGCCTTTAAGAGTGTTGTTTGGCTTAACAATGGGAATTGGTGCGTATATGTCAATAACGTTTATTGGTAATGCAGTAAGAGAATTCCAAGAAATCGGATATATATCGACCACACATCTATTTGGAATAATACCAAGACTAGACATCAACTTAGCTTCTATGACTGGAATTCATCCCACTTTAGAAACAACCTTGGCGCAAATCATACTTTTGGTAATCTATTTGATAGGTTCATTGTATGTACTAATTATCCAACCGAGGAGAAAAAAACAGATTGAATCGGCAAGAAAATCCATGTCGGATCTAAAAAGTGATCCTTAGAGAGTTTTGTATATCAAGTCAGATATTTCTGATTAAAGTTCCAAGGAAGATCAGATCTTTTTCAAATATATCTGACAATTTTTTATTATATATAATTGCTGCTGGATGAATGGTTACAAAATATTTTTTATTATTTCTTTCTATTATTTTACCTCTATTTTGAAGTATAGAACTGCCTGACAATATAGCTTCAAAAGATACTCTTCCCAACAAGCATATTATCTTTGGATTTATTATATTGATTTGTCTAGATAAATAATCAAAGCACGTCTTTTGTTCCTCAACTGATGGTACACGATTTTTTGGCGGTCGGCATTTTACAATATTTGTAATAAATACCTCAGATCGATTTATTCCAGCAATTTTTAGATATTTATCAAGAATTTTTCCGGCGGTTCCAACAAATGGTATTCCCATGTTATCCTCAACAAAACCAGGAGCTTCGCCAATAAACATTATTTTGGATTGAGGTGTTCCCTCTCCTGGAACAGCTTTAATTCTAGTTAGAGACAGATTACACAAAGTACATGATAATACTTCTGACCGTATTTGTTCAATTGAATCGATGTTTTTATCATGTTTATTCACAAAAAACATATCAAAATAATAGATATAATAATTAAGTGATATTTGATTATGTATAAATAGTAGATATGAAATGACGATCATTTAATAAAACAATTGGATAGTATTTTTATTACCGGAACTGCCGGTTCGGGAAAATCACTTCTGACATCTAGATTATGTCAATGGTATAAAGATAATAATTTTTTTCCTGCAATAGTTAATTTGGATCCTGCTGTTTCAAATTTACCTTACGAAGTAGATGTAGATATTAGAAATTATATCAATGTTAATGAAATAATGGAAGAGTATGACCTAGGTCCGAATGGAGCAATTATAATGGCAAATGATATTATTGCTACAAAAATAAATGAAATACAGGATGAAATAGATGAGATTAATCCAGATTATCTTTTAATTGATACTCCAGGACAGATTGAATTATTTGCATATAGAGCAAGTGGACCATTTATTATTTCAAACTTAGAATCAGAAAACAAAATGGCAGTTTTTTTAATGGACGGAGTTCTTCTTTCAAATCCCACAAACTTCGTATCATTATCATTACTTTCAATATCCATAAATCTGAGATTAAATATACCACAGATAAATACAATCACCAAGAGAGATTTAATAATTGAAAAACTGGAAAAAATTATGAATTGGACAAATATCTCATATTTGGATGATGATTTATTTTTTGAAAAAAGTCCAGAATATTCATTATTAAGTTTAGATATAATGAAATATATTCGTAAAACAGGCATTATGCAAGAAATAATACCTGTTTCAAATATTACATCTAGTGGAATGATAGAACTTTTTGCATCAATTTCAAGAATTCTTAATCAGGGAGAAGAGGTGAAGTATTGATAATGAAAGAAATTTTCAGATCTTTAGCATCTGCACCTTCTTCTACTGCAAATTTTGGTCCTGGTTTTGATACCTTCGGTTTGGCACTAGACCTATTTGAAGATAAAATTGAAATTACAAAATATGAAACAAAAAGGAAAAAAATAAGTATTAAAATCGAAGATACAAAATATACTGTTCCTAAAAAAATCAATGAAAATTCCGCCAGCCTAGTTGTTATGAAAATGATGGAGGATCATGGAATAAATAATGATATAGAAATAAAGATTACAAAAAATGTTCCACCGGGGTATGGTATTGGTAGTAGTGCTGCTTCATCGGCTGCAGCCGCTTTGGCATTTGACAGATTATTTAATTTGAATTTAGATAAAAGAAAACTAATTAAATATGCAGCAGAAGGTGAAATAGCTTCTGCAGGAATAAAACATTATGAT
>QCWD01000083.1 GCA_013114725.1 Nitrososphaeraceae archaeon | reverse complement strand
CAGCAAATAGGCCCATCCATGCTATATTCATCCATCCTAATGCTATCATCAATAGAAAATAAGGCCAACAACATCCTAAGCAATATAATCCATGATATGTTCCTAATTCTATAGTTCTTATTATGCTATTTCCCTTCCATCTCTTTGTAAAGAAGGCTAAAGGAGACTCACAATATCCCAGACACTTTCTTTTTAATGAACTAAATTGATATAGTCCTGAAATAACTAATAGAAATCCAGAGATAATATCTAATTCTCTTGCCTCATATGTAGTAAACACATTATTCATTAAAATTGACCAAGATAGCAAGAGCAAGATTCCGGTTAATGACCATACTAAAATATAAGATGCAACAAAAACTATTGTTTTTATAGAATAATTAATGGCTGAAGGTACCAATGGAAATTGTCGTTGCTTATCGTTTTTATGTTTAGAAATATCCAAAAGATGATCACTATTATTGTTATCTTCGACTATCAATCGATTATACAATAATACCATTGGAACAATAGCTGGAAACATCATGGCCGCCATTCCTACTGTCCAGCTTACAGTAAATATCAATAATGCAATAGGATTTAGTGTCATCATTGTTTCCATCATCATCTCAGGCTGGCTAATGGAAAACAACCATGCTACTAAAGAAGTACAGAGAAGAGATGCAAGAATTATTTTTTGTATTTTATACATTACCGTTATCCTAATTATTTACTATAAAATTACGGTCCACTCCAATCAAATTTGATATGTTTGCTTGACCTACCACTTCTTTCCCATTTGTATCCTATTTCTGCAGCATCAACTTTATCTGATACTGCTGTTCCCCAGGTTGCAACTGTACCTGGACCCACTTCACTTCCTGGTGCATTTATTGTTTGCACCCTCTTACCTGGAGGTGTCATGGGCCCTGTCAATGCTTCTGCCCTTGCAATTATCTTTCCAGGAATTTCTACACTCCAAAAGGAAAGGTCGTCAGCGACTTCAAATCTAATGGGAACAAAATTTATCCCACGATGTTCTCCTATAATCTTTGCAAATTGAGCCATAAAACCACCAGCCTTTCCACTAAAAATCATCTGCAAAGCCTCCCGTTGTTTTTGGTCAGCTTGCTCATCGAAGAAAATTGCAATACTTGCTTTTGTATTACCAGCCCAGATATTACCTTCAAAACTTGATAACGCTAATGCGTTTAATCCATCAAGAACTGTTTCACCGTAGTTTCCACTTTTAATGTGATAAGCCAGAACACCATCACAATCACCATAACTTGGAGTTTGAGCAAATATACAAGGACAAGGAATATTACACTTACATACGTCAAACCAATCTCCAGAAGTCTTCCACTTTGGAATATTCGTTATTGTCAATATGTTATTTAAGCAAGATAAGTATTTTAATTTTTGATGTTGTTTTCCTTCTTCTTTGTATAAATCCAAAATAACACAATTATTAGAACTCTAAAGAAAAATTTAGAACAAATTAGATAAACAAAAAATGAATTTAGAAAATTTATCGCTCTAATGAATATAATAAAATAAAAGTGCTGGTGGATTTGAAATCTGATGATAGAGAATTCAATAATTATTTTCCATTTACGGTCCTCTATACTCTACAACTGAATAAAATGCGTTCTTTCCAGAGTGATCAAAATTTAAACTTGGAGTAGTAATACGCATTATCTTTGTTTTTGCTGCCTCTGCAAGTTTCCAGATAAATCCTTTTGGTAGTTGTATCTTTGTATCCTGTTCTTCACCAGTAACAGGATTTATGAAACTTTCTACTTGTACGTCTATTATATCAGACACAGAGAAACTACTTTTCTTTCCATCTATCTTGACATTGATATCTACAAATTGAGGTTCAAGGAAATATTTAAATGTCCCAGCAAAGAGAGCAAAAGGACCTTCCCCTTTAGCTTTTCCCGAGAATATATCGACTAATGCATGTCTTGTATTATTATCCGCGGTATTTTTAGTAATGTAAAGCTGCATTGTACCGTTTCCCTCATGTATTGCCTTGGGCCAGGAATACGCGCCAACTACGTCTAAGCCATCTAATTTTATGTCTCCATAATTTCCTTCTCTTATATGATATAATACTAAAGCTCTGCAAAAGCCATTGGTAGGAAAAGCATCAAAATTACATGGACAACCATAATCACAATTACATGTTTCAACATAATCAGCTTTTAAATACCAAGTGGATATCTGTGTGGTGGATGACGATTCCATTATAAAAAAAATAATTCTTTGCCAGTATTAAAGAATATCTTTTAAATATTTATTTACTATCATCCAACAAAAAGAGATTGAAATCAAGAGATAATAGTTTCTAATCTTTGACCTAATAAAATACCAGAATAACCAAAATCATTTTTCATTATGGCTTCCGTGTACTTTGAAAATAATGACTTGTCAATACATGAACCATGCATTGGATATACCATATTTGGCAATAAATCTGCAAGTCTCCTAGTAGTATTTCTAACTGGTTTCTCACTTGCGAATATTCCTGCACCTCTATAAAGATTAATCATTGATTCTGATATGTCTTCAGAGATAATAGGTTTATTATTTCCTGGTTGAATAAATAAATCAGAAGTAAATAATGATTTTGTATTTTCTTCAAATATCATCATACTATCCCAATGATGAACATGTGGTGTCATAATGAATTTAAAATGTCTTTTCTTACCAATCTTTAGAATATCATTATCCCAAACTGATATGTGGTCTACAGGAACATTATACCATCCCATCATATTTAACTTCGAACTTAAGTCACTGCATACTAACTTTGCATCGGAGGATTCTAAAAATTCCATTCCCCCCCATTCATCACTTTCAAAATGCAAAAATGAAACATATACTAATTTGTGTAAAGGAATAACTTCCTTGATTTTTTCTTCTATTTTTTTATACATTCCTATAGGACCAGTATGAATTAGCATGGGTTTTTCATCGATAATCAGAAATTGGTTAAATGTTATTCCAAACTCATTTGAAAATCCGGATATTCTATATATCCCATCAGTAATTTCTGAAATATCAACATTAGTATCTCTTAGATTAAAATCAGTTTTTTTTACTTCCCGCATAAATAGAACAAATAGATGTAACTAATATATTTTCATGGAATTCTTTGTTTAAAACTTGAAAAGAAAATAATCTTTAACTTGATTATATTAATTCTGTTATTTTAAGTCCAATCGTTTTCTGTATTCCTTAATCTATGGAAAAAGTTTTACTATTCCTTTGTGAAATAGTGAATATGGCAATGCTAGATGAAAATGTCAGAAAATTTCTACGATTTTTATATGATCAACAAATACTCACACCTTCAGGAATGTCTCATGTTGAAATCTTTGAAAGGCTAAATTTATCAAATGAAAATGGAATATTAATAGTGAACTTTTGTAAAGAAAATGGTTGGTTAGACGGTGCACTAGACATGTCTTTTCTCACCTGTAATGGATTCTATGAACTAGTTAGAATGTTTAAAGATGACACAGAACTTAGCCGGTTTGAAAATATTGCAAGAGAAATTCTTCATCGTATAAACAATTCCGAGCAGCCAGATACATACGAAGATATCCCTTTTAGAATACGTCAGTGTATTATAAACCGACTAAGAGAATTAAATTACATCGATGATTCTAATAGAGTTACTATCAGAGGACATTCCGCAATAAACGACCAAAGTAATATCTTTTAAAAATCTTTTAAATATTTATTTAATTTATCATACATTAGCCAAAAAGTCGTGGAAAATATATATTGTATACTAATTATTTTTGGTGCTCTGTTAATTTAACAAAAGTTCTATAGCTGCGGATATCCTATTTCCAATAAATGATCAAATTCAATAGAAACGGAAAATCCACAGTAGTAGTAATGTATTCTTTGTATCTATACTTTTTAGACTTGAGTTTACGAAATACCCGTAAAGCGTTATCTATTTTCACAGATCAGAAAAGAAGTTACGTGTCTGTTTGGAATTGGACACAGCGTTTTGCTTTTTTTAACAAGAATTTACAAACGCAAGCGAGTATATAGCTTTATTGTTGACCACTTTTTTATTAAAAACCGATCGGAGGAGAACATTATTTTTTATAGATTGCCAGTAAAACGGTACACAGAACCATCAGGGGAATTTTTATTCAATAAGCTTATTCAAAAAGTTAAGCACAGAAACATACCTGTTGGAAGATAATTTCTGGAACTCATAATTAGTAAATATTGAGCCATTGGATATATTCTGATGGTGGCATGTGACATCCAAGTGGGGGAAACCGTAACGTCTTTGGATTGAAATATTATTTGCAAACACCGTCAAAAAAAGTTTGATAGAAAGAATAAGTGAAAATTCCAAGGTTACAGTAAAATGATTTGACGATTACTATCTATGTACTGGAAAAAGAAATTGTTGTCTAGATCATATTTACAATTGGATACCGTTTTTTTGTTTCATTGTTTCGTAATATACAAAATAATAAATTCAAAATAGAATTAGGAGGTGAAAATATTATCTTACCCGAGCCAAATTATATCATTCTATTTAATTATAAAATTAAAAAAATTAGTGATGATGTCCGCAACCACATCCACCCATATTGCCTTCTCCATGACTTTGTCTTTCCATACATGAGGGACACAAGGCCACATCAGTTTCAGACATGAAACTTACACCACAAGACGTACATTTTATTTTTTGAATTCCTTCCATAAAAAATTCTATAATTAATCCTAATTAAAACGTAATTTCCCAAATAATAAAGAAAAAGATTGTATTGAGAAAGAATTTTTGGAAAGTAGAATTTTAATACATAATATTTAAAATAACATCGAAAAAAAACAAGCAAATAGGAAATCCTAAATTGTTGTAGTACGTATAAAAGACATGTCAGTTATAAGATCCACAAATGTTTCAAATGACACTCTAATTAAAAAGAGAGGTTCTGTAGTCCTATTCATCCTAGGAGTTTTAATAATACTAATTGGATTTATTTTCAAATTCAATACTGCAAATAATGATAATGTTCTTTTATCATCAATAACAATTGGAATTATATTAATTATTTCTTCATTTATTTTTATTATAAAACAATATGAAAGATCAATAGTTCTAAGATTAGGAAAATTTCAAAGACAAAACGGTCCTGGTATTAACTACAGAATTCCATTCATTGACAACGTTCTTGTTATTGATACTCGAGAAAAAGTAAGAGAATTTAAGGCAGAACGAATGTTAACAAAAGATAACGTTCCTGTTACAATTGATGCCATTTTAAGATATAAAATAATTGAAAATAATACAAAAGATGCAATTTTAAATGTAGAGAACTTTAATGAAATGATTCAACTGGTATCACAAACAACATTAAGAAACAATATAGGTTCTTCATTATTTCAAGATATATTATCCAAAAGAGAAGAGATTAATCAACATATTAAATCGATTATAGGAAATGAAGCTAAAAATTGGGGGATAGAAGTTACAGGAGTAGAAATCAGGCAAGTCATCATACCACAAGAGTTGGAATCTGCAATGTCCAAGCAAGCTCAGGCAGAAAGAGAAAAAAATGCACGTGTAACATATGGAGAATCAGAGATCCTTGTTGCAAAAAAATTTGATGAAGCATCAAAAGTATACACCAACAATCCTATTGCTTATGCCTTAAGACAATCCAACATGTTATTTGAATCCATCAAGGTTCAAGGAAATACTATTGTTATGGTTCCTTCAGAAACTCTTAATTCTATGGGTTTTGGTAACCTGGCAATGACCGTAGCTTATTTGGAAAATACCAAAAAAGCTGCAAAATCAATGGACCAAAAAGATAAAGAAAAAGAATAAAAATAGTCAGTAAAAATTCGGAAAAAATATTTTGCTATGAAGTACTATTTAGAAGTCATTATTAGATCACTAAAATTCAATCAAAAAAAATTTAATGGTAAACCAGAATGCTTAAGATGTTGTTGGGTATCCACATTTGGAACATACAGTATGAAAGAGTTTTTGTATCCAAATTTCCAATTTGTTTATGACCAGAAATTGCCCTTTCCACACATTTTACATATGTGACAGTATTGTTTTGTGATACATGTCATATCTAACAAAATACTTAAGATATTATGATTATAAATTTAGAATGATATTGAATAACATATCTTGATTTTCTGAAAGTCAACTTTATTTTTTAGTAGAATTTAAATGAGACAGTATTAGTAAGAAAAATTATATACAGATATGGAAAAAATTTTGGTTTGTACAATTATACTGATATTTTCATTAATTTTATGTAATACAAATTATTTTTCCACGGCAACATTTCAAGAAAATATCAATAAAGATAACAACATAACAAAAATTGAAGATATTGAACCGTTTTATAATGCAACAAATATGCAATGCTTAAACTCTAAACAAATTAGTGCTAATCCCTATATAATCGAGGACAGATGCGTAGAAGAAGCTGTAATATTAGGAGTTGGAATGGTAACTAACAATCTCACTTTTATAAATACCATTATTAATAATGATACAGTGTTTGGACAGGGATATGGAATAATAAGTTTGGACAGCCATGAAATAGGATGGAAATCGTACGATGCAAAATCATTAACAGACGGTCCAACGGGTTACAGGGGTGTAATATACTTTAACTCTACAAGTGATGAAAAATTTACATTTTTGAACAATTCGAAGGGTATCTACAAAAGCGACGAGGACACAATTAGGTTAATATGGTTATGGAATTAATCTGGTACCTGTGTCTCAAATATACTATTTATAGATAATACTACCCATATTTCACAATAATCTGGAGTTTTATTTATATTCATTTGATAAAAAAAATAACATTACATTCTATTTTTTACTCGATTTATAATATTTTTTATCGGGTTTGAAAGTTTTACAAATACAATTACCTATAAAGCATTTCATTTTATCTTTGGGAGCATTTCTATCATGATCCGCTTTTTGGTGACCACATCTCATACATTTTACGAATAAATCTAATTCATCATACAACTTGAAACATCATATTGTATAATAACAAAATTTAGCACATATAATCCTATATCATAAAAAACAAGAAATAAAATAATGAAATACAATACAATGGTTTATCTTTTCAATATACAATTCTAAATTTTTATTAACTTGAAATAATAATGGTAGAAATTATGAAAAAGGCCATAGATTTACTACGAGTTTATTTCAGAAAAGATACCATACATCCAAAATTTTTTTAAACATCGTTAATCATTTAATCATCTATGATGATATTTAAATACTTTAATTCATTTCATAATTGATCTTTGTAAAGTATGCAAGATTGTTATTTTGTATTTTTTTGTATTTTTATATTAAAATTTAATAAATGTTAAGATATAAAGATGTTCAGTGAATTTGTAATTCGATATTACAAAATAAAATACAACATCTTTAATAATAAGATAACAAAATAAAATGGAATAAAAATGGAGTCGGAATTAAGTATTTTAAAGAACGAAATCCAAAGTTTATCAAATCAAAATAAATCTAAGATCTTTCAAAAATTTTTCAAAACTGGCATAGGCCAATATGCAGAAGGAGATATTTTTATAGGAATAACAGTTCCTGTTTTAAGAAATGTTGCCAACAAGTACAAGAATATTGATTTCCAAGATCTTGAAATTTTATTAAATTCCAAAATTCATGAAGAGAGATTAATATCTTTACTAATGTTAATTACAAAATTTAATAGCAATCCCGAAAACGAAAAAAAATGTTTTGGTTTCTATTTAAGCAATTTAAAAAATATTAATAATTGGGATCTAGTTGATTTATCTGCTCCAAAGATTATAGGAACTTTTTTGGTCAATAAACCAAGGAATGAAAGAGAATTGTTATATCAACTTGCAAATTCAGAGAGCATGTGGGAGAGAAGAATTTCTATAGTGTCTACATTATCTTTTATAAAAAATAACAATTTCAAAGATACTATCGGTATTTCAAAAATTCTCCTAGGTGATAAAGAAGATTTAATTCACAAAGCTGTAGGATGGATGTTAAGAGAAGTGGGTAAAAGAGACTATAATTTAGAATTAGAATTCATCAAAGAAAATTATAAACAAATTCCAAGAACAACCCTTAGATATGCCATAGAAAAATTTCAAGTAAATACCAGACAGAAAGTATTGAAAGGAATTTTTTAAATTAAAAAACCTTTTATAATAAAACTTTGTATTCTATGACTTTGTTGACCATCTACATAATTAACAAATTTATCATTCTATGAACATTATACGCAATACACCTTTATCAATTCCTTATTTTGCATTCTTATTATAAATGGCATAATGATACATTCACTTGATGTGTGTTTTGCATACTCTGAGTGACACAATAGTTTCATCTCCGTACTCTGGTCACATGAAATCTTTTGTATCAATTTTTATTACATTTGCATATTTAGAGTCTTCCATA
>QCWD01000082.1 GCA_013114725.1 Nitrososphaeraceae archaeon | reverse complement strand
TATGGTTATTAATTACACCATGACATATTTTATAATATTTTATATCCTATATTAGTCATTTATATTTAGGCAGAATTTGATTTTACTGATTTGCTTGCTGGTAGTGTAATTCAAACCAACCGTTTAATTGTCATCCTTGTCGTCATTGTCATCATTATCACTTTTATCATGTTTTTCATCTTCATCTCCAATAGATCTACTCAGAGAACCAAAATCTTTATGGGTAGAAATCTTTTCAAAATCATATTCATCGCTATCTATTGTTTGAGAATAGATTAGAGAAGTGAATGAGAATGATATTAATAATATCGAAAATGACAATGCCATTGCAATAAATGCATAATGTTTCAATTTAATTATAAATATCACTCATAAAATATAAATGCTTTTTTATGTACATGTTATCATATATATTGAATTATTATCTTAATTTACACAAATTTTCTCTTTTTAACAGATCTTTTTCATTGAATTTCTCTATTTTTGTAGCTGTCATATCTCTTTTTTCTTTGTTACTAATGGATGTTACTTTTGCTCAAAATCAAGTAGATAACAAAATTCAGTACCACCAACCATTATCAGACAAGTCAAAACCCATAATAAAGGTAGGAAGTTTACCGGTTGGAATAGACATTGATACTATTTCAGGTAAGATTTATGTAGCTAACCAATTTTCTAATATAATTTCTATCATTGACCCAAAAAAAGCAGATGTAATTGGGAATATCGAAGTAGAAAATTCCCCATATGGTATAGATGTGAATCCATTGACTAATAGAGTATACGTAACCAATAGGGTATCTGATACTGTTTCAATAATTGATGGATTTACCAATAAGCAACTTTCAACCGTAAATGTAGGTGATTCTCCCCTAAATCTTGCTGTAAATATAGCAACTAATTTACTTTATGTTACCAATATAAACTCTCAAACAGTTTCAGTGATAGATACAATAGAAAATAAAGTTATCAATACTTTAAATTATACTTCAGTACCATATGATGTTGCAGTTAATCCCTACACTAATTTAATATATGTTTCTGATTTGGGCACTAATAATATTCAAGTCATAGATGGAAATAACAATACTCTTATAATGTCTATACCTGTTGACTTGAGGCCTTCTGTAATATCTATAAATACATTATCCAATTTAATTTATGTATCTAATTTTATTTCCGATACTGTTAGTGTAATAAACGGTACTACCAATGAGGTAGTAAAAGAAATCAGAGTAGGAGAAAACCCTGTTGGAATTGCAATAAACCCGATAACGGATAAACTCTATGTGTACAACTCAGAAGATAGTACCGTTAGTGTAATAAACAGCACTACCAATGAGGTGATAAAAGAAATTTCAGTCAAGTCATCTATTATTACCACTGGAATAAATGACCCCGATATTGGAGTAACATCGTTTGTAACATTTCCTTTCATAGCAAATGATATATCTATTGATCTGTCAACAAATTTTGTTTATATAACTAACACAAATTCAAATGGAGTGTTGGTTATCGATGGTAATGTTGATGAATTGGTTACATACATATTTGTCAATATTAATCCTCCAGATTCTGGAGAGATAGTTTGTAGCAATAATTTATTAAAATCCGGAGAATCTTTAATCATCGCACCCGTTAATAAATACATAGAATGTAAGGCATCGGCTAATAGGGGTTTTGTGTTTAGTACTTGGTCAATTGAAAATAGTACTGACAAAAATCCATTAATATTTAATGTGACTGGTATTGGTGGATTAACTGCAAATTTCAAACAAACAATTTTAACAGAGACTCTGATTATTTTGATATCGGTATTCATAGGAATAGTTTCAACTATTGGTGGATGGCTATATAGACAAAGGTCAAGCAGAATCACAAAGAGATATTTAAGAGAAATGGATTATATTTATGAAGTCCTATCAGAGAATAATAAAAAAGAATGCATAACACAACTTGATAAACTTCAAAAAGAGGTAAATTCAATTCATAGAGGTGGAAAAATTAATGAATCACAGTTAGAATTTTTAGAAAGGAAGATTGCTTGGTATATTAATAGGTTGATGCAACAATTAAAATAAATCGTATTGATTTCTATTTTAAATTAAAAAATAGATAATTAATAATTATGACAAGAATATTATTTATCGGTTGATTAGATTTGGTTTCAGAGTTCTATTCCGTTTGTGCATGTATTTAGAATTATTATATGAACCTTATGGTATGAACTAGACTTATTTTACCTCCATTAATTTTAAAATAAAAGTTCATAATATTCTTTGACGTATTCGAACGATTTTATTTTATTATCTGAGTTTATCGTTATTTTTTTAAATCTAAAAATATTGTCAAGTTTATCCTTTAACTCACTTGATATGATGATTTGATTTGAGTCGGCTTTATCAACAAGTCGACTTGTCAAATTTACAGTAGAACCAAGTGCGGTAAATTGGTCTCTGTCATGAGTGATTATCTTTCCAACTAGAGTATTTCCTCGATGTATAGCACATTTTAAGTGAATGTCTCCGGTTATTAGATCAAATTGATCTCTCCATATACCAATCCATTTATTTTTAATTTCTTCAAAGGATCTATTCAATTCAATTGCACAATTGATTGCATCTATCGAGCTTACTAGATTTTCATTGCTTTCATAAATATCATCAGTATACCCGAAAATTCCCATAATTCCATCCCCAAGAAATTTGTCCAAAATACCAGCATATTTATGAATTGTATTATTTGCTTGATTGAAAAATTCTTGTAAAAACCCCACTATGAGATGTGGTTGATTGGTAAATTTTACACATAGCTTTGAAAAACCGCTTATATCCCAAAATACAATAGTTAAAACTTTATTTTTTAAAATATCAGAATTAGGTTTTCCAAGCGTTTCTAAGATCGTTGGATCGACATACCTTGATAACTTTGTTTGTGTTTCTTGGATCCAATTTTCATTTTCATTATTTTCTGTGATATCCAGATTTGTTTGTCCCTGTTCAAAACGATATCGGTCTGTATTTTTCCCATTTACGATTATTGACCCGCGCTCAGCAGGATGGATAATGCAATAATAATGAATTATTCCTGTAAATTCATCTATCTTTTGCGAAAATGACTGTTCTGGTGGAATTTCCTTGGTATTCAATATTCCATCAGGTTTTCCTTCATCTACATTTCCAGAAACTAGATAATGAGATACAGAATCTTTATTTATCCAACTTAAAATATCGCCTTCATTAATATGTATTATTCTAGGTACAAAATATTTAATATTGGAAATTTCATTCATTTTTGTTTTTCGAAATCCAAGAGGAATTATTATCGAGATATTGTTCAAATGCTATCAGTATATTATATTTTTATTTACTTAAAGATCCCTTTTTCTAGGTTTCATTTTTGCATTTCCCATTTCTTACACCAACTGCTGAGACTTTGTAAAATTGGTTCCAGGTCTTTTGCTTTTGATGTTAATTTATACTCTACTTTGGGTGGGATTTCCGGATAAATTTTTTTGGTGATTAATCCTTCATGTTCAAGTTCTGACAACCTAGCAGATAGAACAGTATTGCTAATATCTTTAATGCTTCTTTTTAATTCATTAAATCGAATTACCTTCTTTGTGCTCAAATTCTTTAATATTATTAGTGACCATCTTCTGCTTAGAATATCCCAGATATTCAATATTTCACATTTTTCTCCAAGACTTTTATTTTCAGATTCTGAAGTTAAAGTAATTGTATCAGATAAATTTATCATGTTATAGCAGGTTATAATAAACTACAAAGTAATAAAGATTAAAGATGTGAGTTATATCTATGCAATTAGAAAAGTTATGCATTTTGTTATTCATTTTTAAAGATATCAAGATTTTATAATAAATTTATCAACCTTGTTGCCTAGATTATCTTCATTTTATCAGATATTTTTATATCAGGTTAATGAAATTTGGGTTTGTTAACTTAAGGGAAATAGATCTTTAATTTTAATTTTCCAAATATGTTCTATGGTCAATTCTACGAAGATTTTTAATTTACTTCATGTATCGTGCTTAAGTTAACAGAGCTTGGAATTTAATATATTTTTAAGTTTTTATTTGGACATAAAATTGATACTGGCTTTATCCCAATTTTCCATTTCTATAGTCTTCGACAGCCTGATAGATCTCTTGTTGAGTATTCATTACAAAAGGTCCGTACCTAGCTATTTGCTCATTTAGAGGTATTCCTCCAATTAAAAGTAATTCCAATGGTGTCTTCGATGTCTTTGAGTTTTGGATATATACTTCATTACCATCTTTATCAAATATAACTAGATTACCGTTTCCAACTGTACTATCACTGCTATTGCTATTGCTATTGCTATTATCACTCTGTTCAAATTCTGCACTTCCTCGAATAATATAAGCAAATACATTATAATTTCCTGGAACAGACTGTACTATGCTGGAACCAGGTTCTAGTTTAAAATGAAGATATATTATTGGAGTTATTGTATCAACTACTGCTTTAGCACCCAATGATTCACCTGCAATAACTTTGACAGAAACATTGCCATCCTTAGTACTGGCAATTGGAATTTTTGTTTTTGAAATCTCCTGATATCTTGGTTTCATCATTTTATTTTTTTGAGGAAGGTTTACCCACAACTGGAATCCGTGTAATTTTCCTCCTTTTTTACTAAACTCTTTTTCAGGCATCTCAGAATGAATAACTCCAGACCCCGCAGTCATCCATTGCACGTCTCCACCACTGATAATTCCAGAATGTCCTTGAGAATCCCTGTGTTCAAATTTTCCTTCAAGTAGATAGGTTACAGTTTCAAAGCCACGGTGTGGATGGTCCGGAAATCCTTTCTGGTTTCCGGGCTTCATATCAGTAGGGCCTATTTCATCCAGTAGTAAAAAAGGATCAAAGTCTGAGATAATGTTATTTGGAAATGATCTATTAAGTTTTACACCTTCGCCATCGCTTGTTGTTTGGCTTTTTATGACTCTCAGTACAGAACGTATAGAAGTATGTACGGGATCTAGATTATTCGTATTTAAGGTCTGTTGTTTGTATTCGTATTTTTGTTCTTGTTCTATATCTTTTATTTTATTGAAATTTATTTTTGTCATACAATAATATAGAATTCAAATTATTTAAGTTTGGTAGTAATTTCATACGGAGTTAGTATCCCAAACTTTACCTTGACAGATGATTGAATAAAAATAGGAACATAGAAAGATATAGGAGTTAGAAGGAAATATTGAAAAATATTTCTCTAGTGGTTTGTTAGTATATTATTTTTATTACCATATACATGCCGTAAGCATACATACTGTAAGTTAAAAATCACAAATTGTTATTTATCTTGATCATTGGTTTCCGAATGTTATAACATTTATATAATATTTTTTTAAAAGTGATAAGATTATGATTAAAAATTCATGTATAAGATCGATCAAACAATTTTATACTAAATATAAGGACATAATCTTATTTAATAAAAGCATAGTAATCGCATCAACAATAACCGCAATATCAGACGTTTATATAGTCAGTCTTGCAGCTGGTGTATTCAGTGGCAATTACATTTTCATAGCTACAATCTCTTTAGTAGCCGATTTTCTCGTTTATAATGTTTCATTCTTAATTCTTTTTTTTGTTGATAATAAAAATAAATATATCAATTCAGATGGGACAAAAAATAAGAAAAAGATAAAAGAAGATTCTAAAAAATTATTGACTACTCTGGGTATTTCAGAGATTTCTTATTTGACAACCAAATTTCTTTCCGTATTCGTCATCTTTGAAATAACCGAAATTGATCCATATTTAATCTCAATTATAACCACTATTATGTCATGGGTTTCATATATAATAATAGCAAATTTAATGGTAAAAAAAAATAAATTGTTTCATTAAATTTTTTATTTTGATGTAACTCATTGAAAAAAGTTCTTAGTTAAAATGTTTCATAAATTGATAAATTATTATATATTTCCACTAAGAATAATTCAAATTATTTAAAATGACGAGTTTAGCCACCCCGATGTTTGATTTTACAAGGTTGGGCCAATTAATCTCATAAGATAGTGGAAATAAATTTTAAACTATGTGAGGTGATGTATTGTTTGTAATTGTGGATTATAAATGTCAATGAAATACAAAATGATAGATCAATTGAAAATTGATAGTAAAGATTATCAAATGTATATTTACCATCTTGTCATATGTAAAGGATAAAATTAATTGTACAAGTATTTGTTAGTAGTACATATTAAAATCAACCTATTTTTGAGATAATAAAT
>QCWD01000081.1 GCA_013114725.1 Nitrososphaeraceae archaeon | reverse complement strand
ATATAACCTGAAAAAATGTCCTATCCAATTATTGAGATAATTTGTGGAAAATGTGGTTCGTCAGTAAATAAGATGATAAACATAAAGCCAATAAAAGAGATCGTTCGTCAATCCAATGGCAAATGCAGAAATTGTGGAACACTTCTAAATCCAAATGAATTTTCAGTAAATTTTGGAGAAAAATCATTTAGTAGTTAATGTTTCTTTTTAAACATGACAAAAGAAACTGATAATAAAAATTATTCCAAATGCTCTTGAAAATAGTACTGTCAGATTTATTGACGATTCAATTGATTCTATTTCTTCCTCACTATGATTAAGAGAAAGAATCGCTTTGACTGCTAGTGGTAATGGAAGAAATGTCAACAATACCCAATATGAAAAAAAACCTAATGGAGATATTCCAAGCAATACTAAAAGATAAACCAAAATGAAAAACAAAGGAAAAATTTTTTTACCATTGCTCTTTTTCATCAAAATTATCATTGTTTTCCGTCCTTTATTTTTATCAGCTTCATAATCTGGAAAAGATGCAATGAAAAGGACGGTTGACGAAAGGATTCCAATAATAATTCCAGAATAGATAACGAGATTATCAAAAACCGGGTCCTGAACAAAAGAAGTCCCAATTACTATTAAAGCACCCTTTATTCCAACAAATATCTCTCCAAGTCCGATATCGACTATTTTGTTTGAATAAAAATAAATTGAAAGAGCAGCGAATCCAAGAATAAAAGCAATTTCTAACCCAACAATGAGGATAAAATATCCGCCGATAGATAGACCAGCAATAAAAAAAATTAATCCTACTATGCGAGCTTTTTCTGGAGAAATTTTTTTTTCAACCAAAACACCGGTTCCCCCACTAAATTTGGTTCTTTTTGTTATCTGATCAATTCCCCGTTTGAAATCCCAGTAGTCATTTAAAATATCAACACTTGCATGTAAAGAAATCACTCCAGCATATGTCAAAACTGCAGACAAAAAATTAAATGAACCATAAAAAACATATGTTAATGTCAATCCAACACTAACACCAATTATTGAAGATAAAAGAAACCTAATTCGAATAATCCTCAACCAATCTGTTATCATTTCACTGATGGTATTTTTGGTCATATACTATAATCTAATCCTTTATTAAAATTTTAATCTGAGATGTACAGACAAAGTTTTTTAAAGGCTTGATTGGGCTATCTTATAGACATTAAATGACAGTTGAAAAGATTAAGGTAAACAATAGGGAATATCAAGTTACATTAAATGATCAAACTCAAATGTATGTTATGAAATTAAAGAGATTATATCAACAAAGTTATAGCGATATGGATAGTTTCGACGAGATAAGCGTAGAAATTTCATCTACTATCAATAATATTTTAAAAAATGTATCTCCAGATGTAAAAGACGGTGACATGGATGGAACAATCCAGCAGATAATGAAGATTTATGAAAAAACTACGAAAAAATAGACATTTGAAAAAATTTCATATTGTTGGTAGTTGTAGCAAAAAAAGGATATTATAAAAATTAATAAAATATGTCGGTTTACCCTAAAAGAGGAGACTGATGAAGTCAATTGAAAAACGTAAATAAAAAATGCATAAACCCATCATGTGGATTAATATACGATATCGAAAATAATATTTACGAGTGTTCATGTGGCTCACTTTTAGATATCAATTATTTAAATATCCCAGAAAAATCACTTATTGACAAATTTTATCATAGAAGAAATCATGGAGGTAATATCTACAATGAAAGCGGCGTATGGCGCTTTCGAGAATTAATAAATTTCGCGGATATAGAACCTGATGATTTCTCTCAATGTTCAGACAAACTAGTGTCATTGGATGGAGCTGAAGGAAGACTTTCACGCCCGTATAATATGTCGAAAGTCTCCGAGTATGCACAGGTAAACAACAACTGTTTTTATCTACAACCAGAAGGCTACAATCCAAGCGGTTCATTTAAGGATAACGGGATGTCTACTGCAGTAACACATGCCAAACTATTGAAAGTAAGAAAGATAATTTGTGCTTCTACAGGCAATACATCGGCTTCAGCAGCAATGTATTCCTCAAATGAAAACATTGATTGCGATGTCTTCATACCCCGTGGTGAAATCGCACCTGGTAAACTGGGGCAGGCATTTCAATTTGGTGCGCAGGTCATACAAGTGGAGGGAAATTTTGATGATGCATTAGCGCAATCATTAGAATATGCAAAAGAAATTAATGGTTATACTGTAAACTCAGTTAATCCCTTTAGAATAGAAGGACAAAAAACTGTAGTATACAGGATTCTAGAACATTTAGATTGGAATCCTCCTGATTGGATAGTATATCCCGGAGGCGCCTTGGGTAATACTTCAAGTTGTGGTAAGGCATTAATTGAGCTCCATCGTTGGGGATGGATAAAGAAAATTCCTAGAATTGTAGTTGTTAACGCTCATGGTGCAAATACATTTTATAATCTTGTAAATGGTATTTTTGAAAACGAAAAACTGATCTGGAATAATGGAAATCCAAATTTAAATTTGATAGATAGATATTATGAACATATGAAAAAACAGAATATATTTCCAAGAACAAAGGCAACCGCAATTCAAATAGGAAAACCTGCAAACATAGTCAAGGCTTTGAGGGCTCTTGAATTTACAAAAGGAATAGTTATTCAGGTAGAAGATAAAGACATGTTTGATGGAATGTCAATTGTTGGTTTGAATGGCTTTGACTGTGAACTGGCTTCAGGAGCAGTTCCTGCAGGAATACGACATTTACGACAAGAAGAATTGATTAAAAAAGATGATATTGTTGTCGGAATACTAACTGGAAGACAGAAAGACCCAAAAATGGCAGTAGACTATCATACTAATCCTGACAACACTTTTGCTAGACCACCTAAGGATATCGACCAATACAATGTATAAAAGAAAAAATTACCGTACGATTTTTTCAATCAAACTTCTTGTCTAGCGCTGAAAAAATAACACTGGCTTTGTGTTCTGTTTCATTCCATTCATTTTCTGGAATCGAATCCATTACAATTCCAGCTCCGGATTGAACGAAACCCTTATGTTTGCTAACAAATAAACTTCTTATAGTAATGGCAAAATCAATACAACCGTTAAACGAGAAATAACCTAGTGCTCCTGCATATGTTTGCCTAGAATTTGGTTCCAATTCATTAATTATTTCCATTGCCCGTACTTTTGGGGCTCCTGAAACCGTTCCAGCAGGAAATACCGATTTTATGACATCAAAAGAATCATATTTTTTATGATTTAAGGTTCCAATGACATGTGAAACAATATGTTGAACATGACTGAATCTTTTTATCTTCATCAAACTCTGAACCTTTACACTGCCAAATTTACATATCTTACCAACATCATTTCTAGCTAGGTCAACAAGCATTGTATGTTCTGCAAGCTCCTTTTCGTCATGTAACAGATCATATGACCTCTTTCTATTTTCTTCTTCATTTTCAACAACAGGTCTAGTACCTGCTATAGGAAATGTTTCAACCAAGTTTCCAGTGATTCTTACCAGCATTTCTGGACTGGAACCGATTATACTTCTTTTACCCATTTTCAAAAAGTACATGTACGGTGACGGATTTATTTCACGGAGATTGTCATAAATATTTAGAAAATTTCCGTAAAGTTCAAATTCAAATTTTTTTGATAAAACTACCTGAAATATGTCTCCGTCGTAAATGTATTTTTTTGCTCTTTTAACTTTTGATATAAATTGAGATCTTGAAATATTTCTTCTTGGTTTTGTATATGAGACATTATTGTTAATATCATGATGAGAATTTGGCAGTAAACAGTTTTGATTTAGGATATCGTGGATTGTTCTTAGCCTGCTTTCTTTACCAACACAAAAATAATTGGCTTGTTTTTTTAGGTGGTCATAAAGTATACCATCATAATATATTCCAAATTCCATAATTGGAAAATCAAAATCATTTTTTTTTATTTTTGGAAGTCGTTCCCAAAAGTGAATTGCTTCATATGAAATATATCCAACTGCGCCACCAATAAAGCGATATTTCTTATTATATATCTTTGGCAGAAATTTTTTCAATTGATTAATTGGGTCTGTTACTTTAGAAACAACTTTTTTGTTTAATTTTTTATTATACACAATAAATTTTCTAGATGTACATGAAATTATGATTTCTGGATCAAATCCAATAACTGACATTTCCGATAATTCTTTCGGCCCAGATAACGATTCTAAAATAAATGCAGTATCATATGAATAATATAATCTGGTAAATATTTCAAACTGATTTTGAGTGGTATCTAATTTACTTAAATGAAATTTAAGATCAAAATTGGTAGGAATCGGATCTTTTTTTAGCAATAGTAATTATATTTCTCCCGTGTATGCTGTGTAATTAAGAATTGTCATAGAATTTAAATCTTTTAATACAATTCTTTAGATTTTTATGTTACTTCTAGTCATTGATATCATTGTAACAAGTTTTCAAAATTGTAGTTGCATAATCATTATCTTTTATCCTTTAAAAATATGGTTGCTATATAGAAAATATTTAAATTATGTTATCTGTATCTGATTATTTTTATTTTGTGTTCGTATTATTATAAAATCTTTAACTAGTTTTAATATACTATAAACTTATTTCATTATCCTATCCAAAAACAGTAAAAATAAGAAGAAATGCTTAGACAAAAAAAATTAGAGTATTATTTATATTTAAGAAAACATTATTGTCATTCAGATATGAAAATTAATAAAAAAACTTATTTAATCTATCTTTCGGCCTTGCTTGCTGCCACATTTTTCACTCTTTCAGGTTCTTTTTTTCAAAGTGTAAATGCAGACGATATAGTCGGAACTGATGATGACGATAAAATTGGTGGAACAAATGATGATGACGGAATCTGGGGAAAAGACGGTGACGATAAAATTTGGGGAAAAGACGGCGACGATGAACTCTATGGCAATGACGGCAAGGACCGAATTAGAGGAAATGACGGAAAAGATACAATATCAGGTGGTGACGGAAATGACGTTCTTGAAGGAAATGATAATTCAGACGACATATATGGAAAAGACGGCAATGATGTTATCCAGGGAAACAAAGCAGATGATTACATAGAGGGTGGAGATGGCAAGGATGTTATCCAGGGAAACAAAGGAGATGATGTAATTTACGGAAATGATAACAGGGATAGAATTGAAGGAAACAAAGGTGATGATTGGATATTTGGAAACGATGGAAATGATCGATTGGATGGTGGAAAAGGCGATGATATAATATTTGGAGGTAAAGGAAACGACGTGTTTATTGGAGGCCCTGGAGCAGACGAATTTCATTGTGGTAAAGGTTTTGATATAATATTGGATTATCATAAATCACAAGGAGATACACGTTCAAAGGGATGCGAAGTCCATTAGACACCAAAATCTAATATTCATTATTTTTAATTTTACGATTTATTAATCTTAATTTTTTAGTATCGTAGTTGATCTTTTTACATGAGTATTATTTATATTAAAGATCTATTAATATGAAGTAGAATAGAAAATGAATCTAAATTCAAAGTCGTTTTTTGTCATATTCGGATTGATAATTATATCCTTAATGATAGTAGCGCCTTCAACGTCCAGTTTACAAATTTTTGGCCAAGAGTCTGAGAAATCATTTAAGGGACAAGATAGGCCTCTAAAACCACTAAAAGAATTAAAAGAATTGCCACCTCCTGAGGCCGTTTCAGTTCTGGAATTACCTGAAGAATTCTTCCAAACTGAAGATGAAAAAGATATTTCAAAACTTCCACCACTGACAGAAAGTGAGATTATGGAATTACCATTGGAAAATGATACGATATTTGGAGTCACAGAAGTGGTCAAAAAATTACCCGAAGTTCCTATTACTACCTCAGAAATTAAAGAAAATCTAACAGCTGTAGAAACGGAAACAAATGAAACAGAATCTCAAGGTATTGACGATCTATTATTCCCCGGTGATTTTGCAAGTCCCATTTTACAAAATTTGGATTTGAAAAAACTTGATGAAGTTCTACAAACCTATGAAAACGAAACATCAGTAGAAACGGAAACATTTACTACAGAGAATGTCACGGTAGTAGAAGATCAAGACGAACAAATAGAAGAAACTGATTCGGAAAGTGTTGTCCAAAGATTGAACGTTACTATTCCGGGTTTGTTTTTGAATAATACAATTCCTGTAATAGATGCTGAGGAGATAATCATCGGATCGGCAGAAGAAGATGATAAAGAAGATGAAGTTCAAGGTTCTGAAACAAACATTACCGAGACTACAACATCATTGAAAACAACTGAGGATGAACAAATAGAAGAAACCGATTTTAATCTAATTAACAAGACACTTCCTCCAATTTCAGACCTTTCCAATATTTTAAATGACAATAAAAAACAG
>QCWD01000080.1 GCA_013114725.1 Nitrososphaeraceae archaeon | reverse complement strand
AATCTGGTTTTAATATTGCCTACTTAAAGGAAACAAAAGGAGGACCATCTTCCAAATTCGTCTACTTTATCATAAAAACAAAAAATCCAATTGATCAAACTGAACTAATAAATTTAACCAATTTACCAAGAAGGACCATTCAAACAGCTATCGATGAGCTAATGGAGCAAGGTTTAATTTTTGAAAAACCAAACTTTGAAGATGGCAGAAAAAAATTGTATTATCCAGTCCAATCTGATTGGTTATAATGTTTCTGAAAAATTCTCGGTGTTGAACAATAGATCTCTTGCATAATTAGAAGGCTTAAAGCTATATTTCTCATTTACCACATATTTGACATCCATAATTTACTAAATTATGATAGATTATCTAAAAAGCCGTTATTGTTTAGATCCTTCACAGGGTTAGAATTATCTCAATTTGATTCCATTTGTCAGAAAGTAGAATCACAATATCCAGAATATGATATAAAACGTTTATCTAAACAAAAGGAGAGAACAAGATTAATAGGTGCAGGAAGACGTTTCAAACATTCCATAATAGACAGACTTCTCATGCTTCTTGTATACTATAAACTGTACATAACACGTACACTTTCTGGTTTTTTATTTGATCTAGATAAGAGTAATGTACATAGAGATATACATTATATGGAACATGTAGTAAAAAGCTGCATTCCACTACCTCAAAAGTTATACAATCTTACTAGAATGCTGAGAACTGTAGAGGAAGTAGAGATATACTTTCCAGGATTAAGTATTTATAGATTCAATAGAACAAGAGATACAAAGACCCAAAGATAAAAGAAAGAGGAAAAACTATTACTCTAGTAAGAAGAAAAAACATACAGTAAAGATACAATATACGGTCAATAAAGAAGGAACAATATTGCATAAATCAAATCAGCACAAGAAAGGACGAAAGCATGACTATTCTGTATATAAAGATGAACATCCAATAACACCCCCAGAGGTTAAAAATTATTTTGATCTTAGGTATAAAGGAATAGAAAATGACTTTTCTGATCCTAAAGCAATATTACCAGTAAAAAGGAAACTTAATATTGAACTTATCAAAATAGAAGAGATACAACAAAAGACACGGTAGATAGAGAGTAATTGTAGAACATGCTATCCGCAGGATAAAGAAATTTGGTATAAATCTGATATTGTTTCTGGTTTGGTTAACTATAGCATAATACACAGGAAAAGAAGATAATCATAATTTATTGCAATGAAAATATAGTGTAGATGTTATCTAATTACGCAAAAGATCTAATATAATAATGATGCAGTACACTATAATTTATTATCTGAAATCGAATTCACAGAATCACATAATTATTGATATATTCGATGATACAAAATCAATGTCAAGACAACGCTATCAGACCCCACAAAATAATTATGACGGATATACCAACTTTTCAATAATGCTATTCATATAGGTACTGACATCTACTGTGCTATTTTTTTCCCCTTTTTATTGGACTGTGAACCACATTACCCCACTCGGTCCATGAACCATCATAGTTTTTTACGTTTGGATATCCTAGTATATATTTTAATGCAAACCACGTTAGCGAAGATCTTTCTCCTATTCGACAATATGTTATTATTTCGTTGTCAGGAGTAATTCCTTTTGAACTATACAAGTTTAATAACTCGCTATAAGTTTTAAATGTTCCATCTCCTCTAATTGCATTTTCCCAAGGTATGTTTATTGCCCCTGGAATATGACCACCTCTTTGAGTATTCTCGTCAGGATATTCTGGGGGTGCTGAAATTTTACCAACATATTCATCAGAACTTCGTGTATCCAGTAAGATTTTTTTCGGACCCTCTTTTGAATACCATAAATTATCCAAAATATAGTTATATGAGGCACGGATATTCTCATTACGCGGTAGAGACGAAATAAAATCTCCCTTTTTAAATTTTATAATTTTTTTACTAGTTATCCGATTTTCTTTTATCCATTTACTACGACCGCCATCTATCAATCTTACATCATTGAATTGATAATATTTAAAAATCCAAAACGCAAATGTTGCAAACCAATTGTTAAAATCTCCATATAATACCACAGTGGTTTTGTTGTTTACCCCACTCTTCTGCAAAAGTTTTTGGTATGATCTTCTAGATAATATGTCCCTAGTTAAGTAATTATTTAAATCTTCTTTCCACTTTAATAATAATGCTCCAGGGATATGACCTTCTAAATAATTGTTTTTGAAATCATAATCTATCTCAAATATCCTAATGTTTTCATCGTACAGGTGATCTTCCATCCAATTTGTATCAACCAAAATATTAGATGAGATATTTTTATAATCCAATTCAGTAGTCATAATTAGATTATTTAATATTCATTTACTTATTTAATCACTTGTAAATACGCATGATTTTAATAATATGAGCAAATACTTCTTCAAAAATTTATCTTTTACATGCTTTATCTTATATACAATTAGTTAATTGTTTATTTTATTATGTATTGGAATAAAACAGAAAAGTTTCCCAGACAATGTTGAATAAAGGATGAAGGTCAGTTAATTACATTTCATAAATAAATTATACAAAATCTTTTAAAACTGAAACCTATGAAGTCGCCACAAAATGATGTATTGAAACTACATTTTTCTCAAACGAAAGTCAACACACAATCAAAAAAAAACGATTGTATCTGATTTAGCTCATATTGAAATTATAAAGGGAACAACTACAAGAAAATATGAATTTCTACATACAAATATTGCATATAACTGGTTTTTGTTGCATAAATGAGAGTAATAATATATACCTTAGGTAATAAACATAATAATGAAAATTAATAAAACTAAAAATAAGAATGGATTTATTTTTGTTTCCCTAATTTTGATATTAGGGCTAAGTCTCTATCCATCAAACTCCATTCTTACAAACTTTGCATATGGACAAGAAAAGAAAAGCGTAAACATAGGATATTTTCCAAACATAAACCACGCACAAGCAGTAATTGGATTTAATGACGGTACATTTCAAAAAAATTTAGGTGAAAACGTAGATGTAAAAACATATGTTTTTAATGCAGGACCATCAGCAATTGAAGCACTTTTTGCAAAACAAGTTGATATATCATATGTAGGTCCAAGTCCCGCAATCAATGGCTATGTAGTTTCGCAAGGAGAAGCTCTGAAAATAGTTGCTGGAGCATCTAGCGGAGGTGCGCTTTTTGTAGTAAGAAACGATTCAAACATAAACAGTGTAGAAGATTTTAGTGGCAAAAAATTTGCTAGTCCACAACTTGGAAATACACAAGATGTAGCTTTGAAAACATATCTTCTAGATCATGGTTACAAAACAAAAGATAAAGGAGGAACAGTAGAGGTATTGCCATTAAAGAATGCAGATATTGTTGTGGTTTTACAGAAAGGTGACCTGGATGGAGCATGGGTACCAGAACCGTGGGCAGAAAAACTACTAAATGAAACTCAATCAAAGCTATTTTTAGATGAGAGAGATCTATGGCCAGATGGTAAGTTTACAACTGCACTAATAGCGGTAAGGTCAGATTTTCTAGAGAAAAATCCTGATATAGTTAAAAAAGTACTAGAAACTCATGTAGATCTGACAGATTGGATAAATGAAAATAAGGCAGACGCATATGTCAAATTCAATGACGGTCTCAAAAAAGTGACCGGACAGACAATCCCAGAGAATACATTGGTAAATGCATTTAATAGATTAGAATTAACATATGATCCTTTAGAGGAGACATTATACAAGGCAGGTGACGATGCTTTTAACCTTGGATTTTTCAAAACCAAACCGGATCTTTCCAAAATATTTGATCTAACAATCTTAAATGAGGTGCTTAAAGAAAAAGGAAAGCAAATTCAATAATTGAATTTCACAATACTATACATCTTTTTTTGTTTGTTCAGCGTAAACTTGTTTTTAGAGTTTAGGTGCACGTTCAAATCAATTTTATAGAGTGTGTCGTTAATTTTTAATTTTATCCTAATATGATAGATAAATTATACAAGTTATACAAATTAGTCTATATGATCTTCACTTACAATTTATAATCCGGAAGATCCTCCGGAACTAAAGGTATGAGGACCTTCCAGATAGATGAAAGACCATATTTTAGCAATGGTATTTTTGCCATGAATTTTGTGGCTGGCTTCGAGTCTATTTATGTTTACATCATTTGGATTTTTTATTAGACGCAACGACTGCCTAACTCGTTTAATCGTCTGCATTTAATCTATACTAATTTGCATAAATATTTTATGAGATATTTCACGAATGTACTAAAGATGGAAAAATTATGAGGTTTGATGGGATAAAGGCTTGATAAACTATATTTGACTGCATCATTGATTACGTTTCCAATACGATGGTTTTATATAAGTATTCCACACAATATTTTTGATAAATCTATAATGAGCTCAGAAATTTAGATCGATTCTACCATATCTACATAATCGTTGACAATTCTCTGAACAAACGAGTTCTTGTGTTTTTCAATAATCTCATTTACCTTATCACACTTTTTGACTGTATATGTGCCGGTATTATTGCTTTTCAAATTCTCTACTATCTCAGACTCCTTTAATTTGCTAAGATGCCAAGAAATAGTAGACGGAACCTTACCACAATAATCTACAATCTCGTTAAAAGTACAATGAGGATTTTCAATAATAAATTGAATTATCTTTCTTGATGTTTCCTGCCTCAAAACTGCAATAATTTCTGATTCTTCTTCTGAAAACCCATTGGGATAGTATCTTGTTACCCTCTGATTTGTTTTCTTATTTTTGATTCTCCCATTTTTTGTCAGAACGTCAAGATGGTAAGAAAGAACACCGTTTGACAAACCGGTCAAACGTAGTAATTCACGATACCTGATTCCTGGAGCATCTGTAATAAACTCGATCAATTTTTTTCTAACATCAAATCTTTCAAAATTTGAAATCTCTATTTGGCTCATCTTTTACTCTCTTGACCTTTCAGGATGCTTATTCCAAAAAACGTCACCATTACTAACAAAAACAGATGCGAAACTTCGATATTTAGTTTAGGAATAACCAATAAAAATACATCATTTGTGGCATTTAACAGATATAAATATTCTACAATTACCAGAACAGAGAAAGCCAAAGTCATAAACAGAATCTTTTTGTTATTTGATTTTATGTATGCAATAACCGAAATTACCGTCAAAAATGTTGATATAATTATGCTCACTATGTGAACCATAATATGGTATATCATATCAGGATGTTCGATATGGGGAATGACTACAGGCACTATCATTATTGCAGTAATTACTGATGCAATAATGGCAAATATCCTAGGTTTTGAAAAATTATCTCCCCATTGTTGCGATTTTTGCAATGAATTAAATATTTATTCATTTTCTAATTTAATAATCTTTTGGTACATCTATTGATTATCCATTATTTTTTAAGAGGAAAAATTTTAGAATCTTTTTTGATAATAAAGTTGTCATACTAGATTTTAAGAAATATCATGTAACTAAATATCTATCAAAAACACAGATCAGTGATTTTATATTTTCGAAAATAATTAAAAATAAAATTGATGGACGTTTAATCCTTGGTCAGTTTGTTAATTTTAAGTTTCTCCTCTAGCCAATAAATCCTAGTCCATCATTGTCTGGATTGTCATCGTTTACATCATATATTGGATTGCCCTCTGCCAGATCTCCTGGTAATTGGGTTGTATCATATGGATTTGATTTTATAGAACCCAATGTTCTTTGAACATTAATGTCTATAACATCTCCATCATTAAATTTCACTGTTTTTCCTTTATAATTGACTATATCCACATCTGTAACTCTTGGTGCCCCTCCATTCAAGGGGTCTGGCAAATGTGCATGATAGGTACAGCTATCTGCATCTGATGCATGACTTATAAAATACAGCGGAACTTTGTCCATATATGTCCCTTCATGATGTTCGTCTACATGTCCTGCAATTACTGTAACCTTTGGAACATTATCATCATCACACGGTAATTTTGCCAAGAAATGTCCTGCAATAAAGTTTGGACTTGCATCGTAAAGTGGAAGAACTTCACCTTTTTTTAGTTTTATTCCATCTAAAACGATGTGCGTATTGTCAGATATTGTACTTCCCTGTACTCCGATTTCAAAACTATGACTGGCAAAAGCGTTTTGAATATGAACAGTAGAAAAAACTGTTCCCGTGATTGCGACTGTTATAACCGCCAGAATTGCATATATTCCTATTCTTCCAATAGATCGGACTTTATTTTCTTTTGTATATCTTGCAAAGTCCAAGATTTTGAAGTCTCTATAATTCATATTTTGCATATTTTAATTTATTGTTACTAGTTATTAAGAATTATAAATAAAAATATCTTTTTTTTGTACATATATTAAATAAATAAAAATATATTTATGGTTTATTATTTACAAATATTCTTCGATCGATGTACTAGTGTACTAGGCTTTTTATAGATGTACCAAATCACATAAATATTCTATAAATATTTAAAACTGAAAAATATAACATAAATAGCTATTATTCTTACTTTTTAACTTGTCTAATAATTATCATCAAAAATCTTATATTATGATCATTCTAAATGTTTTAAAACAAATCTATTCTCATATTCTATATGAAGACAGAATCAAAACACAAGTTACTCTCTGGTATTATTAGTATTATTGCATATACCAAAAGTAACGTTAGTGTTCAAAGAAACATTAGAGTCCAGATTGTTGCAATAGCAACTATTTTATCTGTTGCTACCTTTTTGCCTGCATTAAATCAAATTTCCTATGCCTTTCCACATTCAACTCTAATAATAAATCAGCCCAATTTCAATCCAATAAGGATGGTCGTTGGACATTCTGATGAACCAACATATGCTGTAAGTCCAGGAGTACATAGTGGAAAACACAACTTGGAAATATCACTAGCAGATAAGGAAACATTATTACCATTAACTGGTGCATCCCTAAAAGCTGACATGTATTATTTTGACAGCTGGGCAAGTTTTAACGCAGCAGCCACTGTAAATGATGCAGATGAGAAAAAACTCAATCAGAATATAGGTCAGATATTTGACAATCCTGGCTTTTATACAATACGAGAAATTCAAAGTGAAGGGATTTTTGGATATCGCATATATGGAAACATAAACTATTTTGATGTAGCAACAGTGCCAGTTGATGCCACGATCTTTTGTAGTTCATTTGATGGAAATCCAACAACCAAGTTCAACACAGCTGGATGGACTGGCGGATTTGGCTGTACGCCAAAGGCGGATACAATAACATTTCCTACAATAGTCTTACCATCAATCCCATAACCATTTCTTTTCATTTTTATTTTAATAGAAAACTAATCATTTCTTAATGAACTTCTTAATTTTCATATTTTACTACTCATTTTGTATTCGATAAGTGTACTATAACATTTAATAGTGCTCATTAAAGATAACAAATTAATGAACAAAATTTATGGAATATCTATAATGCTAGCATTAGCTGCTGCTATATTTTCAGGACCGATGACGGTTAGCTCATTTGCACAGTCAACTAATTCGACAATGAATATGGATGAAACTATCGCCCATTCTGTAGAGGAAGCAGTAAGTACAGGTTTGACTTCAGTCAGGGATTCTGCAGCAATTTTACTTGAGGGTAAAACTCTTCCAGCAGGTGACTTTATACATCTTTATGATTCAACTCCATCACACATTATGAACGGTCATATTGCTGTTAAAGTAGCGTGTGATGAAGAACAAAAACCAGTAGTTTCTGTATTGATAGGACAGGCACCAAATCTGGTCCCAGCTGAATTAGAATACATCTCAGAACTCTCACAACCTGGAAAAATGTGTTTGTATCATGTTGACCTGATGTCTACTGACGAAAACGTCATAACTGATATTGCAATTAAAAATGATGGAACAGAAGATATCGTATTTGGTCCTACCAGCAGTGTTGTAATAGGTGTTAACCAGATAATGGTTTCTGAACATGAAGCTCACGGTGAGGAATCTCACGGTGAAGAAACAGAAGGTCATAGTGAAGAAGAATAAACAACTGAAACCAAAAATTACCTAACTTTTTTTACTCTTTTTATCTCAATTATGCAATTATTGATTTGAAAGTTATTTGACAGTTGTACCAAAAAGATAATATTGTTTTTCAAATCTACTTCTATTGAATGAATATAAAATTAACCAACAAAGGAATCTGTTTATCCCTCTCTGTATTGTTTATATTATATTTTGTATCTATAAACTCCGAAAGCATATACGGTCACACATTTTCACCAAATGAATCTGCAGAGTTTTTAGTATTTTTAGATGAATTTGATACAGCGATATTACTAACTTCCACGAACTTGGATAATATTACTATTGCAAAAGAACACATCACGAAAGCATCATCTATCTATTCGCAGGATATACAAAAAGAAATCTCAGAGAAGAACAAACGTGTATCCAATGAAATACTCTCCACATTAAATAAAGTACTGATGATCAATTCTACCTCTAATATTTCTGAGATCAATAATACTCTAAATACCTTCAAAGATATCTTACTGGAGGCTGAAACTTCACGGCTAGATCCAAGCGCAAAACAAAACACAACTATTCAGGCACTACACTTTGCAGGTTTATTGGATCTGATTGAAAAAAATTACAAACAGGTATCAATTCCAGCAAATATATCTGAATCCAATTCTCAGTCTGACACAAATGTTTCTTCAATCTCATCATTTCAGACTGCACAGATATTGCTCAATAAACTAAAATCTCTATATGACCAGGTACTAAAGCCGTCGCTTATATCAGAAAATAAAACTTCATATTTTGAGAACCTTGACAACGGACTATTGAAATTAGAAACTGTAATCAGTCAAAAACAACCATTTGTCGAAATGACAAACATTCTTCATGGAACACTTCATTCAGAACTATTAAAAGCATTCGATTTGAAACTAAAACAAAGCAACGCTACCAGTTCACATGACATGTCCAGCATGGAGCAAAAAACACATGGCTCACATAAAATGCAAAAATAATTTTTATGTGACCATCAAAATAAATTTCTCTATTTATATTTCAATCTTTTAAAATAATTCCTTTAATTTACAATCATTAAATGGTTGAAAACGATATGCTAATTATTATATAGTTTAATGATAATACTGATTTTAACTAAATGTTAAAATTATAAACAAGTCAATTTAAAGAAACTTTATTATGGACTTATCGTTTTTAAATGATTTCGTAACAAATTTAATCAATTCTTATGGTCTTGTTGGAATCTTCTTGGTAATGTTTATCGAGACTGTGATTCCCATCCTTCCAAGTTCTGCTATTTTGCCTTTTGCAGGATATTCCGTATTTACTTCCGGAAAACACATTCTTGAACTTTTAATGGTATCTCTTGTTGCAACATCTGGGTCAACGTTGGGTTCAATTGTTCTGTATTTAATTGCACGCAAAATCGGAAGATATTCTATAATAAGACTTGGTAAATATCTGTTCTTTAATGAATCAAAATTAATAAAAATGGAAAAATGGTTTGATAAATACGGTTCAAAATCCGTCTTTGTATGTAGAATGATTCCAGGAATGAGAGAATTAATATCCGTATCTGCTGGTTTAGCAAGGATGAATTTTATAAAATATATGATTTTTACCTTTTGTGGGTCATTTATATGGTCATCATTACTTATCTCATTGGGATTTTATTTTGGAGACATTTTCTTTAAAGAAAAAACTTTTAATTTTGAACGCTTTCTGGATTACATTCCGATATTTGCAATTATAGTTCTAATATCATATTTGGTGTACAGGTTTATAATCAAAAAGAAATTAATGAAAAAAGACAAAAACTAATAA
>QCWD01000079.1 GCA_013114725.1 Nitrososphaeraceae archaeon | reverse complement strand
AAGGTTCAAATGTATAAATTTTTTCAGTATCCCAAGTATCACGTAAAGTGGATTCGACATGAGGATTCCAAGATTTGGATGAAATTTTGGGTTCCATGTTAATTTTCCAGTAAATCAAACTTTAAGGGTTATTAACGTTAAGGTGATAAACAACAATAAGAAAATCATTTTATTTTAGAGATATAGAGTTTAAAAATAAATATGACAAGTTTGTCTTTTATTGTTATAGTATGGTATATATCTCCGTTAGATAGGAAACAAGTTAGTGTGTAGCTTATTTTAACAGTAATCAACCTTATTCATAAATAATAATTATGCTCCATTGAAACGAATCTATTAGAGCATCATCTTTAGTGCTCCTTCTGCTTCTGCATAGTAAATTCCCTTGACAGTAAATGTTCTCCCAATACACGTTTTAATGATGAAAAAATAATTTCAGCAAAGCATCTCTTTCCAGTATCTTTCAGTTTCTTGTATCTATCATGTCCAATTCTGTCACTCAAATTAACCAATTCATTCCTGGAATTGCAATTTCTTGTGATACCATTAGCGTTCTTTCTGACTGATATGACATGTTCAATATGCATTTTGTCCAGAAAGTTGAAATTTCACTTTACTGTCGTATGCTTTCTGCATATACTTTAGTAATGTTGTTATCTCTAGAAATCTCCTTTATCATAGTACAAATTTCCGGGTATCATGAACCGTACCCTTGCTTACCCTAAATTAGATTATCTGTTTTGATTTTATATCAACTGCATTATGTATTTAGATATTTTCTGCGTTCTTTCTTCCACTCTTATCTTCAATCTATGTACCTTTTCCAGATATGGTAAGAGAGGTAGCATCAAGCACAATGGTTAATGATTTATCTATATTTTTATTATTCTTATTCTTGTAATAATTATCTCTCAAATTATTACATATTCTATTGAAACGTCTTCTCAATTGAGTAAAATACATTTCCTCAATTTTGATACATTCTGCCAATCCCCTTACAATTCCCTGTACCGTTCTTTATGATAGAAAATCCAGTTTGATAAATGCCAGAAACTGTACATAACTATCCGGATATAGAAACGGTCTGCCAACCTTCATTTTGTTCATCTTAACCAGTTCCTTTCTTTTGGATTTAACAAATCCAATATCCATCAGAATATGACAACGTTCAATTAATGATTAATTATATTCAAAATCAATTCCTATCATACATTAGATGATGACTATTGTAGGTAGATAATAATAACACTACACACTAGAAACAAAATATTATTAGTTTTTAATCCAAGATTATGTTCTTTGTTTGATTATGATGGAATTTTTCGTTTAACATAAAATTATGTTTAAATTAACTGAGCTTAGTATACTATAATAATAAAAACAAAATTTGAATTTATGTGATATTATAGTTATAAATAGATATTTAATTAATTGATATGAGTTAAAATGTGTGCGCCTTTATTTACACCTTCGTAGATGTATACTCCTATTGCATTAATGTTTTTAGGCATTTTTGGAACGATTAATTTTAGAAGTTCCTTGGCTAGATTTTCTACTGTGGCTTCATCTGAAAGCATGTAAGTAGTAGACTTTGGAAGTTGAAGATAAAAATATCCTTGGGGTCCATCAAAGCCTACGTGATAATGTAAATCATCTTCTTTAACAACATATTTTTTATGAATAAAAAACTTGTGATCCATGATATTTATTGCATCTTTAATTATTTTTTTTGCATCACTGAAATCAACTACCAATCCATCAATCATAATACCCAATATTTCAACCATAATCGTAGATGTATGTCCATGTAAAATGGAACATTTTTGAACTAATGGTAAAATATGAGCGTAATCAAAAGAAAGAGATGGATCTTCTATAAAAATAGAACCGATTTTTTGATCAGGATCATCATAGAAAAACACAGAATCAACTTCGTTTGATTTTCCGTAATACTTTGATTTTCCTATTGCGATAATTTCAAGTCCTGGATATTCTGTTTTGATTAAATTAAATTGATCAGCATCCAACTCGGAATCAATTATTTTAATATATTTATTTTCATCTAATCGAAAATCAATCATTAGCACAGAGTTGTTTCTCAATTTCAATGTTAGGGCAGTCCTGTTTTTAAATACCTTCCCATTGTCGATATATTTTATATCCTTATTAACAAGAGTACGTTCCATATTACCAATATTATTAAAGTTTAACCCACCAAGTAATATACGTTGATACTTAATTTAGTAGGTTAAGCTATTATTTTAATTTCAGTATTTTATTGGATATGAATTCATGGTAAAATTTTAACAGTATACTGTATGCAAATACTACAACAATAAATAACATGCAGTAAACACCAAAAATAATCCTATTTTAAAAATACAGGTATCTTCATCAACGTAAATATGTAAGAATTAAAGACTTTGATCATTGTCATTGTCATTGTCAACTTTGGACCTTTGCCATTTAAAAGATGTATCATTTGAAGTTGTAGGAGATGTAACTTCAAAGATAAACAGGTTTGGGATTGCCTTTTCTGGTGGAATAGACAGTACCTTATTAGCAAAAATATGTGAATGTCTAGGCAAGGAATTTATTTTGTTGACCATAGGATTTCCCAATTCACATGATATTAATTTCTCAAAAACAATTTCTTCGTTTTTCTCTGTTAGTCACAAAATATATGAAATAAAAGAAAATGAATTTTTAGAGGATGCAAAAATGATCAAGAACTATATAAAAAGTGATAATCATTCATATGTTGAAAACTGTATAGCGTTTTATTATATTTCTAAATTAGCCAAACACAACGATTTGGATGTAATCCTTTCAGCAAATGGTTGTGATGAATTATTTTGTGGATATGACAGATATAGAGAAATTTATAAAGATGGAAAAGAGGCGATTATGAATTTTATGAACGATAAAATAAAAAATGAATTTATACTTATAAAAAAGATAGAAAGTGTTATCAATAGATTCAATGTATATACAAGACAGCCTTTTTTAACTAGCAGATTCATTAATTTTGCAAAAACAATACCCATTGATAAAAAGATATCAGGCAGTAATGATCTTGTACGTAAGCATATTTTAAGAGATTTGGCTTTATTTATTGGAGTGCCAGAGGTGTCAGCAATGAAACCGAAAAAAGCGATTCAATATGGCTCACTGATTCATAGAAAGATTAAATGGAAAAAAAGTGTTGATGTTTTAATTTAATGTTTTTGTGAATTATTTATATTTAAAATATTTCTATGCACATTTTCTATAATTTGTAGTGAAGAAGCAAAATGATTTTCAGGAGTGAAAAGATCTTTTAGTTCCTTGTTTGTGAAGTATTTACCTAACAAATCATCAGTTTTTATTGCATCAATAAATTGTTGATTTTTTTCAAAAGCGGAAAAAGCTAATCGTTGAATATTCCTATAAGCTGTCATTCTTGGTACACCTTTGCTAATCAAAGATTCTAGTACAAACTCTGCGTAGATCTGGCCTTTTGTGACCTCTATATTAGAACGTATTTTATCTACAAAAATATTCAATTTCGGGATTATTTTTATCATAGTATTTAACATTTCATCCAGCAAAATTATACCCATGGGAATAGTAAATCTTTCATTTGCTGAATTTGATAAATCCCTTTCATGCCAAAGACTAATATTGTCCATAGAAATGTTTACTAAAGATTTTAAAATTTTGGATAAAGATGAAACACGTTCGCTTTTTATCGGATTTCGTTTAACAGGTACTGCACTACTCCCCATTTGTCCTTCTTTAAACGGTTCTGCTAGTTCACCAAGTTCCGTTCTTTGTAAATTCCTAATTTCTACCGCTATTTTATCGAGAGTAGAGCCAACTAAAGCTATAATAAATTGAACCTCAGCGTATCGTTCCCTTGGAACTAATTGTGTTGCAGCCTCTACTGGAAAAAGATTTAGACTTTTAGAAACAATTTTTTGCACTTTTAAAGCATTACTGCCCATTAATGACCCAGTTCCAACTACACCTAGAGTTTTACAGACAAGAAATCTTTTTCTTGCCTCAATAATTCGTTCATAATGTTTTGTCATCTCTGAAGCCCATACTGCAAATTTTAATCCAAAAGGAAGTATACTCGCATGTTGTCCATGTGTCCTGCCTACAGCAGGACATAGTTTATACTTTATCGCGGTATCAGACAACATTAATGCTAAATTCAAGATTTTTGATTCAATAATTCCAAATGAATCTCTTAATTGCATAGATGTTGTAGTGTCTATTAGATCGTTGCTAGTTAAACCAAAATGTATCCATGGTTTACTTTTACTAGAACATTGTTCTCCTAATGCCTCAACAATTGCTCCCATGTCGTGGTCCGTTATAGATTCTAATTCTTTGACCCGTTCTAATTGTATCTTATTTGATTTACAAAGAGAATAAATTTCATCTGCGGCCTCCACAGGAATTATCCTTAACTTGGCTTGTGCTTTCGATACCGTAGCTTCGAAAGTTAGAATATACCCAAGTCTTTCATCTTCTTCAAATATCTTCTTGATTTCTTTACTCCCATAACGACCTGAATCTATTGGCAATATAGCCATTACATATTATCATCAAATAGAGTAAAAGATGGAAAAATAAATCTTCTGAGATACAAATGAAGATATACACAGGGGGTATTACAAAATTAAATATGTTTATTTTTATAATCTAAAATTAATTTAGCTTGCTTATAATGAACAGCATCAATCATCTTGCCATCTAAACGGATAGCCCCTCTTCCATTTCCATGTTCAACAGAATCATATAAAGAATTTACTACTTTTTCTGCCCATTCCAATTCAGATTTGGATGGGAAAAAAATATTCTGGACATGTTCAATATGCGAGGGATGAATAATACTTTTACCATTGTAACCTAGTTGTTTAGCTATTTCAGAGTCTTTGATTAAACCTTCAATATCGTCGATTTTTTGCCATATCCCATCCATTGATTCTACTCCCGCTGCTCTGGCATCGACAGGTATTTTCGATCGTGCATACTGATACCCTAATCCACAAAATTCTCTGTAATCAAGATGCATGTCATAAAGATAGTCAAATACTCCAAAAAGCACAGAAATAATTCGTTCAGAAGATTCACAAATGTTAAATGCATTTACCACACCTCTTGCAGATTCAATTGACGGTATCAATTTGATAGAATTTCGTTCAAGATCATTTTTTGTTTCAAGTTCGCCGATAATTTTTACGACATTGTTTATTTCGTTTGCATTGTTTATTTTGGGGATCACGATACCGTCTAGTCCCTTTACAATGACAGATTCTAAATCGTTCTTATAAAATCCGTTATCTATCGAATTTATCCTTACAAAGAGATGGCTGTCATGCTCTTTGTTATCGGCATCTAAATATTGTTCTTTATGGAGAGAACGTTTAGACAGGAAATCATGAATTAATTGTCTTGCCAATGGTTTTTCATTTAACGAGACAGAATCTTCAAGGTCCAAGCAAATGATATCAGATTTTAATATTTTTGATTTCTCGATAAATCTTGAATTATTTCCAGGAACGAATAATAAACTTCTAAACATGATAAATTAAAAAATATAGAAAAAAGGATTTTTAAAGTTTATGTGGTGTCGTAAGTATTTTTCCTATTTGTTCTGCATTAGCCATCATTACGTGGCCTTTTGCCATATCCGAAAATGGTAGTGTAGTTGAAATTAAAGGTTTTATCTTACCCTTGTTTGTCCAGTAAAGAACTTCATCCAGTTCGGCCTTTGTTCCTTGTGTTGAACCTAACAGGTTTGTACCTTTGAAAAACAAATATCGTAAATCGATTGCTGAATCATATCCGGTAGTTGCTCCAGTTGAAACCAAAGTTCCACCCATTTTCAATAAACCAACCTCTTGAGGAAAAACAGATTTTCCGATATGTTCAAAAACAACATCTACACCCTGTTTATTAGTTAATTCACGGACTTTCTTATACCAGTCAGATTCTCTATGGTTAACTACACTATCAGCACCTAATCCTAAACATGTATCCATTTTTTCCTTGTTACCAGCAGTTGCAATAACATCACAGCCATACAGCTTAGATATCTGGATGCCTGCCATTCCAACTCCACTAGTACCTCCCATTATCAATACTGTTTGTCCAGGTCTAATTTTGGCTCTTCCTACCAACATGTGCCATGCAGTCATTCCTACCATAGAAATGGCGGCGCCTTGATCGAAAGAAACATTGTCAGGAAGTTTAGAGACATTAACCTCAGGTAAATGAGTATATTGAGCAAAACCACCCCATAGAGGTCCTGTTTGAAATCCCCAGATGGATCTATCTGGACAATCATATTCACGTCCAGAAGTACACATGTCACAAACTCTACAACTCATATTAGAATGCGAAACCACTCTATCACCTTGTTTAAAATTTCTGACTTCTTCACCTACTTCAACTACTACTCCAGCTACGTCGCTCCCCGAAATATGAGGTAAAGGAGTTTTTACAGGTTCCCCCCAGATTGCCCAGAGGTCATTATAATTATATCCAGCAGATTCAACCTTGATGAGAATTTCATTTGGTTTAATTTTTGGCATATCAATATCTTCAATTTTTACTACTTGAAGTGGATCTTTATTGTATTCTCTAAATACTGCAGCTTTCATGTTTTCAAAGCAGTAGCCAATACTTAATATAGTTAACTTAAGATTACGAACTAAAACCAATTAAATCGGAAAGTTTTTCGATTTAAAAAATCTAATTCCAAATATTTCACGATGATATAAAATTAGAAAAAGTGGATGATCAATACTTGATTTTTTTACATGATTTTAAAAAATGAAACAATGATTTTACACCAACGCTGATTTTTTCGTAGTCCTTGATATTTTCAAGAAAAAAAGAAATGTCTGTGATATCATCAATATCAAACATCAGATTCTTGATAAATAATGATTTGTAAACAGCTCCGGATTTTTTTGCTAAATTAAAATGTTGATTATAGCTATCGTCATCATAGCAAGTATGTATTAAATTTACCGGTTTCCTTAATAAGATATTTGTGCCGTCCATACGCAAAGATGGACAGAGAAAAATACATTTTTCATAGTAAAAGGATATTTGACATATTTTATCTACAGATTTTGACGATATAAATGGGATATCATGTGGAATTATGATATTTGAATTATAACCGGATTTCATACAGTATGAATCTGCTAT
Organism: Nitrososphaeraceae archaeon; assembly: GCA_013114725.1. Classification (GTDB taxonomy): domain Archaea; phylum Thermoproteota; class Nitrososphaeria; order Nitrososphaerales; family Nitrososphaeraceae; genus QCWD01. Next base: position 1,803 of record QCWD01000079.1, on the reverse strand, counting down.
TTTTACTGCATTATTTACTCCGGAGTTATTTTCATATAAAAAAATAAGATCTTCTTTTTCTGCTAGTGCCTTAACTTCATAATCGCCTGACACTAAAATAATTGGATGGATGAATGATGATTTTTTTAATTCAGAAATAGTAATAGATATCAAGAGATTTATTAAATGAATTCTTTCATCCTCATTGAAAATATAAGAGAGACGTGATTTACCCAATCTAATCGTTTTAATTGGAATTATTGCTGGAAGTTTCTCTGTTGACATATTATTTTTTATTTAGTAATTTTCGAGCAAGATTTATCTCATCAACAAGATTGTTCATTATAATATTTGTTTCTATTGTATTAATCCCAAGATTCCTTATCTTTTGAGCATATTTAGAGTCGGTATTTGATATAACGAGATGAGCAATAAAATTAGAATAAAATTTAGCGATTCCAAATGGTGAAATGTCGATATTGTTATTCTGGAGATATCTCACTGCAGGTCCGCTTATTGCATTACTTCCAATCAATGGAGAAATAGCAAATACTTTGTGTTTATGTTCGGATAACTTAATATTAAAATCTGTTAATGTGACCATAGGACCAATGCTAGAAATTGGATTACCAGGAGCTATAATAATCATTTCTGCATCATCTAATGCCGACAATGCTTTAGGATTTGTATGCACATTATTGATATTTTTATAATAGATATTAGAGATATCTAACAATCCTTTGTATTGTACCCAAAATTCTTGAATATGTAAATCTTTATGTGTTTTAGTAACAAATCTAGTTTCATAATGATCATCTGATATTGGGAGTATTTTATTTTTGATACTGAATTTTTTTGTTAGGTAATCAGTAACCTCCGAAAGTGATTTTTTATTATGTAACATGAAAGTCCTGATAATATGAATAGCCAAATCCTGATCTCCGATATGGAACCAAGATGAACCACCAATTTCTTTGAATCGATTTAAAAAATTGAATGTGTCATTCTGTATCCCCCAACCACGTTCTCTATCCAAAGTCTTGGATAATCCGTAAATCACAGTATCTATATCGGGACATATGTAAAGGTCATAGTACCAAAAATTATCAGCTACATTTGATATTATTACAACATCATCTACAATTGATGAAAATCCTCTGACCAGTTTAATTGAACCTGTTCCTCCTGCAAGAATTACTATCAATTAAAAAAATATCTTAATCCTATAATGTATAATTTTCGAAAAAGTTAGAGTTGCTGTGTTATTAGATAAACAAATTATGATAAAACGATATATCAGATAAGAAACAACAATAAAGAATATATTCTACGGTATTAGGACTTGTTATTGTGAAATATTTCACATATGTATTATATTCCACAATAGCGCTAATTATAATTTCTGTATCTTATTCAAATGTTTTTGCAGCCCAATTGTCTTCATTTCTTATTCCAGAACGTAACAAATCAGAGCCGGCATATACAGCAATAGAGTTTATAACAATAAAGTATGATCCACAGAGCGAGTTAGCAAAAAAATTGGCAGGAGTAACTGAGAGAATATCGTTCAAGATAAATGGAACCAATCCAGGATTGGAAAATGTAATAGCAACTATCAACAATGTGATTTTAACAGAACGAAATAGTCCGGTAAGAATAACAGACAGTAAAATAGATTACACAGCACAAATTAGGGGAGAACAGGATAGACTTGAAGTTGCTTACAAGTTGGTATTTACACCTACAATATCAGGTTATGTATTGCCAGGAAATGAAAGTGCAAAAATAGTTGACTTGGATTGGAGGAGTTTCAAGGTAAACGAC
>QCWD01000078.1 GCA_013114725.1 Nitrososphaeraceae archaeon | reverse complement strand
AGACCACTTTTATTAATATAATAAATTATTATATATTTATTAATAAAAAGAAACTTTTTAATTATGCAGTTATATTTATTTTAAAGAATCAAAGATTACTACTTTATATTAAAAAAATTTTCATGAATTATACGTATCTCAGATATATCATAGTTAAGTATTTCTAGATATTGAAAAAAGAAATAGAAATAAAAACAAACACCATTTCGATATTTTTAATAATTTTATTAGTAGGGGGAACATTTTCTTTTTCGTTATCTTCTCAATTTTCATTTATACTTGAAGTACAAGCACAAGCAAAAGGAGAACTAGAATATGGATATGAAGATAATAGTTACAAACCAGAATATTATCCCGCAGAATATGAACCCAATCATTACAATCCAAAAGATACTTATTCTGATATCCTTGTACCAACCCTAATACCTCAAGGAGCAAATCATCAGACTACGCAGCCAAAAGATATCTATCCTGATATAATAGTACCCACCGATTTTGCTACAATACAATCTGCAATAGATGCAGCAAATGAAGGTGATATAATAAAAGTATTACCTGGTACATACACTGAACAAATTACAATAAATAAGAGTTTAACAATTTTAGGCTCAGGTGCGAAGTCTACTATAATTGAAGCACCACCATCAGGAGAACTAGAACCTAATACAGCTGAACTACCATACATTGTTGAAATTAACAATGATGCCACAGTCAAAATGAAAGGACTTACTATCAAAGGCCATGAAGAATCAAATTGTGATGTATTGTTTGGAGTTACGGTATTAGGCGATGCAACTCTTAATCTAGATCATGCTGTTATCAGGGACTGTATGTTTGCTGGTGTCCTTGTTGGCATTTTACTCTCACCATCTAACTCCCAAACTGGGCATGCAACCATAACAAATACGGTTATCACTGACTATCAGAAATATGGAGTCAATGCTGAAGGTTTGGGTTCAACACTAACAATGGCTTACAACAAGATAGTAGGTTCTAATTATGAAGCCTTTGATACCAATGAAATTGATATGCCTCCCAATCTTATTGGGATCTTTTTCACCAATGGTGCCAAGGCTACAATTATTCATAATAAAGTTAGTGGGAATATCTGTAATCTTTCTGAGTGTGGTCCGGATTGGTTTAATCAATTTCAAGCTGCAGGAATAGGTTTTTGTAATAAATCCTTCTTATCTTCAAATTCGTATAACTTACCCATAAATACACAACAGGAAGATTCCAATGAAGTCTGTCATACCATTGGTAATTTAACAATTTTCGGACCTATCTATTCTTTTATCCCTACTGAAATAAATACACAACATGAAAATTCCAATGAAATTGATCCTTTCTTGCCTTTCCAAGCAATTAAAAATTTCAACACAAATGTTGCTGTTAAAACCAATACAAATTCTATAATCTCAAGTAATTATTTGTCAAATAATGATGTTGGCATTAGTGTAACTGGAAAAGAAAGTGGATGTTGTATAATTGATCACAACAAACTGACAGAGAATCGTTTCTTTGGAATTGTAATAGCAGATGGTGAACATACAATTTCTAATACCAAAATTTTTGGAGGAAATGTCGGAGTAGCAGGAATAGCCACTAATGCTAATACAGTCGCCTCACTGGAACATGTCAAGATTGTTGATGCAGAAGTTCCAGTGCAAGCGCTTTCGGATAACGGGTTTACTGCAGCAGTAAATGTAATCTCTCCATATTTCCTTGCACCATGATTGAAGATAAAACGACAAAGGTCGATGTACCAGCATTGTAACTTTTCTTTTCCTTTTATTTTTTATAAACTATAATCAAACTAGACTCTAAACTACCATCCAACAAACTAGAAAAAACGGGCTAGATAAAATAATATCAAAGATATTATACCAAGCAATGTAAATGATACATACAATATTCTAGGATTATCTGAAAAAATTTCTTATGACTATAAAGAGAGAAGGAAATGAACTTTCACTAACTGGAGTCTCTGTATGGATTCATTCAAATCGAAAACTTTTTTCTAGTTATCATGTTTATATAGATACATCTTAAAAAAATGAAACACCATATTGGTTGTAGTGGTTGGAGCTACGATGGATGGATAGGGCCATTTTATCCACAACACCTAGAAAATCAGTACTGGTTATCGTATTACTCTCAGATATTTTCTTTTGTAGAAATTGATTCTACGTTTTACAAGATACCCTCAAAATTTATGGTTAGTAACTGGAATAAAAGGACGTCACAGGATTTCAAATTTACCGTAAAATTTCCAAAAATTCTGACACATGAATACAGCAGCAAAACTGTAATGACAGAACTAGAAGAAACACTTTCAGTTTTTATGGATGCAATGAAACCTCTGCGAAAGAAGATACTTGCATTTATAATTCAATTTCCTCCATGGCTTAAAATAATGGAAGGAATGGATTATCTAAGAACTTTAGAAAATTTTTTGGATAACTCGTTTAGATATGCTGTAGAGGTACGACATTCAAGTTGGTTCAACGATATGGCATATCACTTTCTAAAAGACAGAAATTTTTGTCTTGTCTGGAGTCAGCAGGACCGACTTGTAACACCTCCAATAAAAACTTCAGATTTTTTGTATTTAAGATTGATAGGTGACAGGAGTATTTCTGAAAAAGATTTTGGCAAGATTGTAAAGGATAGGAAAAATGACCTTATAAATTGGTCAAATATCTTAAAAGACTTTGAAAAAAATGACACGGAATTAAAGATGACCATCGTATCAGCAAACAATCATTACGCTGGCTTTGGTCCAATGACTGCAAAAATTTTTGCAGAGGCCGTAAATGACAAAGAGGCTTTAAAAGATAATTTTCCAATTTTAGATTATACAAAACCCTCTTTGATAGAACATTCTTCAGACTTTGATAAATCTAAATACGAAGGATATGAAAGTGATAAAAAAAGAAAAACAAGACAGTCTTTTTTATCGGAATTTTTTGATCAATGATAAGAAAATTGCATAATGTAGTTTATGCCAACTATTTACAACTTGATTCAAATTTTACACGTTTGTATATTATTCATGTAAATAAATATTCTAGCACGAATCTCAAAAACAGATGATTCTTGCAGTACTATCACTTGGTATATCTGCTTTGATATGTGCAATATACAATATTACCGTTCAATCTTTTAATTACTACATATGCACAGGAAAATGAAGCAGAAGTAGAGGCAGACATTGAACAGGAAAACGAATGCAAGAAAGATACTGAATGTAAAAATGAGAATGAGCTTAATAACCAGCTTAGTATTCTAAACATTACACAGGCCACAACATCAGAATATCAAGCAACATTAAATGTAACCAAAATAGTACAATGTCAAGATGCTGGCGAGCCTAATCCCACTCCAGTTCCATGTGAAGGATATGGTCCAGAAGACTTTACAATCACCGTAACCGGAAACAATCCTTATCCATCGCAATTTCCAGGTTCTTCTGAAGGAACTTTGGTAACATTGGGAGCAGGAGACTATGAAGTAAATGAATCAGTCACACTAGGTCTTGGAACTGATTTGGATGTGTCAGTTTCAGGAGATTGTACTATAAATCAACAGGAAGAAAAACTTGAAGAAACCATAGAAGGCAGACAATCACAAATTTGTACCATTACAAATCTTATTACTTTCGATGGAAGAAGATAAATACAAACTCTGTAACAATGGTTACAAATCAAATTTTTTATTTTTTTCAAAAAAAACTTGCATTTTTATATATTGTTATTTTATATCTTATTCATGTCTAATTCAGAAAATTCCTTGTTTGTTGAAAGATGGTCGCCAAGGTCCATGACTGGTGAAGATATAGATGATAATGACTTGATGTCACTTTTTGAAGCCGCTAGATGGGCGCCATCATCATATAATAATCAACCCTGGCGATTTATCTATGCAAAAAGAAATACCGAAAACTGGAATAAACTCTTCGATTTGTTGCATGAAGGCAATAGGGTATGGGCTAAAAATGCTTCTGTTTTAGTAGTTGTTATTTCAAGAAAAAATTTCGAATATAATCAAAAACCTTCTATCTCTCATCAGTTTGATACAGGCGCCGCATGGGCGAATTTATCTTTACAAGCTGTTGACATGGGATTTGTTACGCATGCAATGCAAGGGTTTGACTATGAAAGAGCCAAAATCGACTTGGATATTTCAGAATCCTATGAAGTTATGGCAATGATTGCTATTGGAAAGCGAGGTCCTAGAGAAAATCTTCCACCTAAACTTCAAGAAGTTGAATTTCCTAACGATAGAAAGCCGTTATCAGAAATAGTGATGGAAGGATATTTTAGAGAAACATAAACCGTTGTTTATTTTATTAATATATTTTAGTCAAAAAAATATTTCGCTGTCTACGTCCCGTAAACAATTATCCAAAAATCATACCAATGACTTTGCTGAAATAATTACGATAACTTATCATCTAATGAATAGGGACACACAAATAACATAATTTTTAAAGATTATTATTAGTCTCTGAAATTTTATCCTACATTTTAATATATTCTATCAAGTCAAATCATCGAGTTAAAATAATGCAATCATCATCTATATTCATCACCGCAATCTCCAATTATATCAAACAAGTCATTTGACTTTTTACATACATCATCTATATCATCATAATCTGATTTATCCAAACTAAAGTTAAATACCTGTGCATTATTGATTCTATGCTCAGATATTCCAAGTCTAGCACCGATAATAACGCCTGCTACTGCTGACTTGTCAAGAATATATCGGCTTGCTACATTTGCAATGCCTACATTGTACTTTTGCGCAATTTTCTTTAGAGTTGATAAAAGCTCTTGAAACAAATTCCATCCTCCCCAAGCCTCTATCATTTTCATGTACTTTCGTAAGCTCAATGTATTTAGCTCATTAGTTGAGGGTTGTAGGGTCATTCCTAGATAGCGCTCTGATAAAAGACCTCCACAAATACTTCCATATGCAAGAATACTGATATTATGTTCCAAGCAAAATGGTATCATCTTTACCTCTGGTCTACGATCGATAATTGAATATTGAACTTGATTTGATACTACTTGTATATCTGAATCTATCATAATCTGTATACGTTCCGTATCAAAATTTGTAAGGCCCATATGCTTGATTGTTCCTTCATCGCGAAGGTCAGATAGGTATTTGAGAGCATCCATATAATACGGATTATTATAATCCCACCAGTGGAATTGTAGTAAATCGATAGAGCTGACCATCATTCTGCGAAGAGATTTTTCTATACTTTCCTTAACTATAGATCGTGTAATTCTTCCTGGCTGCGGGACCCATTTTGTTAATGCCTGAATTCTTTCAAGTTCTTCTTTACCTTTTAGTTTTAATAACAAGCGTCTGAATTCACCAATAAAATCTTCTGCAGGACCATAAATATCTGCTAGGTCCCAACTTGTAAAACCAGCATCATGATATCTCATCATATCTGCGATTGCCAATTCCCTGTCGATACATCCATGTCCACCTGCAATCTGCCACATACCATTAACTATTCTACATATTGTTAAATCGGGAGCCAGTTTGTAATATTTCTTATTCATATCATTCATTCTATGTTTTCGCTATATTTACATCACAAATATCAAGTACAAAAATTTGACGTATAGTGGTAGAAGCATTTCCCAACCGACTTCATTAACCTTTTTTACATCTTTCAGACAAGTCAAGTTTTTGCAGAGTTATGTACATGCTCTCCTTGTTATTTTATTTTGTAAAACAAAGTATATGAACACGGATACTATACGGGCTCGGAGGGCTTCGAGCATGACATGTAATTGGGATCTGTAAACTGGTATTTATCAATTTGGTAACTTATTTGAATATTTGTCAAACAGTTTCTAATTTAGCATAAAAAATCAAAAAGGGAATCGGTGTAATTTGAACCCTTCGATAAACTGGGACCAGTACTATATTTCTAATAAACTGATTATACATATTTAATGAGCTAAACTATTAGTCAAATATTAAGTTTGATTATAATTTTTGAGCTTAATTTAAGTGTAAAAAGATAAAGGACAACACTAGTAAAATTTTGGATCAATAATCTGACTGTTAACTTCTGATTATGGGCTATTGAATTAGGGTAAATGATAAATAATTCAAGTTTATAAGAAAAGCTAAAAATCATCATTCACCTAAGCGTTAGACCCTTGCAATAGTTCCTCCATCAATGACCTGTTCAGTACGGGTAATATAAGAAGCCAGGTTAGATACTAAGATACGATGACGATAACGTTGCTACCTTGAACCAGTCATTACAACTGACCTATCAAACGCATGAGTTGAGTTTGCTCATACTTCTCATCTATAACAGGGACCAAGCTTATCATAAGTTCATCCAAACCTGCATCCAGAAGTTTGGTCAACGATGTAGCTACTGTGTCTTCATTCCCAGAGATTATAATATTATTAACAAGATCATCAGTCACCCTCTTATCTGATGTTAGTGGGAAGCCTGCATCAGCAAACATTTTAACATAAAAAGGAAACATCGCGTACATATCAAACATTTTATGACCTTCGACCATTACAGAATCATGATCTTGGCTAAGTGCAACCGCAACATGTGCTACCAATGGAGGAGGGTATGAGCGTCCATTTGCAATAGCTGCTTTACGTAATAACGGAATCCCAGTATGGAGTAAATATGGAACAGGACACATCCATGAAAGAGCTCCATCAGCAACTTCCCCAGCCAATTGAAACGCCTTTTTTCCTAGTGTTGAAATTAACACGGAAGTTTGAGCTTTACGTGGAAATTTGATTACAATGTTAAAGAACTCTCCATGATGATCTACCTTACCATCCCTGAGGATGGAATGCAGCACTTTTACATATTCGCGTAAATGAACCAAGGGTGTTGTCTGGGATAAGCCGTACATATCTTCTACAATAACACGATGACTAGGGCCAATTCCAAGGCGCAATCTACCCGGTGCAACATCATGGAGCGCAAGAACCTGTTGTGCTAGGACTACAGGATGTCGTGTATATGTTGGTACAATAGAAGTTCCTAAGCATACTACAGATGTTTTTATTGCTGCTACTGCAAGTGTTGTCAGTACGTCAGGGGACCAAGGAGCCTGGGTCATCCAGATTTGCTGGACACCGGCAGTTTCGGCTGCAGCAATTGTTTTTATCGCTGCTGCTGCATTTGTGCCATTTACGATGAGTCCAACACATTCACGTATTGGCCTTCGACTTGGAGAAACTTGAAAATCTGAATGTTTTGTCATATTTTAGTCTCCCATATTATTTTCTTATTCATTTCTGGAAATCCCACATTAATGGAATATAGAACATGATACAGAATTAAGTATTACATTGTATGCGCTCCTACTAAATCGCTGTTATTAAAAGCACTTTTTAGGTAATTAATAATAATCATCACCATTTTTTCATTAATAAGAATTATAGATCTGATATTATTTTTTTAAAAGTTATATTTCTATAAATATGGAGATTCACTGGTATACTAGCTGTCAAGGATTCCTTGACAAATATTTGCAATGACTATATTCTACCCCCCTCTCGGGCTCATCAGCGACTTGAATTATGTTTTGTATACTACAGTTCTGTGAATCTCCGGCTGCTATTGTTCCATTTGCTTGGAAACTATTAACAGAATCACAATCTCCGGAAAATAATGCGCCTATACAAGCAAAGTCAAGAGATGGGAATTCCACTTATAACATCGTTAAATCGTCAGTAACTGATTGTTCTCCATTAGCAGTTAGCGCATAATCATCTATCTTTAAGTACAAATCCAACATCAGTGCGATTGAATCTCAAATTAGAATTAAATAATTTATGAAATTGGTCTAAGAAGGTTTGTGTTTTATTGATTCAAAACATATTTCCATTTGATAAAGTGAATATGGAATAAAAAGATATTACAACTAAAATTGAAAAACATTATAAGTTTCAAATTATCATGACGAATTAAAATATTTAATTTTAACCAAAAAAGAGTTGATAATTAATTAATCTTTTTCTCGGATGACTGGATCCATTTGTTTGAAATTAAATGATTCGATCATCTAGATCTCTACGAAGTTACAAATTTCTATTTGGATATTTTAACCGATACTACAAAGAAATAAAATCAAAAAATGAAAATTATTATTTTCTCATCTTAACATACATCAATAACATCGATAATGGTATTACAAATGCCTGTTGAGTTATTTTTGTTACAGCATCTTTCCAGTTAACAGTATTATCAATAATCCAGTTATCGAATCCATCGGGTATCCATATACCTGTTGTCTTTGATATGTAATAAATCACGGCAATAACTACTGTTGTGACCAAGATTATGTAATAAGGTAATGTACGATTTCTATAGCGTACTACAAAAAACGTAGATATTGCATATATAGTTGCAATACCTGCAAACAATACAAACTCTGCTCTTTGTTCCGCTGATTTTTCTATTAATCCTTCTGTTTTTGATTCTTCTGATTCTTGATATTCATGAATGGCATTGTATGCATAAACTACTATATTTGGAACCATTAATACGATAAAGAGAACTAGTAGAATATTGGGAAGTTTTTCCTTTTGTGTTGTTATATCTTCTTTCATTGTAAATATGTTTGATAGTTATTCTTATTAAAGTTGGGCTATCAATTGCACTGAATAGTTACTATTATTATCTTTATTAAATCAGACTTTTTTTATGCGTTATTCCTGAATTTGAAAAAATCATTGGTTTAGCAAAATTGTCATTTCTCCTTTTTATTTTCAATCTATAATGGATGGTTAGTATATTTTATTAGATATTGCAAAATATTAAAAGTCTCTAAATGATTTGAAGGTTATATCTAATATATGACAATCACCATAATTCGATAGTTGTATCACATGGCTTTTATATGGTGATATCAAAGTTGGTAGAACAATATTCAGTATATTGGAAAGTTAAAAATAAATAAAAAAAACATTTTAAATTTTTATATAATAAACCTTTTTGAAAGAGATATTTCTTTCAAATTGTGTAATTTTTTTTCGATATTTAATCAATTTAATATCTACGTAATTTTAGAAAAATGAGTATAAAATGAAATACATTTTCTGGGTATTTTTTCTCTCCGCAATATTCTCAGGATTGACAATAAATTTTAATCACATTTTATATGCTCAAGATTCATCTTTTAATAATACAATTAACAAAATTAAGGAAGAACAATATTCTCAATCTCAATATATTAATTTTAGTTACAAATCATATCCGTTTCGAATATTAAACGGAACCTACTTTATTGACATTTCTAAAAATGATACACTTTCTTAGTCATTTTTCTATTGGAGTATGGGTTAATACCAATCAATCTACTTTATTAGAACCTGCTCATATTGTAAATAAGGGCGGATTTAATACAGACAAAAAAGGTGAGAATATGAATTATGGCATTTGGTTCGTTCTTGAAAGGATGTTCATTCAACCAATCTCTACCATAAGGAAAACTTGAAGTTAAGAGAATAGGACCGCTTCCCATTTTGGCTTCATGAGGAACCTCACCTTCGCCATATTTTTCCTTTAATTTAATGTGTTTAATTCGAAGTAGAGTAATTTCATGTGGTCTATCATTTAGGTTCCACATTAGCGTTATTATTGCTTTATTTCGAAGATATGGCTCATATTTGATAATGCAAATTATCTCGTCTTTATTCCATAACTCCCTTTCTAGATACGGACTCGGTCTCTTGGTCCTTATTTTTTTGATTTGAACAAATGAAGGAGTACCCAGCTTGAAATGTCTGATAATATAAAATATTCTTTATCTTCATTTTTCTTTATATTGTGAAACCATCTGTAGAAATACTTGATTCTCCAGAGATAATCGTTCCATATTGTAATCCATCTTTCGTCTGGATCCTCCTCTCTCTTTTTTATCTTTGTATTGAGAAATGCCAGAACCTGTTCTTTCTTACGTACACTCGTGAGATTGTCATCAATAAATTCTGAAAACTTCACAAGAACCTTTAGAATATCACTTTGGTATCTTTCAGAGATCCTAACTGTCTTCAGATATTCATAGAACTCGATTAAGAAATCTGAGTTTGATTTGTTGTCTAGTTTTCTGACCTTTTCCAAAGTATCTTTGAGTCTTGTAGGCAATTTTAGAGATCCTCACATATTATCTTCCACTTACTAGTATATGAGCCAAATTGGTTAGCGGGCTCGGAGGGCTTCGATCCCACGACCTGCGGTTCCGAAGACCGCCGCGATATCCTGACTACGCTACGAGCCCATTAAACATCATATTACAAGAATTGTTTGCTATATAGGTTTTGACACATTAATCCACCTCTATTGAT
>QCWD01000077.1 GCA_013114725.1 Nitrososphaeraceae archaeon | reverse complement strand
AATGTTCAGTGAGAAAAGACTTTTCCCAGCTGAGTTCGAACTTCTGGGAATATTTTGTAATCAAATATCAAAAGAATTAGCAGTTTTTTTTGATGCACTTGACTTTCTGCCTGTAAGATAAAGCTGATCTCTTTTGATACCGTTTTGGAATTATATTTGAATTTTTTATTCCGACGACGATATATCGAATATCAACATTTGTATATCATGGAATTTAAAAAAATATTACCACCATTTAATGAGGAGACAGCTAAAGAAAAAGTCAGAGTAGCGCAGGAAATATGGAATACATGCAATCCTCATAATGTTGTTAAAGCATACACCATGAATTCTATTTGGAGAAATAGAACAGAATTCTTCAAAGGAAGGGATGCAATTCTTAAATTTCTTATTGGAAAATGGCAAAAAGAATTGGATTACCATCTTATGAAAGAGTTATGGTGTTATAATAAGAATCGTATTTCAGTAAGATTTGAATATGAGTGGAGGGATGCCGATAATCCTACTCAATGGATGCGGACTCATGGTAATGAACATTGGGAATTTGATTTAGATGGTTTAATTTGTAGCAGGGATATGAGTGCTAATGACTATCCAATTAAAAGTTCAGAAAGAAAATATTTATTAAATTAACCTTGTCCAAAATCAAACTATTGTTTTTCTTTATTGTTTTCTCTATTAACAGTATTTTTATTTATCAAATCTTTTAAAATATCTACCGTATTTTCTTTTAATATATCGTACTGGTCCTTATTTATTTTTCCTTTGATAAATTCATGTTTTATAATTATCATATTGGCGATTATATTTTTAATTGAAAGTTCGGGATTTTTTGAATTTTCTTCTTTAAGAATATTTTTTAAGAATTTATTGGCTGTCTGTTTCTGTCCATACTCCTTGATTGACTTGGTGATAGAAGGAATGAAAAAACTGAATATGGCTCCTAGAATTATAGCCACGTATTGAGAAGGAATATCGCCTAACTTTACCAAACGGTCACCATTCTGAATATTCAAATTAAGATATGATATCATATTGTATATGTGTTCACGAGTTAGTGAATTATTAAAATCAGAGCCTGCAAAATCATTTTCTCCAATGACACTATATGAAATGTTTATTGGAACGATAATATTATTTCCTTTGTCTTTGGAATGAACTAAAATATCTAAAGGAATTGCACCGTGTCCACCTAACAGATCAAAACTGTTGCCATGACTGAAATTGAGCGATATTCCTTCTGGTATGGTTTTGTTAAGTATCTCTATGTTAAGATACAGGTTATAAAAACTGGTATTATTAAATCTCATAATTACGGAGTTCTTTCCATTAACAACACCTATATCTTGCTGGACTAAGTTTAGGTTGGGAGTTGGAATATGTATTTTTCCATAAGTGTGAGTTAACTTGTAATTATCTGCCTCTCTGCCAACCTCAACTAAGATTGCATAATTTGATGGATATTCTATTTGGTTAAGGTCCAAAGTAATTTTAAATCCGTTCGGAATGATCGTCATATGTTTTTCATCAAGTTTAGAATAATAAAACAGGGATTGAAAGTCATAATCTAACAGTTCATAACCAGCTATCGTCCAATCAATTTTTTCAACTATATTTTTAGAATTTGATGTCATCAGTATTAGATCATTGAATTCGTTATCATTAAGGAGACCTTTATAGTTTGAATAGTTTTTATTTTCATTCTTGGAAATGTTTTTGATTAAATTGTCCCGGATTCCATCATTGCGGGAATTGTATGAATCTGAAATATTACTACTGATCAAATATCTATAATCATAGCCTAAAAATCCCGTGCTCTCATCATCATCAGAATCTATTAATAAGTTCACAAAAAAACTCTTTTTGGTATCATTGCTATTTAAAAATGTATAAAGTCGGTTCAATAGATCATTGAACAACAATTTTATTTCTATATGTGTTCCATTACTAGATACCAAAACCTTATTTAAATTGACACTTTTGTCTTGAATGGGAATTGTATACTTATCATTCATGCTGTAATTTCCGACATGACTGTAATTAATATGAGATATGACCTGATTATTGAGCAACTCAGATTGCAGTTTTGGAGAAACTCCATAAACCCAGAAAAAGAAAGTTATAGAAAGTAAAAAAAGAAAACTTGTAACTATGAGTTTCAATGATTGATCTGTTTTGAGAAAAGTATTATTTTAATTTTTTTAAATAATACGTGAGATTTTTACAAATTCCATTGCAATCATTTTTCAGATTGAATAAAATCCATACAATCTGTCTTGATATAAAGAATAAACAATGCAACTGATTTTTAAAACTTGAAAACAAGAGATTTGAAAATAAAGTCATAAAAAAGATACTTCCAAATGACGTTTTTAGTTCGATAGATGTTAAAAATCACTAAATTATAGTAAATTAATCCAGATGATATACAAGTACATGGATACGAATCTGTCATTATAGACAAATAGGCTCTTAATTTAACAAAAGATCTATAGCTGCGTATATCATATCCTAACGTATGTTGTTAAAATTTGCTGGAAATAACTTTTAAAACTTCGATATAATTGAGTCAATATAGAATATATTATTTTTGATATTCTATAGTTTCATTGCTTTATTATTAGAAATAGGATGCGCAGCTATAGATCTTTTGTTACATTAACAGAACCGTGTTTTTTCATCCGAACCATTTTTCAAGAGATTGATTTTTTTGTTCGGAAACTTTTTCTAATCTTTCCAAAGCTGTGGTTACTCTTTCTTTTGAAAAACTCATTTCGTCACATAAAAATTTTATAATTTCATCATGGTCTGGCTTATCAAATTTAAATTCTAAACCTTTTATGTCATCATCATTTTCGAGTACATTTAAAAAAATCTCTCTTATCTCATGATATGGAATTTCTTCAAGCGCTGTCTTTATTTTTTCAATATTCTCTAATTTGCCATTTTCTATAATCAATTTTAAAGCAGTTTTGGGACCAATTCCCTGAAATCCGCCTGGATTAAAATCAGTTCCAACTAATATTCCAACATCGATTAACTGTTCATGTGTAAGCTTGGTTGTTTTAATTACATCATCATAAAGAATCATTTCAGGTTCAACATTGATATACACATTTCTATTTGGCAATTTTCTTTTTCCACTAATTGTAAGATTTCTTATCAATCTTTTCGCTCCAAATAATAACGAATCATAATCTTGACTTGCACAAACAAAGGCAACATCATTTTTTGTTAATTTTGCTGCAGTTGCTTCGCCCTCAGATGTTGCCTGAATATATTGAATTCCTAAAAGATTCAAAATTTTTTTCGAATCTTGAACAATTTTGTCTGTAATTGTAGAAGTTGCCTGTCCGTACTTTTTTGCGTCTTCAAATTTTCCTTCAGATAATGCCTCCTGATATTTTTCAAAGGCTTGAGTCTTGACCTGTCTTCTTCTTTCAATTTCTTGATATTTTAATTGATGAGGTTTACCATCAAATATGTATACTAGTTTAATATTTTCTATAAGAAAATTTATGTTCCTGTAAAATAAACCACTTAGATGGCTTGTTATTTCACCCTTGTTGTTAGTCAGTGGTTCTCCTGTATATCCTCTGATTGTAGAAAGGAATTGATATATGGTATTAAATGCATCAACCGCAACAACTTTATCAGATAAATCTGATACTTTGATAGGAAAAGAAGGCAGGATAGGTTTAAGATCGACTCCCATAATATTATAGCATATAAAGAAAGATTTTTACTTTTTTACTCTTTTTATGATAGAAACACTAAATTTTAATATTTTATGGATTGTTTGTGATTAATCGTTATGGAAACGATTTTCATATCTTTTAATATATAAATACTAGAATGCAGTAATAATTATAATGACAGTAGTAAAGATATTAGAACTGATTGGAACTTCAACAACTAGTTGGGAAGATGCTGCACAGACCGCAGTTTCTGATGCACTAAAAACAATTCATGGTATACGCGGTGTTGAAGTACGCGATATGACTGCAGAAGTTGATCCAAGTACAGGAAAAATAACCAAATATAAAACATGTGTTAAATTAGCATTTATTGTCGAAAATTAAATAAGATAATATTCCATTTTAATTATTTGTAGTACGATAATGAAAGCAAATAATTCATCTTCATTTTGTACCATAAAAAATTAGGCCATCTTGTGTTATTTTATATATAAAGATCTTAGTCCGTTCTATAAAATACATGCTAATAAAAATGAGTAAAAACAAGCAGGACATATTCTACCAATAAATTAAGTAGCTTGAAGTAAAATAATCTTGTGTGAAAAAAGAAAAACTATTAGTTATTCACATTTTATGTTTTATGTACATTTTATTTCAAATATAGATAAATTTATGACTTTACTAATTTATATGATATTTATTGTTGCATAATAGTAAATAATTTACTGTTTAAGAGTAAAGAAAACAAAAATCAGAATTCTTTTCCTTATAGTTATTCTCAACATTATACCAGAAAAAAATACTGAAAATTATAAGAAAATATTTAACTATGAAAATGTATATTTGTAAATATGAAAAAAGAGAGAATATTTTTTAAAAATTTTAGAATATATGATGATGATACAATTGAAACAATGAAAAAATATTATAATATTGAGGAAGATAATCACGATGATTTATTAAAATATATAAAAAAAAATGGCGTTCATCACGAAGAAATAGAAATAACATAAATTTACTTGTATTGTTTTTGATTTGTAATTAAAGAAATAGGCAATTATTACCCTTTCTATTTATATATATTGTGTTTGGAAAAACAAAGTGTAGATTATGTGGAGATAAGGTTAGGTTCGCATTGAAACATCTAAAGCAAAAACATCCTGACATTATGCAAGACAAAGACGTTATTAATTTGAAAATGGACAGGATATTACAAAAATATTTTAGTGAGGATTGACAATAATTATTTTACTATATAATATATGCAGAAATTGTTTAAACATCCAAATCATAATCATTAATCTTTTTAAAACACAAACATAAAAATAAGTTATCAATTATAGGAATAGGCATAACATAAAAAAAATTAGATTTTTTATCTATATTTTCTAGCTATACATTACTGCATCATTTACATTGGTAATTTTCAGTATCATTCCAATGGTATTATGAAGATCCTCTACAACATCATCATATTGAATCTTTTTTTCAAGTTTATCTTGAATTATGTTGATTGAGTTATCAATTTTTTTCAATTCATTTTTTTCAAAAATACTGTCTTCCTCGACAACTTGATTAATAAGGGCATCAGCTCTGGAAATAAATCCTAGAGAATCTTGATACTCTATTATCGCCTGTATATTTCCCTCTCCATCAACTGCTGCATTGTATTCTCCAATAATGGAATCTAGTATCTTTCCGATTGTCAACAAAGTAAAGGTAGTATTAGTATTTGGAACTAAAGTATTTGAGATTTCATCTATGAGTTTAGAATTTTTTACTGCCTCTATAAATTCAGTTTCTGTCGAATTTTGTGCTATGGAACGTAGATAATTAAATTCAGTTGAAAACTTTTTATCCAAATCAGGATGAGAATTAGTAAGCTGATTTTTAATAGCTCCAAAACTTTCATACAACGAATGTTCAATATGTTTTTCTGCCAAGAATCCATTTCCGCTTTCTTTATTTGCTATTGCTTGTTCATTATGACCCTTCATTAACTCCATATGCATCATGAAATTTAGATCACTAATTTTTTCTAGGGAATAACCTAAATTATAATTTGTCCCAATAATAAAAACAATACTACCTACTAACGTTAAAACTGATAAACATAAAACTGATAAATAATCAAGCTTTCTATTCTCTATTTTCATATCTTTTATCATGAACTTTATAAATAATTTATATGTTTTTCTGAATATCATGCTAGAGAATTATTTTATAAGTATTTTAGACTCCATCATAATCGTTCTATTTTCATAACAAATAACGCTGGTTTATTGTGGATGATGTTTTGATTAAACTATCGTCCAAGTCCATAGCTCATTACCTTTATCAAAAATAAAAGTTCTGTTCCACCTATTACAAATCATCTACTTTTTTGTAGTCCAAAACAAGATTAATTTAGTTTAGCTTTAAGGATTTAGATACTAAATTTAAAGAAAAAGTTTTAATATCTGGATTTAGACATGGGTGATTCCATGTCTAAATATGATTGAATGACTTGGGTAGGTGTATTAGTTTATTATATGCAAATGCATACTATAGACTAAAAATATTAGGTTAACCTAATATTTAACTATATGTTTGATTCTAAAAATTGAAAATATTTTAATATCATCCCAAAAATCCAACTAGAATGTTAACTTATCTTGATAATAATTAAGTTGATATGAACAAATTTAACGAATCGTAATACAAATGATTATTTAATAATTAACTGCATATTTTTATCCAAAGATTAAACTTCAGTTTTTATTGATATCTATAATTAATTATCCAATGTAATATTAATTTTAGATTAAAAGATGTTATTTATCAAATACGATTTCTTTGCCCTTCATTATTCTGGTCTCGTCTTTTTTACAGTTCGTAAAACATTATAGCGTTATGTGTTATATCAACCGAC
>QCWD01000004.1 GCA_013114725.1 Nitrososphaeraceae archaeon | reverse complement strand
AAATTAAAGAACAAGCTGAAAAAGATAAAATTAAAAGAAAACGTAATGAAATAACCCCACAACAAAAACAACAAGCTTTACAACTATATTCTCAATATCTTGATACTATATTTCCTGATAGTAAAGTAAAAGATATTGTTTATCGTGGAAAAACAGAAAATCAAACTAACAAAAAAAGTAAAGAATTAGGTATATTTTTTACAGACGATAAAAATGCTGCTAATATTTATGCTATTAAATATAAAGGTGATGAATTTGATGATTCAATAATACAAGGGGTTGTAAATAAATTTGGATTAAATCCTACCATTGAACAAATAAAATCTGAAATAGCTTTCTTTGAAAAAATGGGAGCTACTAAAGAACAAATTGAAAAAGATGCTAAAGAATTTCAAAAGTACATACTGAATAATAAAGGTATAGCTGAACAAGCAATTATTAATATAAAAAATCCTAAAAACTTAACTGTAAAAGATTGGTTTGATAATTATGACAATAGTAGTAGTTTAAAGGAAAATTCTGATGGTCTTTTGTTGAAAGGAGGAAAGCAATCAGATAATAGGATATATGATGCTGGTGAAAATCAAATTGTAGTATTTGAACCAGAACAAATTCATATACTAGGTTCTAAACAAGATATAGAAGGATTTAAAAATTGGGTAAGTTCTACACCTCAATCAACCAATGTAGATGAAAACCCTAACCAAACACATATAGATAAAATCAACGCTAAATATGATGCAGAACTAAAAGCATTAGGACAATCTACTTCAATACAAGCTGAAATTTCATCACAAGAAATTACTCAATCTGAAATAAAGGCTAAAAAAGCTTATATAGAAAGAAGAAGACAAGAAGAATTAAATCAGATTGAGTTACATCATGGTGGAGAAACTAAAATAGACAAAATAGACAAATCTAAGCTTGGAGCCAGAGATTTTGGCTTTTATGGACTGGGGTTATATTTTACTAATTCTTTCAGTTCTGCAAAAAATTATGGCAAACAGGTAAGTAGTTTCTTATTAAAACCCGGAGTTAAAGTAGTACAAGTTACCAAAAATATCAAGAATGACTTTTATAGAGTAACTGGTGATAGCAGTAATTTGGAAAGGCTTGTAGATTCTGGAGATTTAGTTAAACTTACAGATGGGAATTTTTATATTCACCCTAAATATTTAATAGATAACCAGTTTAATAGGATTAGAGAGATATTAAAGGAATTTGGATTAAAGAGAGAACAAATTTCAGCTTATGGAGATAATTATAATTGGGCTGATAGAAGAGAGTATTCAGAGATATATAGAGATTATGCAATAGAGCATAACATTGTGATTAAGGGATTAGATACTAATTTGAACAATCCAGATGCAATGGAATATGTAATATTTTCTCAAGAACAAATACAAACTAAGGAAGAAATAAATGCTAAATATGATGCAGAACTAAAAGCATTAGGACAACAACAGGAAAATCTTCAAAAAGAGGAGAATAAACGTCAAGAAATTAAAAGACAGGAGGAGGAATTAAATCGATTAATAGCAATAGAGGAAGCACAAAAAGAGCAAGAAAAAGCAGCAGAAGCAGAAGCTGAAAAACAGCAAAAGTTACGTGATTTACATAATGATGTTAGTTTTAGTCTTGAGTTTTTTGAAACTGCTGTAAAAGATCTTTCTTTTCATATAGAAGACCTTGTAGATCTTTCTGAAATAGAATTAAACATTGAAAAGTTAAAAACTAAAATGCACGATATAAACGGTCTTTTAAGGGAAATTGAAAAAACAAGCATAAATCTTGCTGAGGCTATAAAAGAACCTTTGGAAATAGAAACAAAAGTTCAGTTTATAAATAATCGCAACAAATTAACTATTATTATTCCTAAATTAGAAGAAATCCTTTTAAAGTTAGAAGATAGTTTAAATAAAGCATTAGCGAAAAAGAAAGAAATAGAAGATAAAAGAGAGGAGCAATTCAATGCTGAATTTAACGAACTTCGTGCTGTTGGAGAGAAAGTAGGAACAGATAATTTGCCTGATGACCCCGAACAACTTAAAGAATTTAGGAAGGTAGTAATTAAGAGAGGAAAAGAGATAGAGGCTGAAATTAAGAAATTACAAAATAAGGCAAGAACGCAAAAATCTAAAATAGATAAAGATATTGTAGAGGCGGAACTTGCACTAAACGGTAAAAAATTAGATGGGCAAAAACAATTACTAACAGCAATAGATGCTAAATTTTCAGATTTGGCAGCTGAAAAAAAGAAAATAAAAGAAAAAGCAAAAGAAGTTCTTGAATCTCCTAATGATTATTTTAATGAACACATCACACCAGAAAATGATGATTATTATTACCTTACAGAAGAAGACGAAGCGGAAACAGAAGAGGAAATAACCATTGAGGATTTTAAAGAGTTAAAAAGAATTTTAGCTAATTTAGATATTGAAGAGGGCAGTCATGTATTAGAATACCCTGATAATACAGTTACTAAGACTGTTGATGGCTTTTTAACTGATGGCGATGGAACACGCTATGATAAAGTTTATTATGTTAGAATTAAAGGGGAAGAAAAAGGAGATATTTATGCTGTAAGAGAAACACGTACAACAGGTAAGTATCAAATCTTAGGCTTACAAAGACATGATGTAAACATAAATATAAATGAATTAGATAAGGAGAGTGTGAGTTTTGGTCATAATGAAACTAAGAAAAAGAATCTTCTAAACACTTCGGTACAGTTACAAAGTCCTTATAAGTTAGCCACAGCAAGAAAATTAACTTTTGCTTATTCAAAAGAATTAAATGAGGTAAATCTTTCTGATATAAGGAAAAAATTTGAAGAGGGATTATCTCTAACTCCAGAACAAGCTGAGAACTTGCATATTAGATTCTTTTTACCAACAACAAATGAAGAAAATGAATTGACAAAAATGGGATTGCCGGATATGAATTATACTTTTAATAAAGGATTCCCATATTTAATTATATCTAATATATACAAGACTTATAAAGATAAAGACGGTGTGGAGAGGACTTTTCCTATTAAGCCTATGATTATTAAGTTATCAGGGGATAAAATGACCGATGAGGAATTTGAACCTATAAAAGATTGGGAAACTCAACTGTACCAATTCCAAATAAGAATATTATTAAGAGTGATTTCTCCTGCTGGTCTTGAGGCTATGTCTAATTATATAAGCTCTTTAGTTAGAAATCCTGATAAAGAACTAATGGACATATTGAAAGATTATAGTACTATGAAAGAGTTTAGAAAAGAAGAAGCCTTTGCAAATCTTTTAAAAGAGCAAATCTCAAAATGGACAGCACAGAGAAAAACTACACTTAAAGAATTAACATGGCATGAAAAATTCTTTTTAAGTTTTATTGTAAAGAAACAATTTTTAACGGAAAAAGAAAAAAAACAATTTGATAGATATAAGAATGCTTTGTCTGTCTTTGTTCATGCCTTAGCTAAGGCTAAAACATTAGGTAATGATGCTGTTAATACTACTCCCGAAGATTGTATAAAATTAGCAGTTGCTTTCGATGAAGAAAAAAAGAAAGAAGCAGCGAGAAAAGCAGAAAGAGCAAGAAAAACTAGTAAAAATACAAAGACTAGTCCCTTAGAAGCAGCGCAAATGCAAAATTTTAGGGAACTTATAGTACAGATAGAAGAAGATCTTAAATCAGAAGATGAAGAAAAAAAGAAAGAAGCGGGGGAATTTCTAAAAACAGTTTTACGCATCATAGATTTATATTATGGAGAAGACAGCGTTTTTGACATTCTCAAAAAAGGTAGTAATGAAACAGTGGAGCAATTCCAAGAAAGAGTAGAAGCAAGAAAAACAGAATTGTCAAAAGATGGTAATGAGTGGAATACGGAGACTAATTTAAGAGGAGAAGTTAAATTTTATTACATCACTGAAAATAAAAAGAAAACATATAGCTTTGTTCAGAAAATAAAAGCTGCTCAGGGCATTGCTCCTAAAACCTTGATAAGAATTGCTAATGCTAATAGAAAAAGATTGTTAGGTTTCCAAAGAACTTTTCTAACTATAAGAGAAGATGTAAAAGGAAAAAATGCAGCTGCTTTGTCTAACTTGCTAAAAGCAAAAAATTTATTAGGGTATGCTATTGAGGGTATTAGGGAAATACAAAATAAATTAGAAGCAGGGTATAATACAGGAATTACAGTTAATCTTTCAGTCGAAGAAAGAATAGATTATAACGCCTTAGAAAATAAACTCCTTAACATACAAAGAGAAACAATTGCTTTATTAGCAACAGAAAGAACTCCAGAAGATAGAGCTTTATTAACACAGCTTAAA
The DNA here is from genome assembly GCA_013114725.1 of Nitrososphaeraceae archaeon. Classification (GTDB taxonomy): domain Archaea; phylum Thermoproteota; class Nitrososphaeria; order Nitrososphaerales; family Nitrososphaeraceae; genus QCWD01. Next base: position 45,685 of record QCWD01000004.1, on the reverse strand, counting down.
GTTAATGTTGAAATTGTCCTTTCTCAATTGGCTAGTAAAAATAGTGATAAAGGATATTCAAGTACACCTTTAAGTTTTGAAGATATTGCTCTTTTAATTGATTTCTTTGAAGATAACACAAATCCTCCAATAGTAGTACAAATAAGAAAAAGCCAATTCTTAAAAGGTGTAGAAAAATTAAATAACCTCTATGCTAATAAAAAAGCACAGGAAGAAGAATTTAAAGAAGTATCTAACAAGATAAGAATGCGAACTTCTTTTGAAGAGATTTTACCAACACGGATAACCTTAAAAGAAGATGATTCTAATGTTGTCACTGATGTAGTTACCCCTTTTCAAGAAGCACAAAATACAGAAGTAGTAAGTGAGGAAAATGAAGTTGGGGAGAATGCAGAAGTAATAGTCCCCTCATCTCAAGATGTTGTAACTTCTTATGAAGAAATAGAAGTTAAAAAAGCTGATATAGAAAGAAGAAGACAAGAAGAAATATCTAACCAGATTGAAGATGCTATAAATATCAGAAATTCTAAAACTAAAGATGAATTAGATAAATCTTTAATGAAAGCATTTCAAGAAGAAACTACTATAAAAGCATTAAATACAGCAGGAATGATGCTTGATAAGGATATAACTGTTAAGTACTATAATAAGGATTATTCATTTAAAAATGAAGTAGCTGATGCTATTGAAAGTACTCAAAAAAATCAAATTAGTAAAATCAATGCTAAATATGATGCAGAACTAAAAGAATTAGAAGAACAAGTATCAAAACCTAAAATACCAGCGACATCTACTCAATCAGAAATAGAAGCTGCTAACGTAGAAGTAGGAAAAGAAGATTTAACAGAGGAACAAAAACAATTCTTAGCTAATTTTCCAAAAGCGGCGGCATCATCAAGTATAGTTACTGTATTCAATCATGTTATTGGAAAAATAGGAAGTAAATACCAAAATTACTCTTTTGAAAATGGGGTTTTTACTGTTTTAAAAAGAGGAAGACCTGTTGATTTAGCCAATGAAGTAAATGAATTTATAGATGAATTTAACAATCTAAAAATGCTTCGTGCTGATGTAGAATTGCCTGTTGGTGAATTGATTACATTAGAGGAATTTAAAGCAAGAGCTAAAAGATATATGCCCGACATTAGTGATGAGCAACTACATGCTTTACATCAGGACATATTACAAGAATTAGCTGGTGGTGTGTCTGTTCGAGGTATGGTTAGAGGATTAGATGTCTTTGTTGAATTGGAAGATGGTAAGGTTAGAGCTAATGTTGTAAAGCATGAGTTATTCCACAGAATATTTGGGTATTATCTTCAAGGTGTAGATAAACAGCGTTTATATGAAGCCTATGTAGAATTATACGGTGAAACTCCTTCTAGAATGGAATGGGAGGAAATTCTCACTAGAAAATTTCAAACTTTTCCTGATTTAAAATCCAGACCTAAAAATTTCTTATATAGATTGTACCTTAAAGTTATGAAGTTTCTTAATCTAATTAATGACTACGATTATGAAATTAATAAATTATTTACGGAAATTGAGCAAGGAAAACACAGTGTTATATTATCTCCAGAGGAAAGTTTTTGGGGATCTTCAAGAGAAGAACCAAGATTTTATGAAGGTGATATTCAAAAAGACTATGGCACAGTAGAAACTTTTATGGCAGCAAAAAGATCCTTACATTACTTTATAGCTGAACTAACAGGAAATATTATTAAGGTTAATCGACTAGGTGAATTTGTTCAATTAAGTGGAACTGAGTCTAATCTTGGAAATTTATCAAATGAAGAATTATTTGTAAAAGTAATAACTCATATAAGAGATGAAAATAATCAAGATGAAGGTTTTAAAATATTAAGAGAGAAATTTAAAGGTTTTAAACTTAACAAAAAGGAAAATCAGGAAGAACAAAGATTATTCACATCAATGATGAGGGTCTTTATTCCAGATTTTCAATTACCTTTTTCTTCTGCACAAGCAATTGCAGCCTCAACACAGGAAGTAATGGGAGAAGAAGAGGAAGTTACTATTGACACGGAATTAGAAACTTCAAAGGGTTTAAAATCCCATATTGAAAGGAAAGAAAATATAAGCTATGAAGACTCAGCAAATATCTTAACAAAAATATTTTTAAATACCTTTGTTTTTGTAAGTTCAAATGGAAGGAAGATTTTAGTAGAACCAAACTTTGCCTATGTTAAATCGGTACAGATTTTAAATGGTCTAAACTTTAATCAGCAAAATTCGGATACAAGAAGTTTTGAGGAGTTCTTATCTGCTCAAATCGATGCGGCAGTAATTAAGGAAGGAAATAATGCTTTGACCAAAGCAATTGGCGAAAGGATAAAAATAATTATTAAAAAAGCCTCTACCCCTGTTGCTCCGGAAAGCCCTGTTGTTTTCTTAAATCCTAATACAGCAGCTCTTCCTAACTATGATGCTATATCTGCTTTTTTAAAGGATAGTGAGTATTCAGAGAAGGAAGCAGAAGAACTTTTCCTTAAGTTTGAAGAAATAGCTTATGAAGAAAGGTTTAAAATTGTAGACGGACAAAACATATTAAAAACTGAAACTGAACTACTTAGAAGGCAATTAGAATTGCCTAATGGAAAAAGAGTTACTTTGTTTCATATTAATAGAAGGGCGGGCAGGACTTATGCAGATTTCTTTCAAGATGTGGGAACTAATATTCTTGATGCCGAAAGTGCAAAAAAAGATTTCCAACGTGCTTGGAATAGAGATTTGTTAGCTTCTCTGCATGTCAGTTTAGTCTCTTTAAGAGAGCGTGCCCCTTACACCTATGTAAAAGAAAAGAATTATGGAGTTGCCGTTTTAAAGTATTTTCCAACAGTGATGCTTTCTGTGGATCAAAGAATAAAAGAAGATATAAAAAATTTATTTGCAGATGTTGAAAAAAGAGCGGCATTAAGTGAAGCCTTTAGAGATGTTTTTGGTAATGCCTTGGTATTAGCTGATTTTGCAGATGCTACTATGTTTGGAAAAAGCAATGAAGAGCATCAAAAAAATCGTAATAGCACTTATTACTTTGCCTCTTCTGTATTAAATGAATTAGCAACACAAGAAAAGTTTAATGCTTATGTAGACTCACTTCCATTAGAGCAAAGAGAAAAGACAACCTTTGAATCCTATATAAAAGCGGCTTTTAAAAAAGCTATGGAAGATGAAATAAAATCCCATGAACTTTTGAAAAAAGATACGGGACTTACAGAGAAAGAAGTAATAGCTAAAACCAAAATTGAAAAGAGGATTAAAGGGTTTGTAAAACACTTGATGCCAAAAGTTACAAATAATAGCTTATTAGAAGCAAAGTTTGAGGAGATGAGAAAAGTAGACCTTAATGCTTTAAAATTCTTAGCCAAAGCGAACTTAGCTTATTTATCAATAAAGGGAAAGACAATTCCCTTAACAATTCCTGCTCTTGAAAAAGCTACAAAATATGTAACAGAACTTGGAGCTGGTGCGCCTTCTATCTCATATAGTCAAATGCTTCCAGAAATGTTAGTAAGATTGTTAGGTTTTTCTGATCCTGTATTTACTGCGGAAGATGTAGATAAGATAAGTTTTTTTGGATTTTCTCTTATAAGAACCTATTCCCAAGAAAGTGATGAAAGACAAACAGCACCGAAAGTATTAACAGAAAAAACTTTTAAAAAGAATAAAAAGTCTAAAAAATCCTCAACTTCTGCAGTAGAGGAGGAAAGCAATGAAAAGATTACAGGACAAAATGTAGAAAATGGAGAAGGGATTATAAACTTTGAAACAGAGGAAGATACAGAAGAATTTCCTGAATTAATAACAGTGCAATTATCTCGAAATCATGCGCAGGATTTAAATAGATTAGCAAGAGTATTATCCAAGTCAAATGATTTCATAAGGGAATCAACATATAGAGGTTCTGATGGTAAGAAGAACTATAATTTTACCTTGTCTTCGTCAGCACACAGAAATGCAAGAGCTTTAATACCAAGAACAGCGGAGAATTTCCCTCTTCCAAAACACTTTGATTTTCCTTTTTATAAAGCAAACCCCTTACAAAAGGATATGTTTAGACCGATAGCTATGCAAGAACATGATAAAAGCAGAGAAAAAGACAGGCATACTGAATACAAAAGTGAAACCATTTCTCAATATTGGGAAAGGAATTTTGTTGGTGGTTTTCTATCTACTTTATTTTCAGATAGAGCAGAGGTAGTAGAATTTTTAGACCCTGCTGAGGATAGACCAAGTTTAATTGCACTTAGATTCAATATGCTAAATGAGGAACAATTAAAAAATCTTTATGCAGGTTTATTGCATCAATTGACTCTACGCCCTGAAAAATTACCAACATCAACTGTATATAATAGTAAGAGCTTAATCAATCTAGAAAAACTTGAAACTTTATTAAATGCAGACAAAGACCTCTTAGAGGATTTAAAAAAGAAAGTAACCGAGCAGGAGTCATTCCTTGTAAATAACTATGATATACAAGCCATCATTAACAAATTTAAAAATAAAGAGGGAAGTAATTTTGCGGAATTAACTGATAAGGAGTACAAAGTTATGGCTGAATACTTAATGGTTATGTTTGAGGAAGATGCTGCTGCTATTGCTAAGGAAATGTTAATGGCTAGTAAATTTGATTTACCGGGAAATATGCAAACCTTAACTAAACATTTAGGAAAATATGGATTATCACAAGAAGCTATAAATTATTTTGATAGAGGAGGAGACAGAGACGGAGATGCTTTTAGAATAAAAAGAACTTATGGAGAGGCATTAAATTTTGAAAGTCCTGATGTTATTGCCTTACATAATGCTTTGACTGACATAGTGAAACTGTGGCTAAGACATGCTTATCCCCATAATTATTTAGCTCAACAATTAATTTCGGGAGATGTAGCTCATACTAAGAGTAGCCAAGACAGGTTAAAAAGGCTGGGTGGTTCTCATGCTCCGGGTTCAGTTGGTTTGATTAGTTCAGATTTTCATGTTCCAAAAACTTTTAAAACCGCTGTTATTGAAGAATTACAAGGAGATATGTTTTCAGCTCTTGCAGAATTTGAAAAACTTGGGAAATACCCTGTTAAAGATGGGGTAAGTCCTTTTAACGCTCTTGATGGATCAGCTTTTATGTTGCCAGAAAGATTAGAAATGTTGCAAAGAATGTTTGGTGAAGCCTCTCAACCTACAAGTCTAGTAAAAAGTGCTCATTATGAAATAAGAGAAAAAGAAATCATATTGGTAAAATCCAACACAACTGTTCTAAGCAAAGCATTTATAGAGGCAAAAAACATGCCGGGAGAAGATATAGTACGAGAGAAATTAAAAAACTTTGTTGCTAATCTTAGAGCATTGGGAGTAGATGAGGCAATACCCCCATCATCATTAAAAATTGGAGAAAGGAAGCCCATTCCAATTGCTAAATTATTAAATGGTAGATTGACTGAAAAAGAAATCCAAGACTTTTCACAAACTTCTGTTTTAACTTTGTCTAATGACGAGTATAAAATACAATTAGATCCCGTGCATGTAACAGAAGAAGCTATTACAAATCCCTCACAGCTTCCCTACTTTTTGAATATTATGGAACAATCAGTTGAAGAGGCAGGTGCAATTTATGAGTCTATGGCTGAGTTGTATGATTTATCCTTAGAGGAAACCTTACCAAAATTTAGCGATTTAGAAAAGATAAAAGCACAAGTTATCAAGAAAGTAAAAGGTAATAATGCTTCTGACTACATCGAGTTGTTAAATTCAGGTGCAGATATTAATTATCCTATGATAGGAGTTAGAACTTTGAATAATGCAATTGCCTCCTTTTCAAAATCTACTGTGGAGTTAAAATTCTCTGGGGGTAAAATGGTACTTGTTCCTGATTTAGGAATTGAAAGAAGAGTTGATAAAAAGAAGCGTCGTTTAAAGCCCGTTATAGATGATAAGGGACTGTTATACTACGAAGCTCTTTTGCCTCGCTATATGGAGAAATATGTGCATCTAGGGGACATTTTTGGAGTTAGGATACCTACCACAGAAATACACAGTGCTACGCCTTTAAGAATAGTGGGATTCTATGACAATAATGGCACAAATGGTATTGTTGTTCCTTACGAATTGATTAAAGTTACAGGTGCTGACTTTGACGTGGATAGTATGTTTGTAATAAGACCAGAATCTATTTCTGATAGAGCAGGATTAAGATTGCTTTTACATCAAAAATTTAGTTCTTACAAAGAACAACTTGTAGATAATTGGAAAAACCTTGAAAAGGCAGCATTTACTTTGCTTACAATTGAAAGGAACAAAGAAGAATTAATGAATTTACAGAATTATAAAGACGCTGCTCCAGAAGGAGGTGAAGATAGAAGATACACAAGAGTTTTTAATTGGAAAAATAAAAGTAAAACCTCCATGTCAACTTCTCTTGCACAGTTAGACTTGGAACTTGAAAAAACAAAAGCAGAGATGATAGAAATGTTTAAAAATTCTATTTCTGAAGTTACAACTTACGATGAAAAGATAGAAAATCTCGAAAAGACATTAGAACAAGGGCGTGGTAAAAAAATTGAAAATGAATTAAAAAGAACTATAAAAAATAGAAATGCCCTATTTGAAACACCTGTAAATGAACTAATCGAGGGCATTAAGAACTTACCTTCAAATTTTGCAGGTATAATAGTAGATGAGAACAAAAGAAAGACCTTTGATGAAGCAGCTTTAAGTGCATTAAAACAAGAGATTTCAGAGACCAGTGATGAAGTTCTAAAAAAATTATTAAAGTCTAAATTAAAAGTGATGTTGAAAAATAAAATCTTTGTTAATTACATGCAAGTACTACAAAAACCGCAAACAAGAGGAAGAATGTTATCTCCTATTTCTACTGATGCTTTCAATAAGAAAGGAGAAAACTTTAAAAATGACGGTCTTTATGCAGAGGGTACTGTTAATAGGTATATACAAGACTTGAAATTAAACCAATTTTTAAAAGATAAGGGCTTAAATAGAGAAGATATAGACGCAGCAACTATAAAGAAAATTACTACTTTATTAAAAGAATATGATTTATCAAATCCCTTGGATAAAGCAAGAGCTTATAGGTCAGTGTTTGATGGTGCAGACTTAACAGGTATCTTTGCCAACTTCGCAAAAAGTCTTGCTTATGAAATTAGAAGCGGTCTGGCTATTGGAACTTCAACAAAAATAGGAACTTTTAATGTCTCTTTAAATAAAATACAAACTGAGTATTTGTCAAAATTATTAGAATTAGAATCGGAATTAATAACTGAATTGTCTAAACAATTAAAAAGAGAAAAAGTTCCCGATAAACTTTTGAGAAAAAGATTATCTATTGTAAGAAATCACATTGATTTAGTTTTAGCTAATGTCAAAAGTACAGATGAGGAAGCTACCTTGACTACCTTTGAAAGAAGATTCTTTGAATTAGATAAAGATCATGTAAGAACTGCCCCAACTATTAAGTCTTTCTTGGGGATTGATACTACTCAATTAGTAGGTTTAACTGATGAATTAAAAGTTTGGGAAGTTATTGACTCACTTGTAAATGCTGCAATAGATAACTTGAAAGAACAAATTCTTTCTATTATTAATGCAAATAAAATTACAGCGGAAGCAATAGCTGCAAGCGTAGCTCTAGGCTTAGATATTAATACTACAGCTTTAATATTTAACCAAGATATAATAAAAGAATTGCAATTCCAACATTCTTCTGCTTTAAAAGCCATGTTGATAAAACAGGTAGGAAAAGAGGCTTATGAAGGGTTAATAAAAAGTATGAAAGAAGCTAATGTTGATTCTAACATAGTTGGTATAATGGAGACTTATTTTGAAGAGGTAGAGAAATCCCCTGTTAATAAAGTAGAAAGAACAGAAGAAAAAACAGAAGAAAAAACAGAAAGATTAATTGCTACTGAAATAGTAAAAGTTTCTGCTGATGTGTCAAATACACAAGATGGTGAAAATGTAGTTCCAGAGGAAGTTGACGAGAGAGAAAATGAAGTTGATATTTTGGAACTATTAGATAATAACACTGCTCTTTTTGGTAAAATGAAATCAAGTGAACAAAGAGAAAAAGAAGAAAAGGGAAGAAAATTCCCATTCTTAACTGTGCAAGAATTGGAAGATAATTTTGGCAAAGAAGGAACTCCTTTATTTAGATTAAAAGTTCTTATGCTGTTTTCAAAACTTGCTAAAATTGGGAGTGATATAAATTCACTTGCTCTTGCAATTGGCTCTTTAAAATCAATTCCTGCCGATGCTATAAAAGTACAAAGAATGTTAGAGAACATGGAGAAATTTAGAAATAACAAAGAACTTCTTGGTGAAGATATTTATGAAACTTTACCTCACGTTAAAGCTGCTACTAATGTTTTATCAACCTTAAATTCAGAAGTTTTTGAAAAGTATTTTTATAGATTTTCCAAAATCTTTAAAGAAGAAATAGTAAGGAGAGTAAGAGCAGAGGGAATAAAACTAAATAGTAGCGATACTATTATAGATGAATCCTTAGTGTCAAATGAATTTTTTAATTATGCTCTGACAAATGAACTTTCAAATGTCTATGAAACACCAGAAGGAGAGTCAAAACCTTTGCAAATTACTGTTACATTTAAAAGTGGACAAAATGAAATCCATAAGACTTACACAGGAACAGCAGCTTATACATATTTAGTTTCTGAGGAATTGTTAAAAATAAAAAATGATTACACAGCAGCAAAAAAACAAGCTGAACAAGACAAAGTTCCTTTTAAAACTAATTTCTTATTAGAAGGATTAGAAATAAGTCAAAACATTTATGGTTCTTACAATGTTAGGTTCACTTTGGGGGTAAATCTTACTGACATAAGTGTAGCTCAATTAAAAGAGGCTGTTAATGCAATACCAACAGGTTGGAATCCAGAGACAAAAGAATTTGCTTCTACTATTACTAGTCCTGAACTAATGAAAAAATTGTTCCATATAAGTGTAATCACAAATGGTATGAGTGCTGGTCAAAATACCTTTAACAAAGGATTACCAACTATCTTGCATAAAGAAGCATCTATACGTTTAGGTAATAGATTAAAGACTCTTAAAGAAAACCCTGAGAAATTCAGAGCAGAGGCTGAAAGATTTCTTTTCCACTTAGCTGCTAAGTACCCTCACGCTTTACCCTTTGTGACAAAAAATATGGGAACACTTCAATTCACAGAAGTTGCGAGTGCTACGGGTGACACAAACAGGATTTATGATGGGATTTTTACTACTGAGGATAAAACTGTGAACTTCCATTATGACCTGTCTTTTGAAGTAAAAGATATAGATAGTATGCCAAGATTTATCCAAACAGGAAAATATAAAACTGCATACGTTTTAATCTTTTCTCATAGCACAGAAGGCGAAGAAGGTACTAAACCAAAAAACTTTGCTTACTATAAAAAACTACCTAAGAATAGACTTTACAACATAAATAAAGTAGAAGAAGTTGCACCAATTGGTGATACTCTATTTACACAAGAGGAATATTTTAGAACCGATGTGCCTTATTTTAAAGAAGATGCCTTTTCCGTGGATTCAGATGGTTTTGTTACAATTTACAGTGCTAAAATTAAAGAGCAAGCCTATGCAGATACTTTCTTTTTAAGTAAGAACAGTGTCCCTGATAATACAGATAGGATTTTAGTTGAAAAAGTTGGTGAAAAATTTAAAATTTCAGAAAAGCCTGCTCTTGTTATTACCGAAAGTTTTAAGTATCAATTAGAGGCAGAACTTGAACACCTTCTTTTTTCAAAAAAAGAAAATAAACTTATAAAAAAAGAAGAGTTTGCTGCTTATGAAGGTCTTGTAACACTTCTTAATGAAGAATTAAAAAAAATAGGTGTAGTATTTTATAACACAGAAACAAAAGAATCTAATCCTGCAATGGGTATAATAAGATTAAAAGATGTAGTTGTTGATAGAGAGGCATTTAAAACTATTGAAGTAACAGATTTTCAATTACCAAAAGAAGGTTTAGATAAATTTTCATTATTTAGTAGAGTATTTTTAAATAGTGCTCTTAATCAAGAACAAACAGAGGAAAATGCGGACACAGAAGAAGATTGTCAAGGAGAATAAAAATGAGCTGTAAAGTAAAATATAAAAATCAAATATTTCCCAAAGGTGCTATTACAAAGGAAATGGGAGTAATGGCAGAGTATTTAGAAAAATTAAAGGAGAAATTTAAAAGTAATTATGAACACCTTTCTATGCAAAAAGAAAGAAGTATGAGGTCATTACTTGAAGATTTAAAAAGAAGAAGCGGATTTTCCTATGAATTTATTTCTTTTAAGGAAGCACAAAGTCTTGTAAATTTACAAGACTTTAATTCCGCCTTTATTAAAGACGGAAAAATTTACTTTGTTAAAGAATTATTTAATGAAGAAGACGCTGTTCACGAATATGCACACATTTATTTAAAAGTAATTCAACGAACAAATCCTGAATTATATGCAGAGTTAATAGATGACTTGTACGATAATAAATTGGCTCGTGAATATATGATAGAATCAATGAATGTAAATAAACACTATACCGAGGAAGAACATGAGCAGGAAGCTATTACTAAATTAATAGGCTTACAAGGAAAGAACATTATAAATGAATCTACTATTGAAAGAATCATGAATAAAATCATTGAATATATTTCTAAATGGTTAGGATTTCCTGTTTCTTTTGATGACAAAATAAAAAATCTTTCGATACAATTACTTTCTAGTAATACAAGTTTGCAAGTAAATGGCATTAATGTTCCCATCCCTTCCTTATTATTTAATACAAGGAAAGACCCAAACATTAATGCTTTGAAAAATGAAGCTACTCAAATAAGAGTAGTAAATAAAGACCATTACGAAATTCTTGGTAATCCCACTAAATTTGAGAGATTAACTAACTATGTAATTCAAACTTCAAGTAGTACAAATAAAAAACGATTTTATGGAGATCCTGAATTAGAGGCTAATGATACAGCTAATAAACTGTGGGACGGAAAACCTGATACCGAAGTTTTAAAAATAGATGGATTAACTTTTGACAATACGACCTTACTACTAGATAAAGCAGCATATATTAAAGCCTTTATAAATTACAGAACAGCGGGCTCAATTAAAGGTAATCTCTTTCACAGTACTGTTGACAAGGTAATAAAAGGTCACATAGGGGAATCCACAACAGAAGTAGATAAAGACATCTTAAAATATCAAGAGCAAGCAGGCGGAAGTTACGCTTGGATAAATGAGAAAGATATTGCTGCATTTATGGAAAATCTTGGGATTTATCATAATGCTTTCAATAGAGCAAAGGCAATAATTCCCCCTGCCTTAGAAGATATTCTATCCTCTGAACTATCTATTGTATCAGATATTTTAGGAATTGGTACAACTATTGACTTAATGGTTTCTCACTTTGATGGAAGATACAGTATGTTTGACTGGAAAACTTCTTCAAGATTAGACTTCTCTTATTCTGGAGCTTTAATGGATTCAATAAAAGATACTCCTAAGAATAGGGCTAAGATGGAAGTTATGTTGAGAGCAGTAATGGTGAGATTACAAAACAAAGATATAAAGTTTAAAAGGCTTTCAGTTTTACAAGTTAAGAATGATTGGCAATTAAAGCACATAGATCCAGAAGGTGATGTAGATGTCCCATTGTTCTTGAAAACTTTGGAAAACTACCTGAGAAGAAATGAACCTGCAAAGTATGCAGCTATGCTTGCTAAAACTCCTGATGTCTTTAATGTCGAAGCCTATATTGGTATTAGCCAAAAAACTGCTTTGCAAAAAGTAGCTTTGCAAATAAATTCTGACCATGAATTTGTAGAATATTTAAGAAAGGAAATAGTTGATACTAAATGGGCATTAGATTACCAAACACAAAAAGGATACTCTACAAAGACTCAAATCAATGGTGTTTGGGTAGAAGCTCCTATTGCAACCAAACTTAAAGAGTTAACAAAGATGCTTGCTGAATATGAAAGACTTCCGGGCATGGGTACTATGGGTTCTAAGGGAGAAGATATAGGCAAATTTAAGGCTTATTTTGGACAATATGGGGATATAAATTCTTATGAATTACAATCTATGAAAGCTCAATATGAAAGTGCGAAACAGAAAATAGAAGCTGAAGTGCATGAATTAAATGTTAGATTAGAAAAAGCCTCCAAAGATCTTATTGAAGAATATAAAAGTGAACATGCTATTGTTGCAGCTTTTAGCTTCTTGACAAAAGGCTATTTAAATTTTATTAATGTTACTGAATTTAAAAAGAATGCTCAAAATGTTGAGGTTTTAATAACACCAGAAGATAAGGAATGGTCTAATTTATCAGAACCAAAAAGAAAGTTTTTGCTGTTCTTGCAAGGAAATTACACACATTTAGTTGGGGATATGTTGACAAGAGAATTTACAGTCTATGAGAATCAAAAACAAACCCTCATGGATATTATGTTTAATCCAGACCAATACAACTATACAGGAATAATCCATACAGAAGGAAAAACTAAATCTCTTTCAAAAGGATTCTTTGCTAAAATTCCAATTACTGAAAATGAATACAGAGAAAGAGAAGGAATTTTTAGTAAAAACACACTGCACAGAACTTGGGCAAATGTAAAGAATACATTCTTGAAAGACCCACATACAAAGTCAGGAGATATTGGTTTGCCTTTAAAATACATGAATCACCATTCTGACTATTACAGCTACAATTTAGCTTCTGGATTTCAGGCTTTTGCAAGAGTAGCCTTAGAAAAGAAATACCTTGACCCTGTCTATGCTTCAATGATAGGCTACCAAAAAATTCTTGAATCAACTACAAAGAATGTAGAGGGAAAAGAAGTAGTTACACAACCTAACCTTTTAGAGTTCGTTAAAGCTAAGATTGTTATGGACTATGAAAAAACTACTTTTGATGAAAAATGGTCTGAAAATTTAGGAAATGTAGATGTAAAGAAAATTGAATCCTTATGGAGACAATGGGTTTCCCTAGTATTAATGGCAGTAAAACCTGTGCATGGTCTTATCTCTGGGGGTATAACTCCATTTGTAATAGGCTTTAAAAAAGGTATAGCAAACACTATATCAGCAAAGATTTTAGGTGTTAAAGGCATAGAGTTCCAAGAAAAGGATTGGTTTGCAGCCTCAGCTCTTTATTTAGATATGTTAAAAGATAGAGGCATGGGAAACTTAGAAACTAATAAAATGTGGTTATTAGTAAAACAAATGAATTATTTAACTAGTGATTTGCCATTTGAATTTAATCAAAATAATGCAGTAATTGAAAAAAATCCGCTGTTAAATATGGGAACTCTGTATTTAACACACACCTTTTGGGAAAATGCCAATGCTGCAATAACTTTAATAGCTCAATTAAAAGCCATGAAATTAGCAGATGGAACATCAATATTTGATAATTATGAGGTAGTTACTAAAAACGACGGTATTGTGAATTATGACACTGTTGAATGGAAAGGTCCAATTCGAGGTTACGAAATGGTCAATGGTAAAGAAGTACCTGTTGGAGCAATAACTTCAAAAGAGCTTACAGCTTTAAAAAGAGTCTATGAAAGAATGAATGGTGGTTACAGGCATGAAGAAAAAGTAGCTGCTGAGGCTTATTCCTCAGGAAGAATACTCATGCAATTTAAGAAGTATATCACCAGCTCACTCACAGGCGCATTTGGTTCTAGGCATATAGACATGACTACAGGACGATATGTCGAGGTTGGAAAAGCTGCTGATGGGAAGCCTATTTTAGAATGGCAATCTACTGAAATTGAAGGTAGATATAGACTTTTAGCCAAATTATTAAGAGATATTATCACTTTAAAAGGAAAGAAAAATTGGGAGAATTTAACAGACCATGACAAAAAGGAATTGATTGAAGCTATGTTTACAATTCTTCTCTTTATAATGTGCTATTTTGCAGCAGGAGCTTTATATGGAGACGATGATGACGATGAATCTAAAAAAGCCTATTTGAGAATTGTAGAAAATATGTCACAGCATTATAACTTCATAGATTGGGCTAGAACATTGAGACAATCTCCAGCCGCTTTTAGTAAAACTTGGGATACAGGATTAGGTGTAATTCAATTATTTTTACTTTCACCTATTAATTATTCAACAGGAGGAGATTACCTCACAGCCGACGGAAAAATTAAAGGTACAGTACAAACCATCAAGGGAATACCCGGTTTAGCTGGTGCTTACACCACGCTTAAATTCTTTGAAAATAATGAAATGACGGGAGACCAAACTTGGTTAGAATACTTTACTGAGGATCTTAGTTTTAGATAAACCCTGAACAAAAAAAAAATCCCCTGCATACTGTAAAGTACACAGGGGATTCATCATTTAGGCAAAATCATATATTTCAATGGGTATTTTACATTTTTCAAGGTGTTGAAACATTAGGTTTAAAACCTTTTGCTTGTTTAAATTTCCCTGTCCTAAGATGGGAAAAGCCACAGATTTTATTCCTAATACTTGATACATAAAGACAAAATTTAAAAGGATTTCATTTATAGTATCATAGGTTACATGGTGTTTCCAATGTTCTTTTATTGCCACATTAAGTACTTTTTTATTTCCGTTGGGAACATCATATAACCACAAATTTCCAAGTTTTAATTTTTTTTCTTTGCAAAGTTCGGCATATTTATCAAACATTTCAGGATACTTGTACTTGAATGCTAAGGCTGTGCCCGCCCCCATCACCCCCACACAGTTGACGGGGTTCACAAGAGTTTGGCATTTGGCTTTGAATAGGCTGCCCATGTATTGTTTTATTTGCGTCATAGTTTTGTAATCTTTTTATTGTTAAATTGTAATAATCTTTATTTAATTCTATTCCTATAAACCTTCTATTGTTTTTTATAGCTGCAAGACCACAAGTTCCTGACCCCATAACATTATCTAATACTAAATCTCCTTCCATAGTGTAAGTTTTCACTAACCATTCCAATAATTCCAAAGATTTCTCAGTTCTATGAACTTGTTTAGAAGATGATGGTTTTTGAAAAGACACAATACTTCTTGGGTACTTTTTGGTGTTTCCTTTTTTGGCTGGTGTTCTTTTAAACTTTCCATAGTTTTGATTTCTTTCATCTTCTTTTCTTGAACTTTCATGCAGAGGCTTGCCTTCTGTGAATTGCGGATTATATACAGGTAATTTCTTATAAAAGATAGCAATGTTTTCATGAACTCTCAAAGGTAATCTATTAGCATTTAAGAATCCTGTAACTAATTTTTTATCCCAAACTAAATCATACTTAAAAAGTTTTTTATTAGAACAGATTAATTCCGCAAAGAATATACCTTGACCAAATAATATAATAGCACCATTATCTTTTATTATCCTTTCATATTCTTTCCACAATTTATCAAAAGGTAATCTAACATCTTCCTTATGTTTGGTTACACCATAAGGTAAATCAGCAATTATTGCATCGATTGTTTTATCACCTATTAAATGGAAAATATCAAAACAATCTGCATGAAATAATTGTTGACCTCCTATTATAATAGAATCCATTATTCTAAAATGCAAGTGTCATTTTCACAGAATTTAACACCAATCCCATCTTCATTTAAAAGAGAGAAGTCTAATGGTCGGATTCTACTAAACCTCTTCTTGTATTCCTTAGAAGATATTTCTTCATAGGGCATTTGCTTATAAGCCCCCAAATCGAGCTTAGGAAGGAAGGAGATGCCTTTTAAGGTATACTGCTTATCTTCTAATATGCGTTCAATGTAGGGCTTCTCTGAGGGTTTAAACGTAACTGTGCAACTTACTTGGTTATCTGACCAATATTTTTGTAGAAGTTCCGCCATTTCGACTTGTTCGTGTATTGTCACATCATTTATAGTCTTTACACCTTCTATTGCTATTGGAAATTCTACACAAATACTATTTCCTCCATAGGCATTCATTTCCCAAGGATACCCTGCTTGTTTTACTATTTCGGCAAGTCTAGTATTTGCAGGAATATTAATTCTTCTTACGTAAAAATTACTTTCTGGAAAATGTAAACCCGGTGTTGCTCCTGCGAGCAAGGAAACTGTCCCCGATGGCTTGATGGTTGTCAACTTAATAGATTTGGAAATATGAGGTTCTAAGAATTTCTCACAAAACTGTAAATGGTCATAGCCCATTTCACAGAAAGTAATAAAATCTTCTTTTGACATTTTAAGTTGTGCCAATCCAGACATAGAAATTCCCACACGTCTATTTCTTTGGACAATTTCATTTATTTCCTTTTCTTTTATTGGAACAAGGGTTAAAATCTTTACGTAAAGATGGGCTAATTCTAATGTCTCTAAATAATCTACTTTACTTTTAAAATTGCAAGGAAAAGTTTCTACTAAGGTACAAACTTCAAAACTTTCTAAGGACTGTTCTCCGCAGGGATTTGTGCCAGAAATATTTTTGTCTTTGTAATTAGGTACATCAGTCATGCGCCCAAATTTACGAGCATTTTCTATCCAAAAATATCCGGGTTCGCCATTTTCGGCGGTTCTCTTTGCTGCTTCGGAGTAATCTTGTCCTAATTCAGCTAGTAAAGAATTGTTAGAAGCCCAACCCCACGAGGTTCTTTCAGGATTTAATTCATAGTTTTTAAGATTCAAGAAATCTGTGCCTTTTCCCAAAGCTATTTGTGCAGTCCTTCTTACATTTCCAGATACAACACATTTTCCAATCTGGTTCATTACATCTACAATAGTTCTTGCAGTTAATAATTTACCCGCATTTTGGCTTAAAGTCTTTGCAACTTCTTTGTGTAGTTGTTTAAGTGGTTCTGCCCCACTAGCAATCCCCCCAAAGGTTTTAATAGGTGTTCCAGCAGGTCTAATGTCTTTATAATCAAACTTGTAGGAAGGAGATCCTTTCAAAAGATAGCTATTTATTAAAAGTTTCAAACTTTTAACCCAACCCTCTCGTGTGTCTGGAATGACATAGGTCTTTGTTGGACTTGGTGCAACATTGACTTTTATTTTATTCTCTGCCTTAGTATCAAATCCCACACCTACTCCTAACATAGAGGCATTCATCATAGTGCAAAATGCTTTTGTAACATTGGGTACAGTAGATACAAACATGCAATTATGTAGAGGCATACCACCTACTTTTTCCAATAATTCAGGGACTAATGCCCAAAAACCTCTGCCAGAAGGTGTAAATTTAAAGGTAAAAATGGCATCATACATTTCTTCTGCAAGTTCATTCATATATTTTTTATCGTGCAGTATGTTTTTTGCAACTAAATGTTCCAAGTAAATGGAAAAGATAGTATTAACTACCCTTTCCACTGTTTCAAAGTAATGCTCATTAGTACCATCAGCTTTTAATCTGCTGTAAGTTCTGTAATAGGTTAGTTCACCTAACCCATTAAACCCGAAATTAACCTTTTTATCCTTGTAAGAATTGATAAATTCTTTTGACAATTTAAATGAGGTGTATAACATAATTCTATTTTTATATTTTTTAAATTCTCTTTTATTGTTCTTGTTAAATAAATTAAATTTTCGATGTATTCTTCATCGTTTTTAATTTCTGGTGGTTGAAAGCTAACTAATTTCTTTTGTTCTATTTCAACAAAAGTTTTTAAGGAATTTACTTCTTTATAAAGATCTATAATTTCCTCTGTTAAAGTGATGAGAAGTTTTGACATTTTATTTAGGAATTTTTTGCCAAATTGCCCCTTTTGAGGTATTGTTTTGGATACAAGTATATCCGCAGCTTTCCATAAAAGAAGCAAAAGTTTTTCTAACTATTACTCTACCTTCTAAATTTTTGATTTGTGCTTTTACTTCTTTGCTATTTATTGTTTCAAAACCATTTAGCCAAGAAAGGAATATTTCCATTTTTTCAGGTGCTAAAATAGGCAATTTTTTATGCTTCTCTGTTAGTAAAGAACTTAGGTTATCTGGGTCATACTTATTTGCAATTACATTAATATAATTTGCAGTGGTACGAACTATCCTTCCAATTATTTGTTTGGATAACCCATTTAATAATAATGTTACAATGACTGCCCTCTTTACTACTTTGGGGTCTTTGTGCTGTAACAAATCTTGTAAAGTCATAATAATTTACGAAATTGAATCCAATTAGGAATGTTTGAGGCAAATGGTTTTATTGAAAATGTGATTTTTCCATTAGTACTTACAAAAGTAGAAGTCATTTTAGAAAGCTCTTCTTTACTTGGTACTTTATACTGATGTTCAAAGGGACTGAAATGTTTATCTTGAATTAATCTTGTTGCTCTGTCTAAATGTTTTTGCCATGTGTCATTAGCAAAAGTAGTATCAAAACTTATTTTAGCACACAAAGAAGCACTTATTTTTGGCTTAACCACTTTTTCGTATTCGTCAACTTTGTTTTGCCGATACATTTTATTTTTTAAAGTTTCCCTTGAATTTTCTGTATAAGGCATTTTATCAATCATTCCAGAAAAAGGAAGATGCCATTCCCCCTCATTTAAGAAGTTACTTTTGGCTTTTCTAATTGTATTGTAAATAGAAGCAGCAACTTCTTGAATTGCTGGGTAAGCAGTTGAGGTATTTACAGGCAATCTTTGATTGTTATTTTCTTCAAATGCTTCGGCAGAATAGAATACATTTCCAGATTCATTTTTATATTTAGGGCATCTTAATTCAAAGAATTGTTCCCATGCTTTATCATCGCCTGTTAGTATTACATTTGAAAAAGTAAAGGGGCTTAACAATAAAGATACATCTTGTTTATGTATTCCTAATTCAATTAAGTCCCTTGTAATTTTTTCAGCATTCTTCTTTGCTTTTTTCCATAATTCTGTTGCTCTGTGTATTGTTTCTGCATCTGTTACTTTTTTTCCAACCATTCCTTTTGCGGCTTCTGTCCATTCAGGAATAAAATAATGCTCGCTTAGGTTAGTAAAATGTTTTTCTACGGGAATGGCACGGGAAGAGTTTGAACTCATAGAAAGTAAATGTTCACTTACATCAATATAGTCAGTTTGATGCAGAGTTCTGTGTGTTCTTAGTTGTGCTATCTTTGTAGTAGGTACTTCTACAAGCACCGTGGATAGTTCGGAGTTAAGCCAATTGGTTGATTTGGCTAATAATTTAACTTTTTGCATAATCTCCTAAGATTTCTTTAATTGGTCTGGGTTCAGGCATGGTTTTATAATTTGTGCCACACTAAGGTAGCGGGTGAAAAATCTATTTCTTTGATATATTCAATATCATTTTCTGGAAAAAAGAAAAGAATTGTGGAGGAAGTAAATAAGATAGGTTTTAAAGGCAACCTAAGTATTTTTAAAGACTCTTTTAATAACCTAACGGTGTCAGAGGTTGTATTTTTTAAAATTATTACGCAGCTCATAGATAGGAAAAATTATAAGTTTCGTTATAAAAAGAAGGCTCGTAGTTTTTTTCTAAGGAAGTTAAAAGTACTGCTAAGTCTAAGGTGTATTCTTCCATAGCTTTTAACATTATACTTTCAACTCTTTTGTAATCTTCGGTATCAATAGATAAAATGATTGTCCAATCATAGAAATTAACATTATTCTCAAAGAAAATTTCTTGTAAAAAAGAATTAAAGAAGACAATGTCATCATCAATTTCTAAGTGATGAAGATTACTACTATTTAAATCATCAATAGACCTTTGTAATTCTTCTTTATTCAAGGTGTTTAAAGTCTCAAAAGAAATTTTGTATATTATCGTTACGTTCATTTTATAAAAGAAGTATTAGTTTTTGTAAATAATATTTCCATTACATTCCTATTATATAGCAATTCTTGTTCTAAGGCATCAGTTAATTTAGAAATTGTTTTGGTAAGATTTTGTTTATCAAAATTATATTCAAGCTCTGCATAAATTACTAATGTTAAAAGAACAAGGCATGTAGTCTCAGTATAATCCATGACAGAAGAAAAGTATAGATGGTTTGATACATCTATAAAACTTAAATCCAAACTGTCATCATTCAAGGATAGTAATTCTGCCCAATTGTTAAAAGTATTATTTATTGCCACAACTTGTGCAGTAAATACAATACAACAATTCATTCTAAATAAATAAATGTTAAAGCCTTACATGGATTAAGAGAAGTTAACATTAACGAAGGTATTAAAGCTATAAGTTCTTTTGAGATTTTGTGTGTTAGATTTGGAAAAGCTATACTTTTTATTTCCAATGCTTCATAAGTTCTCATAAAACACTTTAAAGCCTTTTCCAAATTTTCTAATTTAGTTGGTTCTCTTTGCGTTTCTTTTATGGGAAAGAATAAAATATTCTTGTATAAATGAATACTTCCCATTGTAATAAAGCCTTCTTCACATTTTTGCTTATAAATTTCTTCTAATTCAGGGTATATTTTATTTAAATCCTGATGTAATTGTGTTTCAATTATGCCTTCGCAATTTACAGGATTTACAATGACTTGACATTCTGTATCAAGTATTTTTTTGTCTTTAATAATTTGACAGCTCATGTTTTACAAAGAAGGAATTAACTATTCCCATGTTTATTTTTTTAGATATTAGTAGGACTTTCAAATAATTTTTCAACTCATCACACAATGTTTGAAAGGATATTTTATCTAAAATATCTTTTTCTTCATTAATGATTAATAGCACCGTTATAAAATATTCTTTATAATCAGGTTCTTCTGCATAACTTAAATAATAATATGGAAAGAATCCAATTTTATTCTTTTGAGAAAAGTCATTTAGAGTTCCAAACACCACACCGTCAAAAATAAATTTTTTTAAGTGTACTGAATTAAATGTTATGAAATTTACTGTGATTATGACAACTGAATTTTCCAATCTCTTTTTATAGGAGGATAAAATATTTCGCCTTCTACTGTATTATTCAAAGTTAAAACATCACTATCTAAGTATACACTTAATCTATCGAAATAATCTTTTAGATTGTGGTCATGATTACATATCCAATAAGCTAATTGTTGAGAATTATAAATATTTTTAAATCCCGGAGCTTTACTGTATTGTCCTTTCATAATGTATCTAAAAGTCTCTCTATATTCTTCCTTTATTGGAAACTCAAAGACTAAGTTTGTACTTGTAACGGCGTGTAATTTATAATTCTCTTTTAAATATTCCTTAATTCCATAGCTATCTAACAATTGAATTTTAAAATTTCCCAAGAACTTATCTTCTGAAAAATAATATAATTCGTAATCATCTTTAAAACCTATCCCCTTAAATCTTGGAGATACCAGATTATAAAGAAGAGTATACAAAAATATCTTTGCAGTACTCTCCTTTAATAAACTGTGCAGAGATGCGTCAAATGCTTGTTCTAAACTAGTTCCAAATTGAGGAAATGATTGCCCCATGTTGTTTTAATTGATACCATTCTTTTGGTGTATAGTTAAAGACTTCTGTTTCTCTATGCCATAAATATTGTTCTAATAAGGTGAACCAACCCGGTGATGCTGGTATTTGTAACATTACACCATTAGAATATATAGCGGGCACATTTTTTGGAAAACTGTTTGTACCATAATAGCCGCAGAGCATATCAGCTTCGGACATTTTATAAGGTAAGGGAGTTCCAATATTTTCTTCTATTGTTGTTTCTACTAAGAAAAGAAAGGGTAAAATAGTATACTCTTTCAAATCTAATTTTAAAGTTGATTCAGCTTCTCCAGCTATTAATTTTTGTAATCCGTAGGTATAAGAAGCTGCTTGTATATCATACCTATATTTCTTTTGACTTTCTCCAAATAGTCTTGTTGGCTTTCCTGTGGTCTTAATATCGATGGGAAGGATAGTTTTATTTAAAATATCTACTTCAACCATATCTAACATTCCCTTACAAGCTACTTCTTCTGTTCTATTAGTTATAGGATTCTTTACTAAGGCGTTATAATATATTTCTACTTGATAAAACCTTAGTATGTTTTCTCTTTCTTCAAAATGCAATTTAGTAAATTCGTTTGTTTTAAAACTTTCAACAATTTTTTCAGCTATTTCTTTTTGTTTAAAAGTAGCAAGTGTTTTATCGGGATTAAGTAAAGATAATTCTACATATTCCCTTGCACTTGAGTTAAACCACTTCTCTACTGCTGCAATTCCCCATGTTGGGTTGTATCCTGCATGAGTTCTTACTACTTCTAAATTTTCAAGTGTAATATCCATACCTTGTTCTATGAATATTTCAGCCATTTTCATCAGTTTTTGTGTAGGTATTTTCTCTTCTTCAATGAAGAAAAACAAATCTTCAAATTTATCAGGTGTTGTAAGTAAGCAATCTACAAGAGAGCCTAATACAAAGTGTTCTTTTCTACTTTTATCACATTCCTTGTTAAAGAATTTGTTGGGGTCATACTGTAAGTTTTTTAATTCACTTTGGGAAATTCCCGGTGCGCTACGATAATTTTGTTCGCTTTGTTGCGGTGTTGCGATATTTTGGTCTAAGGCATCGCTCAATGAAGGTAAAGTATTCAATTTTGACAAGATTTTTATGTAATGTTAGTTTCAATTCTTTCGGCTTAAAGACCTT
Source organism: Nitrososphaeraceae archaeon (assembly GCA_013114725.1). Lineage (GTDB taxonomy): Archaea > Thermoproteota > Nitrososphaeria > Nitrososphaerales > Nitrososphaeraceae > QCWD01. The sequence goes on along the minus strand of QCWD01000004.1, from coordinate 23,126 downwards.
TAAAAATTCTTCTAAATACATTACAATAAAATTATCTTCCCTTTTTCTTCCCTTTTTATGATGAATAATAACAGGCAATTCAGTATTTAGCTTTTGTTTTTGTAATTCTTGTATATTATCTATTAAAGTTTGATAATTAATTCCTTTTGTGTAACCATTCTTACATTGCCAAGCTATTGGTATGTTCATAATATCAATGCCACAATTATCCATATAAGTTGAACCGTTACGAGTAGTCATGGCATTGGGGAAAAATTCTTTTAATATCTTTACATCTTCTCTTTCTAAGTTGTGACCTTTGGTTCTTACATTAATCATATAATTTTATCTCATATTCCTTTTCTACTGGAACATTCGAGTTTTTAAATATTAGTTTGAATTTAGGTTTTTTTCCTTTGTCTACTATTACATGTATTTTTAAATCTGTGATAAAGGTAATAGGAGTTTCTATGGCATACGGCTCTATCCAAGATTGGGAAATGCTGTATATATAACGGAGATTAAAACCTTTTAAATCCACATCAAACCAAGTTCCCGGTTGTTTCATACAGAAGTTTTCATAAATTTTCAATAGCCTTTTTCCATCTTCTTCTCGTATACCTAAGAAGTAATTGGTAAATAATGGAATTTTTAATGTGCGCATAATAAATTATTTATTAGGATTTTAGAATTGTCAATACCAAATTCTTTTATGTAATCAGAAATATCTTTTTTTCCCGTTTCCGCAGGAATAAAAATATGCCTTTGTTCTGTAAATTCTTGTGCTGCTTTTATGCCAGCCTTATCATTGTCATAAAGAATGATAAATTCCTCACATTTAAAAATTCTATTTAAATAATCTATATTTACTTTGGTAGTTTCTGACCCACAGGAAATTGCAGGAAATCCCAATTCATGAAGAACCATTACATCTTTTAAAGATTTAGTAATAATGATGAAATCATAACTTCTTCTTTTGTCTAATTGTTCTATTCCTTGAATAAAAGAAGAAGTTGTTCTCCATTTTTTAACACTATTTGGACGATACATCTTAATTCCCTCAGAAGTCAAATATAAAAAGCAAGGTTCTTTTTCTGTATGCCTAAAAGTTTCTATAATTTTTTGTTTTACTAAAACTAATATTCCAACTAAAACTTTATATTGCTGTAAAGTTTCATACGTAATAAAATAGTCATAGAAATAAGAGTATAAATCCTTTTCTTTGGAACTATTATATTGAATATTTACAGGAATATTATTCTTTTCTTTTGTTTCTATTATTTCTGGGACAGGGATTTCTGAATTTTCTAATATTTTGTTAAGATCTTCTATTGCCTTTTGCCTACTTACACTCTTCCATTTTCTGTATAGAGAAACACAATCACCATAAATATTTGAGCCGTAGTCTATGAAGATTATTTTATTTCCTTCTAAAACTAATCTACAATTTGGTTTTGTGTCTTCTCTTAATGGATTTTTTATGTAAGAGGAAAAGGCAATCTCAAACCCTAAATTGCTTAGAATTTGAGACTGCTCAACTATGGAAAAAAATTTCTTTTTACCAAGGATTTGCATTAGGAGTTTCTATAATATCAAATGATTCTTTGTAAAATTGCAATTCTTCCGAGATTGCATGGTCATTCATGAAGAAAGAATCTTGTTTTACTTTTGAAGCAAAGAAAGTATTACTTTGGTTTGGACGTTTGATTTTTTTGTAAACATCTTGATACGTACCACCAGCTCCTAATTTTGCAGCCAACATCAAAGTAACTTGCTTTGTTGTAGAGGCATTCAAGTTTTGTTCAATGACATCATTAATCTCTGCAACATTTCCTCTCATCAATTCGGCGAATGGAGTTTCAAAGTCAATTTCAATTATGTTTAGCCAATCAGCAAGAAAGTTATATAATTCTACTTGTCCTTTCTTTGCTAATTTATACCCCATAGGTGCTTTTTCTCCTGTTTTTACATAAGAAGTTTCACAAGTTTTACTATCAACATACCATGCCCCATTTTGAGTTTCGTGGTCTTCATTTCTTAAAAAGATAGAAATCTTTACATATTCTTCCATGCCAGCAACGGTGTCGGGATTTTGAATAAGTTTATCTTCCTCTACATCAAATCCTACTTCAAACCAGATTTCAAGCATTCTATAATCTTTGTCTGTGGGTAATTCATTTCTTTTAACCCTGCCGTTGGTTAGTTCAGCTAATTTTTCTGATGAGGGATTACAAGCAATTGGAGTTGCTTTTGCTACACCTGTTATAATGGTGCGAGTGTTAAAGATTTCGGTTACTTTTTCTGTACCTGTTAAATTTGCCATGATTAAGAAAAGGGATTTTGGTTACGAGTTTGGATTGAATTAAGAATAAATTGAAAATCATTTTTAATAGAAGGCGGGAATAATCCTTCTGGAGTACGTGCCGTATCAAAACCTGAGTTTTGTGTTGTCAACAGAAATTCTGAAACACCTTTAAAGTTAGTAACTACTTGGGTATAAAAAGTGTATAAACTTTTCCCCTCTAATCCTAACTTAGAAGATAGTTTTCCTAGTGTACGTAATCTTCTTTTAACTTGCTCATTGACTCTATATTCTTCTGGGTGTCCTAATAGAAAGGCTACAGGACTATTAGACAATTTAATTTTGCCTTCTTTTGTGTCAACTCCTTTTGCAAGTGCTGTAATAGTTGATGTAATTTCTTTATAAGTTGTAGGTAATCTCATGAAATCTTTTGGATCAGTTCTTGTTCCATAAGCCTCATAAAATTCTTTGGTTATTTGCCAAGAACTGTTTTTATGGTCTGTATTAAACCAAATAAATTCCTTTGGTTTGAGAGTTTTCATACCAAAAGATTTGCCTGTTCCCGGTTCGCCAATAATAAACACTAATTCAAACCCGCTCTTAACTAAAAAGTTAATAAAGCCATTTAAATCTATGCCATAATCTTTCCAAGTAGATTGCTGTATTACAGATTTTGCATCTTCTGTATACTGATTGTCTTGGATAGTATTAAGTGTGTCTACTACAATAGATTTAATTTCTATGTTCATTTTTTAAAGAATCTGTTTTTTAGTTCGTGAAGATTTGTATTTGGGGGTGTACTTTCAGTTTTTGGTTTCGTTGGTTCTTTAAAAGCCTTAGTAGTGAAACCTCTTTTTACTTTTACTAATGTAATCCAAGTAACCCAAAAAATAGAAGTGGCATTCCTTGTGTACTCAATGACACCATCTTCATCTATTTTTCCTGATTTAGTGATGTATTTATCCATATTTTTCAATAATTCATCAGTGATCTTGTCAAAACAAACTTGTGTAAAATAACTCACGGGTTGTTGGGATAATACTGAATCTTTTGTTTTTTGCTGCGTTACTACAAATTGATTGTGAGTTGTTGCTGCAGCAGCCAAAGCTATATCTTCGGCTAAATTACTTTCTGTTAACATGTTTTATTTACTTTGCCATTCTTCTCTACTTCAAAAAACATACAGCCATGAGGAACTATTTGTACTCCTACATGCACATTTGCAGGACCAAATCTATTTTTAAGAACTGTTAAACCTCTATAAAATAATCCTCCACAAAGAGCTACATCATAGCCTCTGTCATTAGTAATGTTGTATTTATGAGGTGCGTCCAAAGCAAATAATACTTGATAATCCCTACTAATTCTTTTGTTGTCTCCCAAAGTAGTAATACTACAGCGGTTTTGGTTAAATTTGTTATAATCTGCATTTTCTCCTTCAGTTGATTGTTGATGCACATTGCACACAATATACTGATACGCATTTATCATTCGGTCTAAGCAGTATTTAGTACTTAAACGGTGCATTGCTTCTGCAAGAGTTGGTGCACCACTTTCCGTATCTAACAAATTGATGTGGTCAGTTAAAACAATTACATATTCATCTGGATCATTAGGCACATAAGTATCACCCCCATCAAGAACTTCATTTCCTTTATAAAAGAATTTTCCATTTTTCTGTGCGTACTCTTTTACATATTTATATATGCCTGTTGGATTACTTATATGAGTAATTATTTCAACGTGTTTATCAAACCATTCAAAGTAAGTTTCAAAATTCTCAATGTCCTTTAAAGTTTCCTCATCAATATTTCCATTTTCAAACATGGAATTTAATTGCATTGTATTAAAGTCCTTCTTTTTATCTCTGTATAGCTTTGCTGTAATCATGCTGTCATAGAATTGCTCTTTACTCTCTTCTAAACAGAAATAAAATATTTTAATTTTCATTCCCTTACTTGCCCAAAATAAGGGGATTAATACAAAAAGGAACTTAGCAAAAGGAGTTTTACCTACATTGGTATAACTTGTTATTGCGTAATAAGTTCCTTTAATTAATCCGGGGACTATTTTGGCTAATCGAGGCAGAAAAGGAGCAAAAGATAAACAATTGTTTAATCCTTGCTCCCTCCGTACCTTATTCACTTTGTAGTGATTTAAACGGTCTTTAAACATGCACAGTGAAAATATCTCCTAAATTTTCTTTTGGGTTAGTTACACTGCTATATAAATCACTATCTGTAATTAAATTATTAAATTTTTTATATTGTGGTAATATAAAATATTGTGGAAATTTGGCAATGCGCTTATAATAAATACAGTCTTCTATGTATGATTTAGTGGCTTCAATAATTTGCTTATGTGTATGCCCTGTATGTTGTAAGTACTGTTTTAATTTATTTTTAGCATTTTCTCTATTGCCTTTTCCAATAGATAATTCATTAGGTAGATTGTTCCACAAATTAAAGAATAATTCAAAGAAACTTTCAAAATTTTCAATTTCATCTACATTATTTTGACAGAATTTTGAATTTTCATCTATTAATCCTAAGGCTTTTAAAGTGTTAAAAGCAACCTCCTGAGCTACCACGTTATTTTTAATTATCTCTATTATTGTTTTTAATTCTATTAACATGATTTTGAGCTTTTTTATTTACTGTTAATCCTAAACTGCTGCTTAGAAAATCACGTAAAGCTGAAATATTTTGTTTGAAATTCTCATTTTCTAATTCTAATTTTTTAACAATTCTCTGCCTGTTTGTCTCGCTTTTTGTATGATCTATTTCTTTTATCTTCTCCTCTATTTTGCTTTTATGCTCTTCTTCTTGTTTTATTTTCTCAGTTAGAGTTTCGATAAGAACAACTTTTCGTGGAGAAGTTTTATTTGTCAACAATTTAAAAGCATAATTTCTAATTCCTTCTTTTTCCTCCAATGGAGATTGAACACTTTCTAATAAATCTTTTGTATCAACATGAGCTAAATGCACTTCAAGGAAAGAAAGTCTTGACAAGTTTCCTTGATTTGGTGTGTTAGAATACAAAAGTTTTTCTTCATTTATTAGTTCTTGTTTTAAATCTCTAATTGTCTTAATTGTGCTATACAATTCATCTCGTATTTGAGCAAAACTATCATTGGGAGGAAATTCTGCTAAAAGTGTTTCGTTGAGAACAATACTTTTTAAAATTTCTTCTCCTTTATCAACGAGTTCTTTTAAACCTTCATAAGCAATTAAGGTCTTTTCTTTCGGTTCATAGGCATTATCTAGACCTTTTGCATAGGAAAGTAATTTAGTCATAAAGAGTTCTCTAATTGCGTCATAAGACCTCCTCTTAAAGAACACAATACCAAATCTTTTCTCTTGCTCAATTACTAACTTCTTAATTCTATCACAAAGTTTTGACAATTTTTCCATTGGTAAGGTAATTGTTTTTAAAGTGGGAGTTTCTGCTAATAAGTTTTTTACAAATTCTTCGGCAGAATCAAACGTACTTAAAGTATTTTCTAAATTTTTTAAAAATAAATCCTGCTTTAAAGTTAATTTAAATTTCTCTTTAAGTAGTGTTTTTACCTTCTCTGTCAATAATTTATAGCTTCTTAAAATTACAAAAGCCTTTTCAATAGAAAATAAATCATTTAATCCGTAAGGCTTTCTAATAGGAAAAGAAAATGGGAATGCTTCAAAAGAATCAATAAGTTGTTCTACATTATTTGCATTCAACAATGTTCCTATAATACGCATTGTCTCCCTATCTAAATTAGGGAACTCTGATTTATCTACAAATTTCGCACGATTGTTTTTATAATTTTTTACAAGGGGAATCATTAAAGACTCCCCCTGTAAGATTTTATACTTAGCTACTATTAACTTTACCGCATCAAAAACAATCTTTGCAAAACCTCTTTCTAAATGGAGTTCCCTATTGTTAAAGGGGGATTTTCTTCCTCATCGTCATCTACAATTATAGTGCTTTTGTCGGCATTATAAGTTTGTGGTTTTGGTTGAGGTTGAGTTTGAATTTTTGCCTGTGGTTGATTAGAACGGTTTAATTTTCCGTCGTCTTTAATGTCTTGCTCAAACAAAGCAGCTTCTTTCTGAACACTTGTTAGAGCATATTCAGTTAATCTTTGGATTTTATCAGTTCTTGCACCCCAAATGATAGCAAAACTTTCAATTAAGAACATCACTAAGGTAATTAAGAATTGCGCAATAAAGCTGTTCATGTAATTACCATCTTCTGCTTTTACAAAAGCAGTCAGACATTCATTCATAGATAATGTGCCCTTAGATACACAGGAATATTTTTGCAGGATTTCTGGAGTTAGTTTTACATTGGTTTCTACAATAGTTTTCCATTCTTGTTGTTGAATTAGAAATAATTGTTGCAAGTGCTGAACTTTGTAATCAGTAATTTGTTGACCGATTTCAATAGTGTACTTGTAGTCATTATATAAGTCCATTGCATAAATGCTAAGTACAATGAAACCTGCAGTAAAGCAAATTCCTACTAAAACTTCTGATGCTTGAGTACATTCTCTATTATATTTGTAAACAATAGTAATAAAGAAAAGGTACAAAGAGACCAGAAATGCTGCTAAATACAAGGCAAAGCTACTAATAAAGGTGTATAAGGCTATTTCTGTAAGAATAAAGGTCAGAATTAATAATGCCCAGAATTTCTTTGCTTTAAAAATGTCGTAAGTAAGTAATTTTTCAGTAGCTTTAACCTCATCTATTACCTTACTATTGTATCTCATGCCATAACCACTCAAAACAAAGAATAGAAGACTGAAAAATGCCAATGTAATCGGAGTATTGATGAAATTTACTATACTTAGAAATAACTCTGACTGTCCAAAATATGGAACTCCTGTGATATTATGTAATTCTCTGATAGCAACTTCATGACTCACATTAGCCAAGTCTACTGTGAGTTTAGCTAAATTCTCTCTGCTTGCAACATCACAGAACCTATCGCAATAGGCTTTACTATATGCTACATAACTTTCAAAGGCTTTTTCAGAACTCGTGTGTCCTTTATACCAAACCATGAAAATACTTGCTCCTATCAATAGAGCAGGCACAGCGATTAATTGGATTTCAGATAACTTGGCAATGCCATCTTGAATTTTAATTTCTCTTTTTAATGCTTTTTCATCAGTAGAAAACACTAAAAGTAGATATGGAATAACAAATAGGGCTACTAAAAGTAGTAGGATAATAAGTGTCATAGTTTAAAAATTTAATTATTTTGTCCAAAACTTTTCTAAATGTAACTTTGCTTTCATGGTCACGGTGTTTTTTAAATATTTTGTACCAATCTCTTCCATTACTTCCTTCACTGTAGTTGCAAGCTCAGGCTTATTTTCAGGAATTTGAAACTTTAATTCATCATGTACTGTTCCAAGAACTATAACCTCTGGAATCTTAGATACTGTTATTAAAATTTCCTTCATAATATCTGCATTTGTACCTTGCATACCTACATTATATAGAGTTCTAATTAATCTATCCATATTTGGATAAGGAAGATTTTGATTTCTATACTTTAAATAATCTCCTAACCAAAGCCTTCTATTTGTGACATCATTGACAATAGCAAAACCTTGTTTTATACATTTTTTACTATACCAATCTAAGTATTCAAAACAAGGCTTTAAAAGCTCTCTAATAGCCTCATAGACGAGTTTTCCTGTACTGACCGGTATATTTAGTATAGCTGAAATATTAGGCGCACCAGCACCGTATAAAAGCCCAAATAAGACAGGTTTGTGTAAGGTTATCTTATCTTTATTTACTGATGAACTTACTATGTAGTTTGGATCTCCTGTGATAATACGAAAAGAAGCTGTTGCTAATTTACTGTGTAAGTCTTCATTATTCATTACAGCTCCTATGAGAAGAGGATCTTGACTTAATCCAGCAATAATCCTCAATTCACAACCACTTAAATCACAAGTTCCAAATAGATAACCTTCATCGGCAAGAAAGCAATTTCTGTAAGAAGATTCGGAGGGAATATTTTGAAAGTTTACATATAGGTTTGCTCTACTTTCTGTAATAGTTCCCTTTGTATTTATTTTTCTATTTTTAATATCTCCTGAGCTTAATCTTCCTGTGGGTATAAAATTCTGTTTGAACGAGGTTCTTATCCTATTATCCTTTCCTAAGTAAGAAAGAAACCTTTCTCCATAGGTACTAATGGATTTAGATAATCCTCTGTATTCTAATAAGGCAGTTAAGAATTTAATTATCACTTCTTTTAATACAGAAGTTGGCTTCTCTTTTTGTAGCCAAGATTTAATAGTGTTACTATTAGTGTTTGGCAACTTTATAAGATGCTCAAATAAAGCATTTAATTGTAAGGGCGAATTGACAGAAAATTCGGAAAGAAAGTTAGAAAATTTGCCTTTTTTAACGTAGCTAATTTCTGCTATTTCAGGACGAAGGATATAGAGCATTCCAAGAAGTTCATACAATTCTTCTTTAATAGGAATTAATTCCTTTTTCCTTTCCTCGTTATTTTCTAACCACTTCTTAGAATCGAAGTTAATTCCTCTCAATTCAATGTCGCAAAGTACAGGCACAAGGGATTGTTCGAGTTGATTACAATGTTCTAAATTGTAATGTTTAATTTCCTTTTCTTGTATTTGCCTTATTTTTAAAAGGTATTTAACATCGTCCTTACAGTACTCTATTTCTTCTTCTGTAAAATCTTGGTCTTTTTGCCTATTTAAGAAATTATTTCTAACTTCCTTTTCTAATGTGATGCCGCAATAAATTTCAACAACAGAAGACAATGAAGCAGAAGTTCCTAAGCCATTATATAAAACAGTATGTCCAATCATTGTGTCGTATACATTTTGAGGATAAATGTTTAACAACACAGCTAATTGACTTAAATCTACTTTTATGTTATGTCCAACTTTACAGATGGAATCATTGCTTATAAACTCTGCTACATAATCTTTCTGTTGTTGAGTTAATTTATGCCATTCCAAAACAATTTGTTCTTCCTCTGTCCCAAATTGTACGGCATATAATTCTGATTGAAATGGGTTTAAAGAACTAAATTCCGTATCGAGGGCAATTTGGGATAAATTCCCCCAACTTTGGAGTTTTTGGAAGCTGTTCATGTAAAGATTCTATTTTTGTTACTGAAATTACTACATGTTCCACTGTATAAGTGTTTATACTTTCTGTTTCATAGTACAATTTCATAAGATTAAATATTTCTGTTAAAGACGGAGTGTGTGAAAATTCGGTAATTTCTTCACCTAAGTTTCCTTGCCAATTCAAGTAAAGGCAATTTACCATTTCTCCTGTTTGGTAAGAAATTATGTAGCCATTTTCTCCCTTGTCTATATACCAATTATTTGGGTCTAATATGTCGCAAGAAGAAAAATCACCGATTGTTTCGCAACTAAATTCCTCCATTAAGAGTATTTCATTTATGGAAGGTTTGTGCGTAAATAATTTAGCTTTGCTTGCTTGTCTAGTTAATTCCCCTTTGTGTCCTAAATAATAAGTTAGGGAATTTCTTACATTTGATACCCTGAAATAAGTAATATTTCCTGTTTGAACACAGACCTCAATCGGGAATGTCGGAATTGTTTGCGTCTTGGTTGCAATTTCTGTTAAATAAGCCATAATTTGAAGGATTAAAGGTGATTACAAAACCAAAATTTCTATCTCCAATAGAAAATTCTTTTCCTATTTTTATTTCGTTGTAATTTTCAAAGGTTAAAATCTCTTTAACATAGTCCTCAGTTAAAGACGGCTTTTCTATTGTAAAAGCCATTATATAACCTTGAATTGCCAATATAGTATTAATTACTATAATACCATAAATAACATGCTTAAAGAAAGTCTTTATCAAATTCATTTAGGTCATGGTGTTTAATAATGTTATTAATTTTGGTTGTATATAGAGGATCAGTAGCCCAATTCTTGGCAATAATATGAATTTGCTCTTTTGATGTTTTCTTTGACAGAGCTTTAACATATAAATTGCCATTTAGTTTTTCAACATAATGCCTTAAATTGTCATCTAAGGTTTTATAAGTTTGAAACTTAGATTTGACTTTTGTCCTTTTTCCTTTTATTACTCTATAATCATCATCATAAAGGGACATAGTTAAGCACTTAGGGTTTTTCTTGCAGGCTTTTGAGGCTTTAATACCGAAGTAATTATTTCCTTTCTTTGCTAAGGCAGTCTTGCCTTGTGCAGTTTCGTGATAAGCCATTGCCAAAACCACAGAGGGTAAGGGTACTTTCATACCCTTTTCTTTTTCCTCTGCTAAGATTTTTAAAACCTTTGGTGATAGTTCCTTTATGAATTTGTTATCGTGGTCAATTGGTAATTCCTCTACAACTTTCTTTTCTTTAACATAGAAAGCCACATTAACAGAAGGAGCTGCAGCACTAAATGCTCCAATAATGGTTAATAGAATTATCAAAGTTGATTTCATAAAGATTGATTTTAATGTTTGCATAAGTTAATAATTTCCGCAAATATACTATTCAATTTTAACAATGATTTTATCTCCTGTCTTTAAATCCTTCCAATTTACTTTGGGATTCAAAGAAGTTAATTTTTCAATTGTAATAGCATGTTTCTTAGAAATTGCTGTTCTATTATCTCCTGTTGTTACTGTGTGATAGAAGATTTTTATGGTTTCTTTCTTCTTTTTGGTTGTTTTTGCTTCTTTTTTTGTGGTTTTGTCTTTCCTTGTTGTTTCTTTTGCTGTTATTGGAGGTGTCGAAACTTTGTTTAGTTTAGGAGAAGGCTCTTGAAAACTTTCTCCTGTCACTAAATTTATGTTAAATGTTTTTTCTACCTCTTCAATAGCACATTCATTAAAGGAGAGACTGTCCAAAAGTTGTGTGATAGCTTTTATCTTCTTCTGAAGGACTTCCTCCGATGTCCCCTGTACTGATATTTTCAAGGGAATTTTCTCCTTCTGGATATGTTCGTACATCACTGTCTTTTGGAGGTTCACTACTTGCACTTGCAGTTTCTGCGTGTCCGCAATCTCCATTTGCGGAATTTGGAAGTAGGGCAGCTTCTCTTCTTTCGTGGTACAAGACAGGATTAGCAGGGAGAACAGTGTAAGCATCAATAAAATTTTTGTGCACATGGAGTAAACTATTAGTTAGTGAAGAAAGCATTGGGTTTTTATAAGATTTTCCTTCTACAATACTGTGACTATTTCCTCTTATCAAGTTTACAAGGTTAAAAAGAGATGTAACTGCTGCTCTTTTAGCCTCTTCTTTAAATTCAGGAGATTCTTCTGGAAATAAAATTTGGCATAGAATCCTTTCATAAGCAATTCCTGCCCATCTTTTACCTCCTGTTTTTTTCTCTTCGGAAGCATTGTTTCCTTGTTTGTGTTCTAATTTAATTTGAATTACTTCTGTCATTTTGATTGTTTGTGTAGCTGTAGTGTAGCTAATCAAAGGTCTATTTTTCCATTCTTCGGAATTTATTTCCAATAACGGCTCACCTTTTAAAGTGAATCTAAAATTAAAATTTTCGGGTGTAATTTGTTGTGTACTTACTCTTCCTGCGTTATAATAAGTGAACCATGTAGCCAAGCTATTGAGTGCGTCACCTTTTAAAGCTACATTAGAAGGAGTACCATGAAAAAGGCTAATGTTTTGTGCGTTAGATCTTTGAAAGAAATTCATAGGAAAGGGTTTATAAATTTGTTGAATTGTTTTGTTGGTAAATTAAAGGCTATTAATTCTAAATTTTCTATAAAGGTAAAAAACAAATGCGCTGTTGCACATTGACTTAATGCTCCTATATTGGGCATTCTACAGGCTTTTTTCAAAGCTAATTGCTTCATAATTTCTGTTCTATCTTCCTTTTCAGTTTCTAATTTTTGTTTGTAGATTTCTATCAAGGAGTTAATTTCAGATTTATTTTCTCCTTGAATAGAGTTGAAGCTGATAATTAAATCAGATAAGTTTAAGATGTTTGGAAACCCTATTGTGTAGATATGCACAACCTCATAAGAGCTTCTGCATTTTTCCAATATCTTAATTCTCGATTCTAAACTATCAACTGCAATGATAACAATTCCTGTAAGATTTTCATTAGTGTATTTTCCTTTTATGGTGGGAAGTTGCGTGAAAGTTCTTACTCCACCCTGTAGATAAATTAATAATTCATCATTACTCAAAAGAGTTCTGTGAACTAAATCTACGAGGCTTTCAGTCTTTAAGTTGCCTACATCAGCCTGAACAAAAGTTTGGCTAGAAATGTTAGCTTCTTCGACATAATCAAAATCCCACAAGGTAATTAAGTTTAGTGGGTATCCTGCACGAAATAAAGTTTGAAAGAAATAAGAACCGACCGCACCACACCCAATAATATGAACTGGAATATCAGTATATAAGTCAGTAATTAAATTGATACTATCAGTATTTATCATTTTTAAATAGTAAGTTAAGGGGGATAATTGGCTTTTGTACTGTAGGTTTTGGTGCTTCCATTTTTATTAGCTTGCCAACAGCTTTAACTAAGTCGTTAAAATTGTTGACGCTTTCTAAATAAAATTCACTTTTCTCTTTTAAAATCCTCTTAAATTCTCCTTCATCACAGGATTCCAAGTAAACAGAAACTAATGAATTGCCTTTTACTATTTTATCTTTTCCTGTCATTTCTTTATCAGGTAAACCAGTAACATTAGTTTTTAAAGGAATAAAAGAGAAATTACTCGGATAAATTAAATTTACCATTTCTTCTAAATCGTCGTCACTTCGGTCTGTGTTGTAAGGATTGAGTAATCCTAATTGCTGAATATTTGGATTCAATTCATAAATTTCAAACAGTTCGTCATCAATTAGAATTTCTTCTGGTGTGAAAATCTGTTCTTTCATTACAAAGTGTGCAAACTTTCCTGCCTTTAAAGACCTAATGGCGTAATCATCTTCTCTATCACCTTCTACAAAGAGAACCTCTCCATCTTCATAAAGAATGAATGTGCCTAATTCTCCTTGAGTTACTACTGTTTCCTTGACTTTTCCATGACAAATGTTTTTATCATTAAACCAAGCACTGACTTCAAATGTATCTAATGGAACGAGGCTTTTTTCAGAGAAAAGAGAAGATGTAAATAACCTTTCTTCAATTTTCAACATCGATTCATTCACTATTAAAGTACATACTTTGTCAGTATAGGCAGCCAATTGTTCTCTACACTTTATATCAACAGCTGATGGTATAACGCCATATTCAGGCATGTAGGGGTGGGTGTGTATTTGAAGGTAATAATATTGCTTTGTGATTACAACACCACTTTCAATGGTTACTTCATCATCTTTTATTGTATTGTTCTTATTTAAATAGGAATTTAAAATAGAAGAATTTTGCATACAAGCTAAGATGTCACTCAAGGGCATTTCTTCAATGAAGTCAGGCTTTGTAGTAATTTCAGTAATAATTAAGTCAGGAATATAAGCCTTCTTAATTGATTCTCCTGATAAACTATCTTTCTGTTCAGTCATTACAAGAATACCTTGATAGGAGACCTCGTAAGCCTTTTTGGTAAGTGTTGTAGCTTTGAAGCCTGCAAGTAGCGTTATAGCGGCTCTATGGGATATAATTAGGGGTATTTTCATTATGGCATTAAGTTTAAGAAATCGATTAATTCTGTTTCTGTTCCTGATATAAAGTGATCTGATGCAAAGACTGCATTATGGTCAGAAGAGCAACAAGTTTTTAAGCATGATAAAATGTATTTTATCATTTCTTCTATTCTATTTTTTTGAAATAGGTCTAGTATTTTTTTTTCATTCACTTTCCCAAAGCAGAAATTCCCGCCTTCTAAGTGTTCTGCGTAATTGTGCGGGTGAGCTATTTTGAAACTTGTAAATTTCTCATGCTCTTCCTTTGTTCCTTCTGGAAAAGTTTCTTTTAGAAAACTTTTTAAATATGCTTTTAATCGATTGTTAAAATCTGTGTTAGCCGCATTCACATTTATTACAAAGTCCTTATAAAAGAATGTTACTTTTAATTGAGGACAAAGGAAATAAACATCTTTTTCTGCGTTATAAGGAATAAAATCCTTTACTAAAAAGTGATCTAATACAATTTCTGCGTAGCCTTTTGTAACTTCTAATTTTTCAACGCCTTGAACTGCAACCTTTGTTTTAGAAGTTTTTTTAATGGCTTCTGACAATTCTGTGACATGAACAAGGCTACTGAGAATTTTATCTTTTTCTCTTTTTAATTTTTCCAACTGACTGTTAAATTGGTCTATTTCATCATTGTATTTATATTGTAGCTTTTCTTTTACAAATTCTTTTAAAATTCCCATTTTAGAAATTATAAAATCTTCTTTTTTAACTATTCCGCATTCTATTAGAAGCTCCTCTTTTGTTTTAGAATCTCCTTTTTTAAAGAAAACTTTATCAAAAGAATCTGGAATATCCCCGCCATTTATAAGGACAATTACAGGTAAGAATGAGGATAAGTATTCTAAATATTGCTTAATTACTTCGTTATATGCCAAAGCCACAATAGGGATAAAGAAAGCTGTAGGCTTACTTTCATAACTATATCTACTTTTTAAAGTGTTTAAAGTTCTTACAGAAAGTGTTTCTTTCTCCGTGATACCAAAATTAGGGTCATAAGTTGGACTATTTAGTATCCTTTCAAAGTCGAGATTATTTCCTTCCATTTAGAAATGAGGTTAAATTGAATTTAGAAGTTAATTTTGTATTTTTTCTTTGCAAAGCTATTGCTATAAAAGCTAATAACTTTGTTGCTAAATTATCCATTTCCTTTGCTTGTTCTTCTATGTTTACAATTCCTTTCTTTCCTTTCTCTCCAAAGGAAGCAATACCTCCTGTAAGCAAAGCTGTTACTTGGTATACACTGTAAATTTTATCAATTCCTTGTGCCATTACTTTATAAAACCTGTCTTCTTTTATTACTTCCACAAGTTTTTGCAAATCCGTCCCAATAGTATTGCAGAAAGCATAAAATTCTTCATTTTCGGTGTTTCCGGGAGATAAAAAGATAGGGGAAATTCTAACTCCTTGGTTAATTAGTGGGTCTAAAACCTCTTTTACGTTATTGTCTTTGTAAATCCTATTTCCATCAAACCAATTAACTATTGGTTCACATGTTCTAAAATAGTCATCTTCTCCATCTGAAATGGTTATTAAATTTTCATATCCCAGAGCAGCGGCAAGATTTAAAGCCTCTTTAATATGCGTGGAAAAGTTAGGAATCGGATTTTTTCTAAATATCCCCCAATTATAAGTCTCGTTATTAAACGTAAAAATATCTGTGGGATTAAATTGTAGTTTTATAGTTTCTCCTCTCATTGTTAATTCCGTACCTACTACTAAATTAGAAGCGATGCTATTGATAGTACCATTTCTGTACCTAATAGGCTTGACAGCAGCTACTTCCTCCATAGTAGAAACCTCATTCTTTCCATTATCTCGCATTGAACCTGACATGTCAATTATTAATGCAGAGCCGTTATGAGGCTTTATAGGTATATCTTTTAATAAATTGTGCGCAACACTAAGTTCTGCTAAATCCAAACCTAAATTTACAAGTGCTTGTAATCTTTCATTTATGTTAGGATTATTCCTTTTAATGTCAAGAGCTATTAACTCTGAATTTTCTCCCTCTAAGAAAGCATAAGGAGTTAAGGGTTTTGGATCATTAGAACTATCGGTATATTTATTTCTTACTTCTTCTATTCGAGTTCGTAAGTCTTCTTTTGAAAAGTTTTCAAGAGTCCTTTGTGCCTCTACGAAAAAATCATTAATGGTGTAATTTAGCATTGACTGTTAATTTGCCGTTAGAAAATGTGGTTTCATAAGTGCGAGTAGTTACTATATCTTTTGAGTAAGATATAATAAATACTGTGGTTTCTTTTTCCCTCGTGTTTTTATATTTTTTATCAACGATAAAGTGGGTAATTAGAGCTTTCTCAATGAATAAAAGCAATTCATTATTAAGGTCTAAGGCATTTTTAAAGTTGGGTAAAATTAAATATAAATACTGATGATCAATTATATGATTTCTAATTGCAACTGAAATTCTTTGCATCATGTCAGAATATATAGGCAATGGCAATTGTATTACATCGCCATAATATCTAAAATGATCCATATAAAATTCTTTAAATTCTTGAATTTGAGAAATTAATTCTTCTCTTTGTTCTTTTTCTTCTTTCTCAATTTTGGTTTTAAATTCTTCTGCTTCTTGATTTGAGGGGTAGGATTTTATAAAATCTCTTATTGCCTTTAAATTCTTTTTAAGAGGAGCAGATTCTGGTCTTATGTCTTTAACAGGTACTTCTGAATCCCTGAGAAAATAAAATAAATTTGCCCATTCCTTGACAGGAACATTTTTATTTTTTACAGGTTCGGTTAATAAGCCCAAAGGATTCTGAATAATTTCAATGGAATTGAATATGTTCTGAGGAGCTTTTAAATTTAAGAGGATTTTAGAATCTTCTAAATGTGATTTCGCTAATATCTCATTTCCATAAATGCAAGTTTCGCCTAATTCAGTAATAATATATTCTGCCTCTACAACGATATGATTTTCAAAATATGTGCAGGAAAGATTAGGACTTAATACCTTTATTTCATTAGTCCATAGTTTTATTACTTGATTAATGGGTAAAATTTGCAATAATCCCTTTCTTGTTACAATAGTTTTAGGAACACCATTTTTAATAGTGACATCTTTCTTTACTTTTGGAATAATGATAAATAAACCACATTCATCTATATCTTCCCAAACGTACTTTCCAGCTTCTATTTTAATGGTGTTTACTTCCCCATTTGATTTTTTTACTCTATTTTTTTGCGCTGTTATTTTAAAACCATGATTTTTGTCCATAAAGAGATAATTCAATTAGGTTAGTAATACGTGGACTTTCAAGATTTATATATATATCAGCATTATATTTACCATACATTTTTCCCAAAGTATTTTGCAAAGTTGAGATAGTTTCTGGTAAAGTATCAGAGATTGCAATAACAATCTGTTCTTTATTTTGTCTGTGTTCTATAAGAGTGTCATTGCCAATAGTAATATCCCATTTGATTTCTTTTGTATTTCTTCCATTAATATTTGCAGATAATACAAAATCTTGACAATCTTTTGGGTCTTTACAATCTACTGCCCTAATGATGGTAATTCTCTTGATAGAATTTTTTACCGCAATTGTACTCAATCCAAAGTATAATCCAATCAAAGCAGCGATAAAATAGACAAACCAAAAGTTAGAGCCACCTTTCGGTGGCTCAGGTTTTTCTTCTTTTGGCATCTTATCTCTAACTTTCATTTCGATATACTCATTGAGCATTTCTTGTGAAAATTTCATGGTATATTTTTCCGTTAAAGTCGTGAGCTAAGTTCTTAGCGTGAAATGGCGTAACTCTTGCTAATTTCTTTACTTGGTAAGTTCGCATTTTAACAATATAACTTTTTTGTTTAGAAATTGGTAACTTGTTAAAGTCTTCTTGTGTACCATAGAAATTAGTCCACACGTAAGCAGGTTTATTTGGCTTACTTTTATATTCCAATTTTACCAAAGGGGTCATAGAGAAATTTCTTTCTTTTAAAAACTCTCTTTGGTAAAATGGAATAATGCCGTCCCTAATTATTGTTACCATGCAAGGAAGTTTTCATAAGTATAGGACTTCTGTAACCAACTCTCAAGAAAAATTTCAAATGCGATTTTTTTGTCTTGTGACCCAAGGCTATTACGTAGACATTGCCTTGCTTGGTATAGAGTAAAGCCATGTAGTCCTTGCTGCCCTTAAATCTTTTATATTTGACTTTCTTGACAGATTCAAACTCGTACTTAAACTCTTTATCTTCAACGTACTTTTCAAGAACAAATTCCTTATAGTACAAAGCTGATACAAATTCTCTGTTTTGTGCAAATGTGCAAAGGCTACAAAGAAGCAAAGCCAAAAAGATTAATTTTCGCATGGGTTTGGATAATATTTTAAGTGAAGAGATTTTTCCATCAAGATTTCGTAGATGCCCTTTTCTCCTAAGACAATAAATCTTTTGGTTTTTGCGGGGTCAAATCTTTTAGGAATTGGAATTGGGTCAGTGCTTGCTGCGAACATTTCACTTTGAGTATAGTACTCACTATACACAGGTTTCATAGTTACGCAGGAAGAGAAGAATAAAAGGCAAATTAAGTATTTCATACAATTACTTTTATTTGTTTTTTAATATGGGTTCTTTCTTTTTTGTCTGTGTCGAGTGAAGTATTCGCAATTACTTCATCAGTTGTTCTCATCAGTTCTAAGGCAGCTTGTCTCATAGAGATAGGAATCAGGTCTAATTCGTCCCTTAACTTGTTAAGTTTGGGATTTAGGAAATGCTGTAAAGTAATATTAATTTCGCCTGTTACATGATTTCTGGCATTTTCAGTTAATTGGAAAACTTTTACAGCTTTTCCATTTTTTCTCGGTACTTTTAATTTCTCTGCAACAGAAGTGAAGATAATTTCCTGTGCATATTTGTTTAAATTTAATGGTGTGGTATTGGGGTATTCATTGCCATTTTTAGCAACAAATTTAACTCCCAAACCTCCCAAAGTCAATGGTGCAGTAAGTGCGAATAAACCCATATACATTAGGGCTTTGTCGTAATCTTCCTTCCTGTACTGTGGTTCTATACTTGGGTTAATTTGTCTTGCACAAAATTCTGTCAAGATGTCAAGAGGAATCCTGTACTCATGTGTGAAGTGTTCGAGGATTTCAGGATCAAGTAGATCTCGGAGTGCTTTTTCAACCTCATTGAGTTTGTAAAGTTTTCCTCTTAGGATTAATTCACTTTCGTGGGTAGTTGGCAAAACAGTATTCATAATTAGATATAGATTTGTGAGACTTCATTTTCATAAAGGTATAGAGTCTCGGTGAAAAGTTTGGTTTCTAACATGGTTAATAAACCTATTTTATTTCCTATTGTTATAGGATCATTAATAAAGTCTATTAAACTTGGATTATTTAAAGTCATGATGACTTGGGTATTCTTGCAAATTTGCAATAATTGTTTGGTTAATGCCTCAAATTTCTCATCAAAAGTGTTTTCCACGCCGAATTTTTCAAGGAAAATAACTTTGTCACGATAAGTAACATAGTTAAATAAATATTCAGTGGGTAATACTTTGTGATAAAATTCAGGCAAATCCATTAAGTCTTCAAATCCACCACCGTCATTAAAGTAGAATATGCCGTATTCAACTGCTAATTCTCCGCCGATGATAGTAGATCTGTTGTCCTCTCTTATTGCTTCGACAATGGTGTCTACAATTTTCTCATCTATAAAATCTAAAAATATTTCGTCTTTATTTTCTTTCTTTGCATACTCGAAGGTGTAAATTCTACTTTTTGGTAAGAATATAGCTTTTTTATCTATTTCTTCATCATGCACAGTAAATTTTACAGCTTCGTCTTTTACGGTAATTTCGACAGAATTGGATTTCCACTGTATAAAACCTTCTGATTGAGAAAGTCCTAATCTTTTCCAATTCTTCCAAAAATTAACAGATAATTTATCTAAATCTGAATCTGCTTTTATTTTAGAAGCAGTTTTCTGAAAAAGATAGAGAAGGCGTAGAATTGTTTCCTTTTCTTTACCTTCAATAATTGTTAATTTTTTGCATTTAAAGTCTGCATTTATTGAACCATAATTTTCTACAATTAATTCTTGCATAAGTCTGTAATAGAGTTTTGAATTGTTTGGATTTTTTCTTTAAATAATCTAAATTCTTTATTGTTGCTTCTAATTTCTTTGTGTAAATTCTCTATAATGAAGAGAATATCTTTTTTTATTTCCTCAGAAAGTTTTAGCTTTTCGCTGCAACTCCTTTTTAAGTCCTTCAAAGACGGCACTATGTCTTCATTCTTATCTTTGAGGATTGCTTGTTCAAGATTTCTATAATCAATTGATAGTTCTTGAATTTTGTTTTGAATGTTTTGGAGTCTTTTATGCTGTGCATTTAGCTCCCCAACAATTTTATTATTAGCTTCATCAATACTGTCTTTGTATTTTAGTATTAAAGACTCTAATTTCTCATTTACGGAATTAATGATTTTTTTCATTTTATGGGGATTGGTTTAATTTGAAATGAAATGTCTAGAATAGGTTTTGCAAGTCTTCTTACTCTTTTAAATTCTTTATAGGAAATTCCAATTTCCTTCTCTATTTTGGATTTTAAAATTTCTTTTTTTAGTTTTATAATGTCTCTATCTTCTTTTTTTACAGCATTTTCATAAGCAAATTTAAGGTTTTTAAAATCGCTTATAAAAGAAATTACATCATTTCGTTGATTAAGGTCATAATAATATTCATCTTTTAAATCCTGCAATTTCCTTAGTTTTTCATATCTTTTTTCTAACTTATTACACCTTTCTTGGGCATCTTCTTGATTTTGATACAAACCAAAAGTTTTTGCTATTCCCATATAGGAATTAACATACCCATATACCTGATAAACAAAGAATTTAATCATAATAGGAGGAGAGAGCCGAGCGAACTCGGCTCTCAGTGATTTTATTCTTTGTTAGCTAAGTGTTGTAATATTTCAATTACAGCCTCGCCAATTTTACGTGTGTATACTTTTTGGCAGTATCCATTGTGCACAAGATAATTCCATTTAGGATAGCCTAATACTTCAAAGCC
Source organism: Nitrososphaeraceae archaeon (assembly GCA_013114725.1). Lineage (GTDB taxonomy): Archaea > Thermoproteota > Nitrososphaeria > Nitrososphaerales > Nitrososphaeraceae > QCWD01. Next base: position 2,155 of record QCWD01000004.1, on the reverse strand, counting down.
TTTCATTGTTTAGATTGATTTTTAATGGTGAGATGAATTTGATGTAAAACTTCTAATATTTTTTCTCCAATTTCTCGTGTGTAAACACTTTGAATATAATTCACTACTTGTTTTTCTGCATTAATGCTACTTAATACATGACTTTCTACATGGTTATCTACCAAATCAAAAAGTTTTAGCATTAATGTATTGTCAAAATTTGGAGTGTTTGGATTTATTTTTTCTATATAAGCAGCCAAATTAGTCATAAATTTAGCTGTATTTGTTTGAAATACCACGTAGTCTTCGCTTCCATCACAATCCATACAACCATTGTTAAAATTGCCGTAAGCATATTTAACATAAGAATCAGGATTATTAAAGCCATGATGAATGTGATTCCATAGAGGATAGCCTAAAACTTCAAAACCTTTCATTGTTTAAAGGGGATTATTATGGGAGTTTTTCCCTGATTAGTGATTTGGTCTTTAAAAGAAAGTTCTATCGCCCATTTTTGTAATAGCAGTTCGTCAACATAGGGTTCAAGAAACTCGTGTGTAAGTTGCTTATTAACCTCATCTATTTCTTCCTTTGTCAGATTTTGGAAAGTGTCAAATTCGTAATAGATTTGGAAGTCATTTTTAAGAATTACAATTTCACCAAACAGAGGTTCTTCAACTGTAAACTCTTTGCCCTTTTCCCAAGAAATGAAGAATGCAACTTTCTGTGATTTACCTTTCACTTTTAAGTAAATGGTATCAAAAATTGCAGTTTCATTATAGGATTTTAAGATGTCCTTTTGATAACTGTATTCATTTACCTCATTTCTTAATATTAAGCCTAATGTAATTAAGCTGTTGAGAAATAAGATAAGTACTGTAGTCTTTGTTACATTCATAGGTAGGTGTTTACTTCTATGATGATAGAAAGAATGAGAGGATTAAGTTCCTTACGTTCGTAATTACTTTCAATGTACTGCACAAAGATTGCATAGCTTTCAGTAAGATCAATGTTTAACCTTCTTATTGCAGCTATTTCATACCTGTCTTGTGATGCCTTTAATTCTTGTTGCTTCTCTTTAAAGAGAGTTTTAAAGGTTTCTAATTTTTGGAGAATTTCCTTTTGTTGCGGTTTCGCAAAAAAGTCTAATTCAGAGATCTTATCTCCAAATCTCCAGATGTCTATACAAGTTCTCATGATGGATTAAATTGACCTGAGTTTGTATCTAAGATGCCAACAGTACCATTGATGTCCATGACGGTGAGTGGAAATTCAATGTAGACACTTAGAACTTTTTTAAAAATGTATTGTGTAATTGGATTGCCCTCTACATCGGAGAGTAGAAATCTTTCTCCGTCAGGAAAGGTTTCAAATTGTAGGAGGCGGTTTGTACTTAAAGCTATTGTATACATGTCAAAGCGAGTTTAAAAATTTTTCTAATGCTCTACATTTAGGGTTTCCCCTTTTTTTAGAGGTGATGATTAAAAGGGTGTCTTTAAAGGCTATAAAGTCATTATGCGCCTTATTCAACTTCTTAGAAACTTTGTTTAACTTCTGTTCTTGCTTTTTAGTAATAGGCAAATTTTTAGCTTTTTCCTGCTCAATTTCTTCAAGAATTATCATTTCCTTTAAGAGGAATTTATGAATTTTCTTGTCAATCTTTGTTAAGGCTTTTACTACCTTTTTCATTTTAAAGATGTTTGAAGCCCCGCAATAGCGGGGCTAAGGTTATTTATTTGTGTTAATTATGTAGACAACTTTGTTTGGATCATCATAAGATGATTTTAACAAAGCAGTTCTCTTATTGGGTTGCATGGCATCTTCGTAAGTAAGGAATTTCTTTCGGCTTGTGCGCCAAATTGGAAATTCATTATTCTTAAATTTTGCAAGTGTGCTTAAATAAGTAAGTCGAAAACCCTTAAATTTTAAGACAACTGCTGAAACCTCACCAAATTGCGTAGCTTTTTCAAAGCTATGAAATATCATATTGTTTGCATAAAAGCCGAGGTAAGTTTCGTTACTGCGTTGGATTGGGATTAGCCTATTCATTTGAACTTGCTTTTTTTGTATTCTCTGCCTGTGTTAGAGAAGGGTGTGAAGAGTAAAATCGCAATAATCTTGCTTGACCGTCCTTAACTAAGGGAATATTGAGAGATACAGCTATATGGCTTATATA
>QCWD01000076.1 GCA_013114725.1 Nitrososphaeraceae archaeon | reverse complement strand
CCGATAAACAATTTTTTTATTTTGTATTTATTTAGTATCAATGATATTCTAAATTTATATAGATACATACACTATCTTTCATTTTACTTTGAAAAATAAGCATTTTACAAAAGAGGATGCCAAAAGAATAGGCGAATCTCTTGGAATTGACTGGAGTAGATTTGATATTGAGCAATTTAGAATGGGTCTTGATGTAGAATTAGAACATGGAAGGCGCGAATTATTAACCAATGTAACCAATGACGATGAAATAATCACTGGAAAGATTGCCCTTGCACATTTAAATGAATTCCCAGACTACTATACACGACTCCAAAAAATGGAAAACAAAGCGAATGAAGAAGGAAGCAGTGATAATATTAGTATCTAATCTTCTTTTTTTGAACGGTCCTCTAACACTATTAGGAGATCTTATGATTCAGGTAAGTGGAACTTATGTAAGGACCGATCATTTTTATCGTATAAAGTCATAATTGAATAAATTCTGCAAATTTTGGATTGTCGGACGCAATTTCGAATCGAGCAAAAACCTTATAAAAGTTCCTTTCTATTATAACAGTAGAGTGTATGAAGTGATTAAGAAAATGGATTATAACATTATAAAATAGATCTATTCTTTAACTGTTAACAACATTAGAAAGTTTGTTTTAAACATTTTTGACAATGATAAAGTCTATAAAAATATATTAAATAATTCTAGTCCTGTAAAACACTTGGATTTATAATTATCATTTGCAGGTATTTTGACAGATTATCTTACATCATCTGACAAAATCGCATTTTTTTGATTGTAATTGCAAAACAAAATGGAATTAACAAAAATTCAAAAAAAGATCTGGGTAATCGTACCGTTTCGCAATTTTCTTACCTAAAACAAATACTTCTCATATTTTCTTAGACATATGCTAAAGAACCACAATCCAGATTACTATGAAAGAATGACAGACCATGCAGTATCTGAATTTGTGTGTCTATATTATTTTGATTATAATAGAATTGAGATATTATAGTAATAGTTCCAACTACTAACGTAAGAATTAAAAAACATCATTAGTTTTAGTTAACACTGTTTTACCAATATTCAGATAAATTATACTTGATTATATTTGGGATATGATTGATAGATAGAGATTGATGGAATATAAAATTTTTACACGTCTTTCATTAGAAAATTGTACTTCTTAAGAAGATAAAAGATCAATATCTGTGAATGTTCTATTTCTTTTAAAGTCACAAAAAATAGACTCAAAAGAAAATATACTTTGTCATCTTTTTACTATTTTCAGGTTATTCTTTTAAAAAAAATTATCTTGTAAATGATTTTATCATATTTATTACAACTTGTGTTCTATCTTTTTTTTGTATCCATATATCCATAAAAACTGAAGATCCATGAAAAAGTTGGAACAAAAGAGCTTGTATTATGTGATTCTTTTGAAGATCATTTTGATACAATATTTTATTCTAATTAGCGAGTTATTATCAAAATTTGAAAGAATAAAAAAGATAGTTATTCTGGTGTGCAGACTACAAGTTCCTTTTTATCTCCATTAGCTAGTTTGAATGTTTCAGTTATTGTATTTGGACATGATTCTCCTGGATATATCACCAGTATCTCCTTTAGGACCAGGAATACCACCAAGGGATATTATTTCATTAATATCTTGTTTAATTTCTGTCACATTATTTTCTAGAATGACTAATCTATTGTTTGTTTGACTTGGATTAGGAAGTGGATTATATGTGTCTATCAAGTGCAATGTTTTTAGTGTTGATAATAACGTAGATGACGTATCTAAATCAGTCACTTTAATTTGATATTTGTATGGTCCGTATGGAAGTAATCTTGTGTCTATCTCTAAAGTGGTACTTTCTGTCCCTCCTGACGAAAAAGTGATGTCAGATGGACTAATCGTACCACTTAATGGATATGGATTAGTGATATCATTTACGAATTCCACTTTTATATTATCATTATCTGGTACATAGTGACAATTGAATGGACAACCAATTTGAATATAGTCTGCGGAAGAATAGACCTTTATATCAATATATGCTATATATGGATCGTCAGAATAGACATTTTTTGGATCAGGGTCAGTTTCAACATTATATATGGTGGCAGAAATATCTTGCGCAACAATTGTTTGTAGCAACAAAAATACAGCCACAATTATTATACTACTAAATACCTTTATCATGAAGCCTCAAATAATTATATAATTAATAAGGGGTGTGTATGAAATTATTGAAATTAAAAATAGTAGTTTGTTATATTTGTTTTATAAAACAACCTAATTATAATTTGTTACACTATCTTTTTTATTTTACATATTTTACATTTACTGTTCTTAACAGATTTAACTAATCTATTATAAATACGCCAAGTAAATTGTGAGAGTTTACAAATCTGCAGTAAACAGAAAAGATTTACCAGGTTTTGATTTTCTTAAAAATGAGGATATCAAATAGAGCAGATAAAAAATTTTTAAAAATCCAAATTTCTCTAATTCCCGTAATTCCAGGAATTTTGATAATTTCAGACCATATGTTTAAAAGATAATAAAATAGTTTTTAAATATAGAGTATAGAGCATGTGGACGATTTATAAAATTGATGAAGATATGAGATTTCCGGATTATATATACAAAATAAAAATATTTTTGTTTCAATTTGTAGTGATATAATATGAAAGTACATGATATGCCAAAGTTCAAAAGAGACAGTGATGGATTCTTCCTATGCCCTACTTGCAGTGCACCGTCTTTGAGTTTAAGTGAAATATCAAGGCATTTTACAATGATGCATGTTAGGATGCAGACCAAACGGAATAAAATAAAGATATAGAATACAAAAATTCAGATACAATATTCTTAGTCGAGGCGAATTAAGGTCCAAGAAAATATATTTATTTTGTATGGAATTTTTGTATTATTTTCTTTAGGCGCAGTTATTGGATTATTCACTAGAGGGCACAAAAATAATGTTTACTTTACGTATATTCCAGCAATTATAGCATCATTTTTAACAATTGTTTTGTCATTCCTAATACTTTTTTCAGAACCTATACAAGTAAATTTGTTCAATATATTGCATCTCTTTAATTTTGAAATCCTTATTGACGGAGTTTCTGCCTTTTTTCTTTTTTTAATTGGACTGATTTCTTTTGCTGTTTCAATATACTCACTTTCCTATTCAAAGAAATTGGATGACAAGAAAAATAACTCGTCACTTGGATTGTTTTTCAATATTTTTATAATTTCGATGATATTGGTGATAATTAGCAATGATGTATTTTTTTTCCTTATATTTTGGGAATTAATGTCATTAATATCATTCTTTTTGGTTATCTTTGAACACGAAAATAAGAACAACGTTAATTCTGGTCTAACATATCTTGTAATGACTCATTTTGGAACAGGAGTTATCTTCTTATCATTTCTTTTATTGTATTCACATACTGGAAGTTTTAGCTTCGATTCTTTTAGAGACATAGGATTAGTTCCACAGCATATAAAAGATATCGTCTTTGTTTTGGTTTTTGTTGGATTTGGAACAAAGGCAGGTATAGTACCGCTACATATTTGGCTGCCAAAGGCGCATCCTTCGGCACCAAGTAATGTATCTGCTTTAATGTCTGCAGTAATGCTCAAGATACCAATTTACGGAATTATTAGATATCTATTTGACTTTAATTCAATTGATACCCAAGATTATGTCTGGTGGGGTATAGGAATGATGGTTGTGGGATCGATTTCTGCATTAGTGGGTGTTCTTTACGCATTAATTGAAAATGACATTAAACGTGCGTTGGCTTTTTCAAGCATAGAAAATATTGGAATAATATTCATAGGACTAGGACTTTCAGTTGTATTTGCCTCTTTTAATTTAATGTCTTTATCCATAATTTCTTTTGTTGCTGCAATGTTTCATACCTTGAATCATTCAATTTTCAAAGGATTGTTGTTTATGGCAGCTGGGTCTATTCATTATAGTACTCATACCACGAATATAGATGATTTAGGAGGATTAATAAAAAAAATGCCATGGACTGCATTAATGTTTCTTGTTGGTTCTATTGCCATAACTGGATTACCCCCTCTTAATGGTTTCATAAGTGAATGGCTAACTTTTCAATCACTAATTTCAATTTTTCAAATACCCTCATCTATTTTCCAAGTGGTTCTAGCATTTACTATCCTTGTGTTTGCTCTTACAATTGGTCTTGTAGTTGCAACATTTGTAAAATTATTTGGAATAGCATTCTTGTCTAATGGTCAAAGTTCAAAAGTGACGGATGCAACGGAAGTTCCACGGTTTATGTTAGTTGGAAAATCTATTCTCGCATTATTATGTGTCTTATTTGGAATTTTGCCTTTTATTGGATTAAATTTTATTGTTCAGGCATTTGACCTATCATATATTCCATTAAATCCCTTTGAACCAATATCAATTAAAAACACATCCGGTGATAACTTTGCAAGTCTTATGATGCCGGCCGCAATAATTATTTTTATATCTGTTTTTGCAGGGGTTTTTGTTTTTGTTAGGATTATAGGAGGGAAAACGAAAACCACAAAATACGGTACTTGGGATTGTGGATTTGGAAGTTCATCTGAAAGAACTCGGTATACTGCAACATCTTTAACAGAACCGATACGTAGAATTTTTGGTGTATTTTATAAGCCGCGTGATAATATAGAACATGAATTTTATTCCGAAGAAAACAAATATCTTAAAAAAACCTCCAGTGTATATTCTATTACTAGAAATATTTTCGACGAACTATTGTATGAAAAAGTAACCATGAGTTGTTTGTCAGTTTTAGATAAAATTCGAAGAATACACACGGGAAAGATAAATGCGTATATTTTATACATCATGATTACTCTTTTAGCTCTCCTTGCATTCACAGGATTTGGTATAAATGGATAATTTACCATCATTAGAACACATTCTTGGAATTATCCAAGTTATTTTTATCATAGCATTTTCTCCTCTAATTGTTGGATTAATGAGAAAAATCAAAGCGAAATCCCAAAAACGTGTTGGTTTTGGAATTTTTCAAACATATTATGATATTTTAAAATTATTCAGAAAGGAGGAAATGGTTTCTGATCAAAGTTCTTGGATCTTCCGAATCACTCCATGGGTGAATTTTGTTTCAGCGATATCAGCCGGATTTTTTATTCCCGTGTTTTTTGTTCACTCGCCTTTTGGTGTTGTAGGAGATGTTTTGCTTGTTGTTGGCTTTTTTGGTATAGGGAGGTTCTTTATGATGCTTGCAGGCCTAGATACGGGAAGTTCATTCGGTGGATTGGGAAGTAGTAGAGAAATGATGATCTCGATGCTTATTGAACCTGCTTTGTTTATGACTCTTTTTGTAATTGCAGGTTTTTATGGTGGAACAAATATTAGTACGATTGTTTCATCTGCCCATGAAACATCATTCTTAGCCGTTCCCGGCATCCTATTTGCATTAATTGCATTTTTTGTTCTCATGATGGCAGAAACTGGAAAACTACCATTTGATAATCCGTCCACCCATTTAGAATTGACTATGATTCATGAGGCTATGATACTTGAATATTCTGGAAGAAGTTTAGCATTAATTGAATGGTCTAATGCAATAAAACAAATGATTTTGTTTACATTATTTATAAATATATTCATTCCATGGTATATTGCAGAACAAATTTCATTTATTGGAATTATCTTTGGAATAATTACATTTATTTTAAAAGTTACGGTATTGGGAAGTTTAATTGCGTTTATAGAAACAAATGTTGCAAAATGGAGGTTATTTAGAATATCTGACCTAGTTGCAATGGCAATAGCCAGTTCTATGATAGGGATGATTTTCTTTTTCTTATAGGGTGTTTGATTTGATCTTATCAACAGAGATGGATTTGCTTCAAATATCTGCCGTAATTTTACTAATCGCTACTTTTGGAATTGTCGTAAGACGAGGATTTTCAGACTGGGTCCATGCATATAGATATCAAACAATAATTCTTGCGGTCATAGTTTCCTTAATCGCAACTGTGACTAATATATTGGAACTCTATTTAGTTGCCGCTCTTACTTTTGGAATCAAGGCTATAGCAATTCCAAAAATTTTGTTTTATGTAACAAAAAAATTGGATTCTCCGATCAAATTGGAGATTAATCCATATGTTACATTAAGATCTTCTGTAATAATTTCTGCTTTATTAGTCATAATGTCTTATTTTATTGCTTTACAATTACCTATAAGATCCAATGAAATAGTTAGTGTATTTCTACCAGTATCTTTCTCCTTATTTTTTATTGGTTTGTTCATAATAATCAGCAGAAGAAAAGCACTCAGTCAGATAGTAGGATTGCTGACTCTTGAAAATGGTTTATTCTTGTCTGCATTAGTGCTCACCAATGGATTTGCATTAACTATCGAAATAGGCCTGATGGTTGATATTCTAGTAAGTGTAGTAGTATCTAGTATTTTATTATTTAGAATGAGTCAAACATTTGATAGTGTTGATATTAGAAATCTAGAAAGTTTGAGGGATGATTAATGCTTACTGAGACCGTTTCCCCTGCAATTTCCATATTGATGATGTCTCTTCTTTTAACTCCAATTATCAGTACAATTATAGTTACATTACTAAAAATAAAACGGATCATCGGAGTTGTTACGATAATTTCGTCACTCATAATACTGATTCAGAGTTTGCTATTAATTTTTTTTATTTTAGATAAGAAAACAATTTCTGTTCTTGATGGAGTGTTATATGTTGATTCCCTAAGTGGAGTAATGATAATTACCATTTCCACAGTAGGTTTTCTTTCTTCCCTCTATTCTGTAAATTACATGGGGAAACAATATGACAAATTGTTAGTCGATGAAAAAAAACTTGTTAGATATTATCAAGGATTTAATATGTTTCTATTTACCATGTTACTTGTACCACTTTCAAACAATCTTGGAATAATGTGGATTGCGATAGAAGCAACTACCCTTGTTTCTGTTTTGTTAATAATGCTTTATGTCAAACAAAGTTCAATTGAAGCGTCATGGAAATACTTGATGATTGCCACTGTGGGATTGTCCCTAGCACTTTTTGGAACTATTTTCTTTTACTACGCAAATTCGGTTTCTGATCGTTCACTTGACTCCATTAAAGGAATGGATTGGACAAATATGGTGGAAAATGCACATAATTTTGATCCAAGTCTTGTCAAATTTGCGTTTATCTTTATACTTGTGGGTTTTGGGACAAAAGCAGGTATTGCACCTATGCATACATGGCTTCCGGATGCTCATAGTGAGGCTCCATCACCAATAAGTGCCCTTTTGTCGGGTGTTTTATTAAATTGTGCAATTTATGGAATTTTACGATTCCATATAATATCTAGTCAATCAATTGGTTCTGAATTCTCAAATACCCTATTAATTATTCTTGGGGTATTCTCAATTGGGATATCTGCTGCATCAATATATTTTCAGAAAGATGTCAAACGTATGCTGGCTTTTTCAAGTGTTGAACATATGGGAATAATTTCTGTAGCTATAGGTTTTGGATCTATTATAGCCATTTACGGTGCGTTACTTCATATTATTAATCATGCTTTTGTAAAATCACTTTTATTTTTTTCAAGCGGGTCAATTTCCCAAAAATATCAAACAAAGTCTATTTCAGATATTAGCGGAATAATAAGGATAATGCCCATAACTGGTTTTATGTTTTTAATAGGAGGGCTTGCAATAATTGGACTTCCCCCATTCAATATTTTTATGAGTGAATTTCTAATTTTAAGTTCTGGATTTAGTTCTGGAAATTTTCTGGCAAGTACATTTGTTATTTTTTTTCTTATAATAATATTTGCAGGTTTCGGAAAACATTTAGTAAAAATGGTATTTGGAAATCCGAAATTAGAAATGATAAAAGAGAATTGGGATATTTCGGTCATCCCAATGATTATTTTAGTCTTTGTAATCTTTGTAATGGGAATTTATGTTCCTGATCCTTTACAATTATTGATCGAAGATGCTTCAAGAATTGTGTTAGTAGGTGAGGTAAATCATTAATAAGATTATGCGTAATTGTATTGTAGGGATGACATTTTGTGAGTGATAAAGAAATTATTAAAAAATATTATACAAAATTGGAAAATTTCGATCCCAATCTTAAAATTACAAATAAAAATGAAAAAATTACAAATAAAAATGAATTACATCTAGTTCTTGATAATCCCTTCAAATTAACCGAATTAGGCAAATTTTTGAGAAATGAATTTAATCTTCGACTTTTAACAATAATTTGCTATGATGAAAAAAAACTGAAGCATGGATTTACACTTAGATATCTCTTTGGATCTGATATTGACGATTTTTTCTTATTTGTAATATTTTTCATTGACGAAAACCATCCATACTTCCCAAGTATCTATAAGGTATTTCCTTCAGCAGTCCTATATGAGAGAGAAATTAAAGATATGTTTGGATTAAGTGCTCAGGATGGTCCAATTTACAAACCATTAATTTTACATGATTTTCCAAATAATGTTTTTCCCCTAAGAAAGGATTTTGAATTAAATACTAAAGTGGAGTCAAATTTAAAACAGTTTGAATTTACCCCGGTAATGGGTGAAGGAGTATGCGAAATTCCGGTTGGCCCAATCCATGCAGGAATAATAGAACCCGGTCATTTTAGATTCAGTGTCATAGGAGAAAAAATAATTAATTTGGAGACCCACTTAGGTTATACTCATAAAGGAATTGAAAAACTTGCAGAAAATATGCCAATAAATGATGTTGTGTTTTTGGTAGAGAGAATTTCAGGAGATGAATCTGTGGCAAATTCCCTTGCATTCTGTCAGGCAATCGAGAAAATTGCTGAATTAAAAATTCCTCAAAGGGCTGAACAGATAAGATTGGTATTTGCAGAATTGGAAAGAATTTACAATCACTTTGGAACACTTGCCGGAATTACTAATGATGTGGGATTTTCATATGGCGCCTCAAGATTAAATATTTTAAAAGAATATATGATGCAGTTAAATGAAACATTATCCGGAAGTAGAATCTTATTTGGAATTAATCAAATTGGTGGTGTAAAAACCAATATAACTGATAAGATGTTAACTGACATTCATTCTATTTTGGAAGATGTATTTCTAAAATTTGAAAAAGTTCTAGATCTTTTAAAATCAAATTCATCGGTAATTGATAGATTAAGAGATACCGGCGTCGTCGAGAAACAGACGGTAAGAGATTTAGGATTGGTAGGGATCTCTTCAAAATGTGTCGGAATTGAAACAGATGTTAGGCAAATTCACCCATATGGATATTACCCTTCATTAAACCTCAAGCAAAAGACACTTAGAGAAATAATGGAACATCGAATAGAACTACAGAAACGACGTGGAGATGTTTTATCTCGATTCATGAGTCGTGTAGAAGAGTTAAGACATTCCAAGAACATCATTGATACAATTACCACTCTACAAGATGATGACCTATCAATTCCGATATCTAATAAATATGAATTTACACCATATTCGTCTGGTCTTGGATATACCGAATCCCATAGAGGAGAAACATTACATTGGATCATGATAGGAGAACATAATTCAATTTTTAGATATAAAATTAGGACGGCTTCTTTCTCTAATTGGCCAATCATAGAACAGGCTGCATTAAATAACATTGTTGCGGATTTCCCTGTAATTAACAAAAGTTTTGATTTTTCATATTCGGGTAATGATTTATGAAAGAAAATAAAAATCCTACAAAAACAACCGCTGATT
>QCWD01000075.1 GCA_013114725.1 Nitrososphaeraceae archaeon | reverse complement strand
ATTTCTTGAGTTTGAGTTTACGAAATACAAGGCATTATCCATTTTCAAAGATGACAATAGAAGTTATGTGTCTATATGATAATAGATACAAATATTTGGTTTATTAGCTAAAAAGTTTTCAGAAAAGAATCTGTACGTTTATCACCGATGAATTTTTATCAAAAACAGATTGACTGGAAATATTATTTTTTTGTGGATAACACAGACCAGTTAGTAAATCTGTTCTGGGAATTTTTATTCAAAGGTCTGCGCGTAGAAACATGATTGTTCCAGACAATTTATTGTATCATTGATTATCAGATATAGAAAACATCCTGTGTATTTAGATGGTAGTACGTGGTATCCAGAAGCCTACAATATACTGGCACCTAAACATAATCTACATTCACCTTATGAAAACCGTTTGATAAGATATAGAAAGAGTAAACAGTATATAAAAGACAGAATTGAAGGTTTTGATGATTATTATCCCTGTACTGTAAATAGGGAACGAAATTGTGATCCAGACCACATCAACAATTGGGTATACTTCTTTGGTTCAATGTATAACGATATCAAAAATCATAAATTTAAAATAAATTTAGGAGTTGAAAATATTATCTTTAATAGAGCCATCTTGCTAGTATTGTTACCAGTATTTCTTAGATAATAAAATTACAATGTATTTACCTAAACCATGTTTTACATCTATCGTAGTGTATTGGTTCGTTCAAATCAGATTACGCAAATTAAAAATAAAATATTTACACCCGTAGGTCTTTTAATTAATATCACTATAATCTTGTAAAATATAACATAGTGGAGACGGCCCACCAGTACCACCGTAAATAAAAGTCCCAATCTCAAGACCTGTATGATCTACCACGTAGACGAACCAGCATGGATATGTGACCTTAGGGTTGCTCCCTCCCGGACCTCACCCATTTCGAGTATACACAATCAAAACTTCATCTTCATGAAGAATGTTGCTCATACCCATCCGATTCGGCGTGATTTCATTTCAACGAGTCTAGCAGGTGACTCCCATCTGCGGATTTACCTAGCAGTTGCTGGTCCTAGCATGAAGCCGATTTCCAGTTTGGGGTACGGCTAGCACCCCGACCCTCCCCGCCTCCATCATAAAAATATCTTTATTATATTATATTTGTTTCAAAGACGTCAAATAGACATCAGTTAATAATACCATGTCGAGACATGCAAAATAGAGTTTATAATTATAAAAATAATGGACTGTTCTCAGTGATTTTTAAGTATTTTTAGGTTTGTGCATACAGAGCAGATATCCCCGGAAGAATCCTGATTACATAAAATACATGTAGACTTTAACATATGATTGGAAGATTTTAATCTTGATGAGACTTTTAAAGAAGAAGCGTATAGATTGTATTTAATACCAGAACTTGTTCGTTCAAGATTATTTAAAAATTCTCGTATTTCAGAACGTATACTTTCATTAGCATATGGACATGTCTCTGTCTGAAATGGAATATCCAGTTGAAGTGCATAGAAAACTATCTCTTGCTCATAAATTTCGATAAAAGGTTTAATTTTTTTTAAAGAATTACTTCCATATTGTATCGATGTGGGATGAATCCAAGATATTCTTTCGATGTCACCGGATAATAGATTTATTAAAAAAGATTGTAAATGATCGTCTAGATTATGTGCGGTAGCCAAAACGTTAGCACCTACATCTTGAGCTGCTAAATCCAGAGCACGTCTTCTAAATGTTCCACATATAGAACAAGAAGAAATTTTTTCAGAAGGTCGTGATATAATGGCTTGGTCCATTGTTAAATCAAAAAAATCACCGTAGCTGAAAATTCTATTTTCAACGTTTATTTTAGAACAAAATTCCTTTACAATATCCAAAGATTCATCCCTATAGCCGTGAATTCCTTCATCAATGGTCACTGCAACAAGACCAGTCCTTTTCTTTTTTTCAAAGATTTTTTTTAATATAAATAGTAATGCAAGACTATCCTTTCCCCCAGATACACCTACTGCCACCCTATCATCATGTTTTATCATAGAAAATTTTGATATGGTTTTTGAAGTTTTTGATTCAATTGATAACACAAAGCATTTTTTACACAAATATTCGCCAGAATACTGTCTGTAGTATACGCTCGTGGACAGTCCGCATTTGTTGCACAGTTTGGAAGTCATAAAGGTAAAAAAGGTACTACAATTAACCATTTATTAACATTAATTAAGTAACGATGTTATTTGATATTTCATTTGATAGACAACAACTAGATATCCTGATAAACAATTGTTTTTTTAATGACCAAATAAATTCAACTATTATCTATCTAAGATAAAGACAATCTGAGATTTGCAGAATAAAGCATTTATTTATGAAAATTTGAGATAATGATAGTTATGGTTTTTGGTAAGATTCAATTAGATTATGTAAACCTAAAGATAATTGAAATACTTAGTAAAAATTCATCTACTCCTTTTGTTGAGATAGCAAAAGAGATAGGAATATCTGATGCTACGGTTCATATGAGAGTCAAAAGACTTATTTACCAAGGTATTATAAACAAATTTACAATCAGCATAAATCATGAATTAATAGGATATAGCATTCTTGCGTATATAGGTATCAATATCATCGGCAACAAACAGGATGTCATAATAAACCTGTTATCTGAAATAAACGAGGTATTGGAAATTCATGAAATATACGGTAAATATGATTTATTTCTAAAAATTAGAACGAAAAATAATGAAGAGTTGAGAAATTTGGTTAAAAAAATTAAAAATATTCCAGATATTTCTGGAATAGAAGTAATAAACGTCCTCAAAACCAACAAGGAAGATAAAAATATTTCATTTCAGGACGAGATAAATAAAAAATCTAAAGAGATGGGTTAGGCAAATAGTGGATAAAATAAAAACAGATGAAAGATTTTTAATGTTTTTGTTTTTCCTTTTTTGAAGATTGCCACCAATCTAAATAGTCATCGTGCATTCTTCTTTTTTTATCAATATCATCATGAGTGGACCTGTCCCTCAATTCTTCTATCTTCTCTATTGAAGTGAACAAACCACAGCTTTTACATAAATAATTCTTTGTTGATGGGTCCATTTTTAATTCCCCTCCACATTCAGGACAAAACTTTACCAATATTTTTAGTGCTTCTTAGATCCTAATAAAAGGTTTGTGTGAATTTTTTCAGAATATACCAGTTTTATAGACAGGAATAACTATATACCATAACAATCATACTTCTTAGAAATATTGAACCCATTAGACAAACTAATTCTTTCTAAAATATACGTCCATAATCTTCTTTCAGAAAATTTTGATGGTGAAAGATTAGAAGATATTCTCGTATTGAATAAGGATTTACTAGATGAAAGAGTACTGGAGTTAAAAAAATTGGGTTTCATAGAATCAAGCTATTCTGATAACGGGAACAAATTAACTTTTTTAGGAAGGGATGCAATAAAGGTGGTACTCGTTGGAGGTGTTTTTGATGTACTCCACCCAGGTCACATTTATACTTTAAAGGCGGCGAAAAGTTATGGAGATGTGTTGGTAGTAGTAATAGCCACTACCCAAACGGCGTTAAAGATAAAGAAAGAGAGAAAAATATATCATGATGAAAACCTCAGAAAAGAATTAGTCTCATCATTAAAATTCGTCGATGTTTCGATAATAGGTAAGGAAGGTACCTTATTTGATACAGTAGAAGTTGTAAGACCAGACATTATAGCATTAGGATATGACCAATCACATAATGAAAAGGAGATAGCTTTAAACTGTGAAAAAAGGAATCTAAATGTAAGAGTGGTCAGATTAAATACACCAATTCCAGGTAGCAAAAGTTCTCAGATAAAAATAGAGTTAGGAGATCAATTATATGGAATATAATAAATTAAAATTTTATTAATCAATATAAAAATATCAAATCAATTAAAGATATCGTTCTATACTATATTCATATTCTTTTTCTATATATGAAAGTAACATATTACTAGTTATATTTCGCTTTGATATCAACATTGCCAGTATCGAAACACCTCCTGCTCCAACACCCTCCTTAACATACCCTTTAGAATAAGCCCGTAGACCCTCCTTTTTGGAATGTTCTAGATCAAGTTTGGAGCCATATATAGAGATATCATGAGATATCAAGGAAGCCAAACCAACAAAATCCGAGGATGGATCTTTCACTACATATGAGGTTGTTCCAATAGAAATTTTTTTCATATCATAGTTTAATGACTTTAATATCGCTGCAACAGAACACATTTGGGTTCCCCCGGCAAGCATAATTTTTTTTTCATTTTCAATTAGCCCACTAGATATACCAGCTACAGAAGGAATCATTGGGTCACCAAATAAAGATATTGCTTTAAAGGGATCGTGTTTTAAGGAACCAAACAAAATATTTTTCTTCTCCATTGAATTTTCGATAATTGTTTTTTTTAAAAGATTTGGATTATCAGGCATGCTGCTACTGACTTTGTTGTAGGCATCAATTCCCATCGAAAGCATAACACCTAATGCAGTAGTTGTTCCACCTGGTATACTTTCTCCAATTACAACAAAATCGTTTGTTTTGGAAAGTTGATTTCCCAATATTTTTCCGTATTGATAGGCTCTCTTTGTTTCAGATAAAGATAAAGCATCGAAATTTTGGATGTTTTTCCCATGTGAAATATTAAAGGAGAAATATGGAATAGAAGGATTAATTTTTGCTCCTGAATTAACCACCATGAACGGTATTTTAAAATTTTGTAGCATTGACCTTGTTATTAGAGCCGGAGTTGGTTTTCCATCTGGTGAAGCAGGAATGCCTTCAATGCATTTGCATTTTCCATAATATAAAAATTCGGCATCGGCAGGTGGTGTATATTTTATCATGTCGGGATTAGCACCTGCTATTGTTAACCCGGAAATTTCACTTGTATCAGTATGAGAAATAACACAAATAAATAAAGGATTGTTGATCGGGAAATCGAAGAAATTGTTTTGATTTTCGGGATTCAGATTTTTTAGAGATTCGTTTTCTGTTTCTGAATCCATATCATAATTCATGTTAATCATCAATGCCCATAAATTCTAAAAATTCGTCTTTTGTTCTTTCTTGGAGAACAAAATTATTGGTTTTCTCGTAACCAATAGTAGAAACAGGAGTGGATCCATAATTATGTCCAGGATATATTATCAAAGAATCATCCATCTTGATAATTGTATAGAATAATGACTCGTACATTTGGCGGGCATCACTTCCTGGTAGATCTGTTCTACCGCAATTCCCTACAAAAAGGGTATCGCCAGTTATTAGGTATTTATCATCAATAAGCAGACAGATGCTATCTCGAGAATGTCCCGGTGTAAAAACTACCTGTATTTTAGATTTTCCAAAATATATCATATTTCCATTATTAACAGAGATATCATGAGGTTCGTTAGAATTTTGATGCTGAATTACCTTCGCTCCAGTCATCAATGAAATCTGATCATTTCCCAATATATGATCAAAATGAGTGTGAGTGTTAATAATATATTTGACAGAAAGTTTATTTATTTTTAGAAAATCAAATATCTTTTCAAGATCCCATGATGGATCCACGATTATAGATTCAAGTGTCTCTGTGTCATATAAGATGTATGAAAAATTTGCCATCCTGCCAACCAATATTTGTTCTATTTTTAAGGTCATTTATAATATTACCTCCTCTTCTGCTTCACAAGGGATTCCAATTTTTTCAAGATAAATTTCACCACAATATTTTCTAGTGTTAGACTGTAACAAGCCGTTTTTAATTCTATGAAAGGTGATGGTAGAGTCGGCTTTTACACATACTGATTTTTTTGTTCCGGTTGTTGGATCAATGCCAGATGGAACGTCTACTGAAATCACATAAGCTTTTGATTTATTTATCAGACCAATAATAGTTTTTTGAGGTTCCTTTACCTCGTCTTTAATCCCCGTTCCAAAAATTCCATCTATAATAATATCACTATCAGATATTATTTTTTTAATAAATTCGTCATTTTCGATATGACTGGATTTGGGATTAAATGAATCACCGTCACAATATAAAATGGTTAATTTTTTTAATTTTTGAATAAGAATCCAATTCATTTTAGCTTCTTCAGTTTTTATCTTGTTAGAATTTCCGACGATAATTATGAACAAGTTTAATCCATAATTACAGGATAGATGCCTTGTAGCAACCATAGCATCGCCACCGTTGTTTCCTGTCCCACAGATAAAGACAATTTTTTTATCAAAGAGGTCTTCACCAAATTTGGAAATTATAAAATCTGCCAATGCATGTCCAGCATTTTCCATCATATAAGATTTATGAAATCCCATTCTACTGCCATTATCTTCTATTTGATACATCTGCGCGGAGGTTATAGTTATATTATTATAAATCTCAAGAATTTTTTTTTTAGAATCAGCCTGTGCAAAGACTTTATCTTTTTTTTCAGTCGTTTTTTTGATATTAGGTTTGCCTTTTGATAATCGATTGGTATTTTTAGTAATCAAACACAAAAACTTATTTTATTAATCTTAAATTTCTAATATAAATTCCTTTGATTACTGTGCAAAAGTATATCAGGCAGGATAAAAAGAATTTATCTCAAAATGGCATGCTGTAATCTGGAAGATCTATACTACTTGTCTTTCCATCCAAGAGTGAATATGTTTTGCCATCATAGGTACACTTTATGACAGGGATTGTTTTCCTTTTATAAATCTGGTCTGCA
>QCWD01000074.1 GCA_013114725.1 Nitrososphaeraceae archaeon | reverse complement strand
TTATGTAATAAATGTCATAAACGAAAAACTATCAGAAAAGATAATAAAGCTATAGAAAATAGATTTAAAATAAAAAAAAGTTTTTTATCCTAATTGTGGGATAAATCCTTGAACTGTATCGTATGGATTAATTGTTCTTATTCCTAACTTATCAGCTATCCAAGATTCATATTGGTTTACACCAATTGCATAACCAGCTAACAGAGGAATCATATCCTTTGAAAATCCTAATACTGGTTTATTTGATAAAACATCTACCATACCAGCACCTATGCCAGCTAATGAAACTGCATAAGAAATAGTTTCAAAATTTGACATATTTGGAGATCCAAAAAGTCCTTTATCTTCTAAAACTGGTACTCTGAAAAACTCTACAATAGCATCCGCGACAACTCCTGTTCCTAATCCGATTATGAATTTAGAAGCTGCATTGATTAATACGCTGTTTTGATTAGCCATATATTGAACATACTTAATATTTCAAAAAAGCTTATAAATAAAAAAGATTAAAACGGTGTAATTGATATAGCCTGTTCATGTTCTGCTCTATCTGCCCACACAGAACCTAACAACATACCAATTCCTACACTTGAAGCATACTTTATATTTAATAAATATTGCGAAGATATAACTCCAAGAGCTAATAATACCTGTAAAACGAAATCCATTTCAAATCCTGTAGGCTGTTCTTGAATAACTAAAGGTTGATCATTTATTGGTGTACCAGTTAATCTAAATAAATCATTCAACCCGATACCAACAAGTACACCATTTAGCATGAAAAATCCCTGAGATGCAGTATCTTTATTAAAATCAATACCCATTTTTCTAACTAAACGGGGTAAAGCTGTATCGTATTTCTTAACCAATTCCTATATTAATAACTATTAATTCCGTATAAAAGTAAATATTCTATCATCATCTTTATACTCATTTAGTTTATCTAATTCTTCTGGTGACATTATTATCTTTTCTTCTGGATGTTTTCTACAACAAAACATGAGATATTCATAATATTTTTCATGTTTAATGTTATCTGGACTGAGATTTCTATATTTATATAACCCTTTAACTAAAGATTTATCACATATTTTACATGAAGTAACACAAATTTTTAACTTATCATCCTGTTCAAACATTAAAATTTTATAATTTATTCTATTTTCATATTCTTTATTTAACATGCTTGAAACCATAAAAGCTTTTGCCTGATTTTCAGTAAGTGGCATATCTGATATTAAAATATTATAATTTATATATGTGAAGATATTTTAAAAATACATGGATTTATCTAATATTGATTCAAAACGGATTAATATTATTAAAAAGCATATGCTTAAACAAAAGACTGAATATAAACCACAAAGAACAAAAAATGCTAAAATTCCACATGTAAAAGTATATATGCCAAAATTAAAATTAATTGAATTTAAAAAAGCTATAGCCAAAAGATATAACCTGACGTATGACGACTTGCTTGATAATCCTTTAAGTGCAACAAAAGAATTAAAAAAATCTTAAAGTTATTTAATATATATTTAATTATATTAATATCATGGATGTTAAATTTTTAATTTTTGCTGGTGGTTTAGGATTAGCATTAGGATATTTAGCCACAAGGTTTGTAAATAATACCAATCCCCTTGCACCATTTGTTGATGTAAATGATTTACCAATACGTTTAAATGATTATTCAGAAGAAAGTCTAAATCCAATAAGTAATAAAACTACCGATAATGAATTAAAAGAAATGGATTTAAATAGAGAGTTACTGGATATAGGAACTGGATTTAATATACATGGTGATGCATATATCAAACATGTGAATATAATGGATTATGATAAAAATACACCATCGCGAAATTGGTATCTTAATTTAAACAAGCCTTATGTAAAAGAAATGACGATGAAAGAACATCTGGAATATCTTAGAACCAGAAGTTACTAATATTTAAACTTTTTATAAATAATCTTATAATATTAATCTTTAGTATTAATGGATATGAATGAATTTCTTCCAATGGATTTTATATTAGGTGCCACTGGTTCTAAATATGATATTTTAAATAAAAAATCAAAAAAAGAAACAAAGCTGGGAAAAGATGAAATAGTACAAGATGATGGTACTGAACTTAATTATAATATTCTTTATGACCCGAAAGATAACTTTAAAGAAACAGGATATCCTGTTAGTGATATAATTAAAGACAAACAGCATACAAAAGAAATGTATGAAAAATTTGCAGATTTACCGTCAAGAAAAGATGAAAAATTATCTCCAGATTTAAAAGTAATTAGAACATTAGAACGACTTGAATTACTACTAACAAAACAATTAGAACTTGATTATACCCCTGAAGGAAAACTTTTCTATTATCAAACACCAATAATTACCAATCTAATGTTGCCAAGTCATATAGATTTTATTAACCAGGAACGACATAAAAACATTACTAAATATCCTGTTATTCCAAACAAACCACTTAAAAAACTGATAATCAAAGTAAATAGCAGTAGTACCGGTGGTAGTTTAGTAAAATTTAATATTAATGAAGATGATGAAAATAAATTGCTTGATAGAACTTTGGCTGTAAGTGAAGAAATTGTTATTGAATTTGACAAGCCAGTAATAAAATCAATATCGCTGTCTAATACTGCAGGTTCAACATATGCAATCGTAGATATAACTGGGTTTTACTAATGGTGAATGGGAAAAAAGTTTATCAAAAATATTCTTTAGAATCCCAACAATCTAATTTTTCTCAATGTAATTTTTGTAATGCTAATTTAATTGTAGATGAAAAAAAAGACCATATGGTGTACTTTCATCCAGATATATTAACAGATGTACTCTCAAAAATATATAAACGCCATATCAAACAGGTTTATCTTATAAACGAAAGAATATATTTTAATTAATACATTTATATATAACGGATCCACTAAAATTTAAGTGATGGTTGACCTATTAAAAACATTTACATTTGCTGATTGTGAACCAGTGGAAAGTTATAATAATGAGAATCATAAATATTTAAAACTTGAAATAAAATCAAATAAACCAGAAAATGATTCAGTTTTATACACAATCGTGTCGGTTAGGTTACATCCCAACAAACAAACAAAACCATTTACACTACCAAAAGGTGTTATGTTATATTATATTACAAAAGGTAAAGTGATAATAAATATAGATGATAATGTTAAGCTCTTACAAGACCATGATTTTATTGCAGTAGAAAGTGGTCAGAAACACTTTTTATACAATGGAAATGAAAAAGATGATATTGAATTTTTAATATACTTTAGAGGTACAATTCATACAGAAGATCCAACAAAAACCCTACCTACAATATCTATTCCAAAACAAACAAATACAAAAACAGTTTTGACTGCAGAAAATGAAGAATTTAGTTAATCGTCACTGAAATATTGTCTGGATTTATATTAATTTCTTGCTTTTCCTGTTCTACCTGATTTATCTGTGAGAAATCAAAATTACCATTCTCAGTAACCTGATTCTCTGTATTTACAACTTCGACACCTACATCATCTGGGTCTAAATTAGATGATGGGATAGTTATATCATTATCTTCTTTTTCTCTTTCATAATCAAAGGCATTTTTAATAACACCAGCGCCATTGCGTGATTCTAATAATTTCTTTGCATTTTCTCTACTTTTTTGTAACATTTTTTCCATATTATCTATATTATTTATTACATTGGAAAGCTGTTCATCATTTAAATTAGAATAATCTTTTTCAGAATATGGCTTTGGTACATTTTCTACAATCTGTTTAGCGGTATTTTCACGCATTTTAATAATTTCTTGTTGATTTAATGCAGCTTGTTGTTTTAACATTTCAATCTGTTGAGCATTAGCTTGATTCTGGTCAAGTCTTATCTTTTCTAAATATGCACTCAAATTATTCGATGAATTAGGATTTATATAATCTGGTGTATATCCCCCTCGTGTATCAAATTCTTCATGTCCTTGTTGTTGATTAACTGAATTTGCACGTTGAGCTTGCAATAGAGCTGCTAGCTGTTCTTGTGTCATACCACCTTTATTACCACCTAAGAACTGTCCAATTAATGGTTGAGCAATATCTTTAAACAACCCTGACAATCCTCCCATTATCTCTTTGGTATTTGTATCAGCTTTTTCAGCTTCTTTTATCTGCATTGCTCTTTCGTGGTCTAATTTTTTAGCTTCCATTTCAAGTTTATGTAATTCCAAGTCTTTATGAAAATTCAATTCTTCTTTTTTAAGTTGATAATTAAGTTGTTCTTGTGAAGGAGCTCCTGTAACAGCTGGAGCTATCTGTTCTTTTAATGATATAAGATTTTTAACATCTTCAATTGGATTTCTATCTATCTGTTTTGATAATAGCGTGGAAAGCAAAGTTTCAAAATATTTAGGTTGTTCTGCAGACTTTGTTATCATCGCGGTATTCATATCAAGCATTTTTCCTATAAGAATAGTAGTTAAATCATTAGTACCTCCCTGTTGAGATGACGGATTCTGTCCAAATCCCATATTAGGTACATACTCTATAATCTGTTTACCCTGTTCATCAATACGCATAACTGGTTTTAACATACCAGCTAAAACATACTGCATCATATCATTACCATTACCACCTTGCCTATTCTGTGAAATTCCATTTAACATATTCATTGTTGACATTCTTATATGCCTCTGCATTTCTCTATCAAGTTTTTCATCTTCCTCTCTTTGTTTTCTTCTATACATCATTTCTTCAAATAACATCATACTACGTGGATCACTTAAATTTGAATTTGCCATCGGAACCATTCCTGGATAATCATAATAACTTGGTTGGTTACTAGCCATACCTGTGAATGGATTTACACCAAAACCAGCTTGGGAATTACCATACTTTGTAACAGAATTAACAAATGCATCAGTTATCATCTTAGCAATGTACTCACTTTTACCAAAAAACCCTCTAACAAACTCTTTAAATGCTTCAGGACTACGCATATAAACATCTTCATTGAGTTTAAACATCTCAATAAAATTACCTATTTGATTTTTAGGTACGGTGGGTATTCTACGTAAAACTTCACGTAATAACGTTACATTACTTGAATCTGTAAAACTTCTTAATTTATCTGCTAAGTATAAATCTTCGTCATAATTAACATCTGTACCAGCTTCGTCAGTGAATGGGTCTAGATTATAACTCACACTATTATTATTTTGCATGTTATTATTATTTGTGATATTTTTTTCACTTTCGTTTTCTAATATATTAAAATCATCATAACGTTCTATAATCGGTATCATCTGGGTAATAACATGTGCTTTTAATAATTTTTCTTTAGGATATCCGATATCTGCCAAGTCTTTATTATATAATGCCAAGACAATTCTTTGCCATTCTTCACCACCATGTTGTTTACCACGATGATAAGCTGCTATAAATCGTTTAAGATAGTTTTTAGCTGTACTTTGTGGTATGCCTAACTTCTTTGCAACTATATTATAAGTTCGATTGGTATCTTTAGCATATTCAGTTAAGAATATTATAGCATTTTCTTTCTGTATTCGCTGTTCGTCATCTAGTACAAAGTCAGTAGCCAATAATACGTACTCACCTCACCTATCTAATACACTATATATAGAATGAATAATTGAATATTTAATAAATTCCGCTGGGGAATCGCTCTGAACGTGGAAAGAATCTTTATATGAGGGGTTTTCCTTTAATAAGTTTTGAGTAATGTTATATAAAGACGAACTGGCTTTAACCAATTGTTCGTATTCAGCTTCTTCTAACTCAATAGTTACTTGTTTTTTAACCAAATGTAAACTATCAAAATTAAGTGAAAAATTATATAAATATATACTAAGAGTACAACATACTATCTTTTTTATCCAGCAATATGATATAAAAACTACATTATACGCATATTTCTATACTAAAATTGCTGGATACTATAATCATATAAATAGTGATGTTATATAAAACTATATAGTACAATTCTTAGTGATGGATATTTTTTATTATAAAAAGCAACTTAGTGATGGGAAATTAGTGATGTAACGTATATATTTGGGAATAATAATTTTATACAATTAGAGGTTATGTCCTCTCTTTATTTAACATGATCCGCAAAGTCATGTTGGAGATAGGTCAAATTGACCTATCTTCTTTTTTACAAGATAGTGATGTGAACCAGAATCCATTCGGATTAGTGATGCATATCCGTATTAGTGATACACCTTCGTTTTAGTGATGTAGCCACGCCTTAGTGATGGGAATCCGTATTAGTGATGCGTGGATTGGTTAGTGATGTAGATTTTTATTAGTGATGGGAATTTTAAAAATTAGTGATGACCAGGACCGTTAGATTTAAATAATTTTTAAAATTATAGAATTAAGTGAATTATCGGAAAAAAGGGGAACCAAAAGATCATTTTTTAGCTAAGTGGAAATTATTAAAAATTTTTAGAGATTTAAAATGGAAAATTTCTTTAACTGAATCTCGATTAACTTTACTATGGCAATTAACGGATGAGGACAAAAAATTTATTTATAAAAAATCTTCTTATGATAAGCAATTTGATCTTTTTTGTGTTAAGCTACATGATAAAACAGGGTTGATATCAGAACTAATCATCGAAATTGATGGAACCATACACGATAAAGACAAACAAAAGAAAAAAGATAATAAAGCAAAAGATATAATTAGTTTTTTAATCCCTGATATTTTTTTTATCAGATTGGATAAAAACTATGTTTTAGAAAATGATGATACAGATATTATTAAAAGAATTAATTATCTGATAAAAAAATTTTATAAAATTAACTATGATTTAATTTAAAAAAAATAAAAATGATTGAGATAAAATGGAATTTAACCATATCATCTATATTATGTTCATTCTTTAAATGCGATGTTCTAAATTCCGTTATTTCTTTTTTACAGTGAATACATATTTTTTTCATCTTATTATTACCTTTATTTTATAAGTTATTTATATTTTTTCTAATAAAGTTAATTTTACATAGGAATTAAAAAATTTATTATAATTTTCTAGTAGCTCATTAAACTGCTTATTTATTTCGATTATTTTATTTTCATCTTTGATCGTTATGTTTTCTATGTATTGGTTTTTTAGCAAGTTGGAAAAATCATCAATTTCATGTATTATATTTATTATCTTTGTAGATATTTCTATTTCCTTTTTATTAATTTCACTCATATTAAATTCAATCCTTTTATTTTTATTTTATTTGTTTGCATTACTGTTCGTAATAGTTCTGATTTTTCTATATCCGTTAAATATTGATCACTATTCCAAAAGTTTTTAAAAATAGTTTTTGAGCTGTCAATAGTGAAATTATAGCTAAGTGCAAACATAGATTTAGATAATTTTTCAGCTATTTGATGATCTACAAAAATAAAAAACATATTTTTTTCCATTCTATTTGGATTATCAAAATAGCTAAAAATAAAATCTTTGTATATAAATTGTATAGAAATATGTTTTATTTCTTTTGTAATGATTAAATCATTATTACAATCGTATTCAGTATCGGATAATGTTCTTATTAAAATAGGTGATTTAGTCATTTTTACCAATCCTCCTTATTTTTTGGTACTATTTCCCTTAATTCTCTTTGAATTTCCAATCCAAATAATATTTTATCGTGCTTTTTGTTCAAGTGGCGTGAAAAATGACCTAAGCTTTTCGAGCTGGTGCCAAATTCTTTTTGGCAATATTTACAAATAGTTTTTTCAATTCTTGGGATCATTTTACTGTTGTAGCCAATTTGAATTAATATATCCGTTTTTAAATATTCATTTTCATTAACATTGAATTGAATTTTTTTTGTGTGTTTGATATCCGACCAAAAATTAAATTTAGTTTCTCTTTGTATATCGTAATCGATGTTATTATCCTTCTCAAATTTTTCTATTTTTTCCTTATGTTCTCTATAAAGCTGAGAACATATAGATTCCTTTTCTGTATAAGTTGTTTCCTCAAAGCTTTTGCTTAACCTTTTTTCAATTTCACTTTTAATATATGTTGAATACATGGGTTTTTTAAACAATACATAATATATAAATCAATCGTAATGTTTATATACCTGGAAATTTAACTCAAGCTACTAAATGTAAAAAATATAAAAATTTTATAAAAAACTTGTAAAAATTATAAAAAAATATTATTATCAACGCTATTTAATTATATTAATAAAATTTATAGCTTTATTACAAATTGTTAAACTGT
>QCWD01000073.1 GCA_013114725.1 Nitrososphaeraceae archaeon | reverse complement strand
AACTTCTTTGCAATGCTTCTTCTTGCTTCTGCTATCCATTGTCTATCATTACCCAGACTTAGAGATGCTGGAATAGGAACATGCTCTATTACATGTAATATATAAAGTTCGGCATTAAATGCTTTGGCAAACTCTTTGGCTTTTCCAAGTGCGATATCAGACATTTTTGAACCATCATGGGAAAGCAATATCTTACTAGTCAAAAATTTTCTGCCGCTATCATCCCTTTTTTTTATTTTTTCATTCCCTTGATTTTTGTCCATCTATTAAAGTAACGATAAACATATAGATAAAAATAGATCTTTACAAATGTAAATAATTTTCGATAAACTAAATAACATCACACAAAATCAGGTCATTAGTGAATTTTAAAATTTGTAGAATGAAAATGCTTTTTTTATAATTCTTATATGTCATAGTAATATGAAAAAATAATAAAAATTCAAATCGAAATTATTTTTTAACATAACACTCTACCTTAAATTTTCAATCTTTAGTCTTCTGAGGAGAGACGAATTAGCTATTACAGAAATAGAACTTAAAGCCATAGCAGCTGCTGCAATTATGGGACTCAATAACCCTAATGCAGCTACAGGAATTCCTGCTGCATTGTAAATTAGAGCCCAGAACAAATTTTGTTTTATCTTTTTCATAGTTGCTCTACTAAGTTTTATGGCCTTTGGAACATCCATTATGTCATCTTTGATAAGTATTATGCCACCTGTTTCTTTTGCAATATCAGAACCACTACCTATTGCTATTCCAATATCGGCTTGAGCTAATGCCGGTGCATCGTTAATTCCATCTCCAACCATTGCAACGACCTTTCCTTCTAATTGCAATCTCTTTATCACCACGGCCTTTTCACTTGGCAATACATTTGCGATTATATTTTTGATACCAACCTTTTTGCCGATAGTTGTAGCTGTCTTTTCATTATCGCCAGTTAACATTACAACTTCAATATCTAAATCTTTCAATCTATTTATTGCAGCAACAGAAGAATGTTTTACTGTATCTGCAACTGCTATCAATCCTACGAGTTCGTTATTAACTGAGAGGATCATTACCGTTTTTCCTTCTGATTCCAATATGTCCATAATTTTTTCGATATCTTTTTCGATATCAACACCGTATCTGTTCATTATTTTTTTATTGCCAAACAAAATAGATTTCTGATTTATCGATGCCTTTACACCCATACCTGAAATGGCTTCAAACTCTTTGGGTTCATCTAAAGAAATACTTTCATTTTGCTTACTTTGTGCAGCTTTTAAGATGGCCTGGGCTAGAGGATGTTCAGAACCACGTTCTAAAGAACCAGATATTTGAAGAATTTCTTGTGTGGTATATCCTTTGAGCGGTACAATATCGGTAACTGAAGGTTCGCCCTTTGTTATGGTTCCTGTTTTATCTAACACTACAGTGTCTATTTTTTCAGAACGCTCCAAGTATTCTGCACCTCTTATGAGAATGCCTGCTTCTGCGCCTTTTCCAACTCCGACCATTAATGCGGCTGGGGTTGCGATACCCATAGCACAGGGACATGCTATTATTAACACTGCAATAAATGAAAGTAGTCCCATAATGAAATTCCCCATTACAAAAATCCATAAAACAAATGATAAAACTGAAACAAGAACTACTATGGGAACGAACTTTGCAGATACCGAGTCTACAATACGTTGAATATTACCTGTAGAGGACTGCGCTAGTTCAACTGTATGGATAATTTGTGAGAGAGCCGTTTCCGCACCCACTTTTGTAGCCTTTATCTTTAATAGTCCTTGTTTGTTTACCGTAGCGCCTATAACCTGATCGCCTGTTTTTTTGTCCAAAGGAATGCTTTCCCCAGTAATCATTTTTTCATCAACAGCAGACATTCCTTCAATCACTATCCCATCTGTGGGAATCTTTTCACCTGGTTTTACTAATAGAATATCATCTACTACCACTTCTTTTGATGGGATTTCTATCATCGTCCCATTACGAATAACTGTGGCCATGGAAGGTCGTAAATCTAAAAGTTTTCTTACAGATGCAGAGCTTCTCTTTTTTATTGCTTCTTCCATATATTTTCCTAATAAAACAAATGCAATAATTACGGCTGATACCTCAAAATATACATCTCTTTCTTTAACTGGAAACAAACCCGGAAAGAAAAGTACTACAGTACTATAGATATAAGCGGCCAGAGTTCCTATCGAGATTAAAAGATCCATGTTTGCAGTTTTTCTTTTTATGGCTTCATACGCTCCTTTATAGAATGTCCAACCCCCAATAAACTGCACAGGTGTTACAATAATGAATAATAGCAATCCCCACGTCAAATATGGAATGTTTGGAATCGGAGCCCAAGTTACGGTAATTGCACCAAAAGCCAGTCCCAAATATACCATAGCGCGCATTATTGCCAAGGCCAAAGCCCCAGAAGCTGCAACATACATTCTCTTTTTTAATTTTGATAATTCTTTTTCAGGATTGGCAAATGTATCAAGACAGTTAATACTGCAAAAGTAAAATTGCCTTCCTTCAATTTGAGCATTTAAGGCTGTCTTCTCATCTACAAACATCCCACAAACGGGATCTTTTGCCATATTAATTATAATAACAAGATAATATATAGCGTTTAAAATTTACAAATAGGAAAATAAGGATAGAAAAATCTTAAAATGATTTGGATACAAACTTGTTAGATGTACATATTAATACTATTTTTTTAAATACCGAAATTTCTTTTGGTGTAAGCCATTTGTTTAAAATTTTATTCAACCGCGGAATAATGATATATATCATTAGGGGAACGGCCATCGCAGTCACAAATAATGTACGTACAAATATTGGTTGGTTAGCCGTTAAATCACTTAGCGCATAACTTAATGTTGTAATCAATGGAAAAATACCTATCCATGTAACTACGGCTTTTTTCCATTGAGGCGTATTATTTGGATGGTTGCCATTATTTTTTTGGTTATCTTTTCTCATAATATTGATTATAAACTGAGAAATATAATCATGAAACTTTACAAATGTAAAGCATAATATAGTTGTGATAGTTTAAGATATCGATGTAATTGCCTATTAGTCTTGATGAAGTTGATACTGCTATTTTAAAATCTCTTTTAGAAGATGGAAGAAAATCTTTTAGACAAATATCCAGAGAAACCGGAATAACAACTCCCACCGTGAAGGCAAGATATGAAAGATTGGTAAATGTTGGATTTATCAAAGGTGTAATACCTGTGTTTGATTTTGATAAGATAGGTTCTAGAGAAAATGACACACTTATTCAATTGCAACAAATCAAGGAAAATACATCTAGAGAAAAGAAAAATAGCATGGATAAAAATAATACTTTGAAAGAAGAATTAGATGTTATTAGGAAAAGAATTTCAACCGGTCTTGAAATAAACATTATTTGTGATTTTTGTGATGGACCAGTTTATGGTAAACCTAAGGTATTAAAATTTGCAGATATTGAAAGATTCTTTTGCTGTACGTCCTGTAAATCCGGCTATATCGAGAAATACAGAGGAAGAATAGAAGCAATAAAGAGAAAATATGAGGGTAAATCTGAAATAGAAATTTAGACTAATTATTTTTGATTTACCTTAATATTTATATTTTGAAGGATTCTTTTCTAATTGTTGTTTGCATGCAGCTGAACATAAATATATTGTTTCCATTCGTTTACGAAATAAGTTTCGCAGTCTTTTCATCCGCATTCATATTCCATACGGGATTTTTTGCCATAGTGAATATAATGTTGAAAACTATATAATAGTTGACCTTTATAAAGGTAACAAAATTTGTTAGATCTAAAAAAATAATATTAGACATATAATTGTATTTTTTATGGCTCAAAATAGCAAACGATCTGCAGCTGCGAATCTCCTAAATCTTTTAAATTGGATTACTAAAAAGCTTTAAAGACGAGAAGATTTAAAAATGATATTTACGACTGTGTTATAAAACATATTTATTATAAATAGATATATATTATAAAATTAATCTATGTGGAGAATAAGAATTTATAGTTAATCTAAAAAATAGTATCTATTGATCAATTCTCCTCTATATTTTCATAGATATGAATTTACTATAATTATTACTGGATTTTTATTTCTAATGACGATACAGTTATCATCAACACAATTACATTCCACCATTGTTCAATATGTATTAGCAAAACCACTATCTACAGATATTCAAATAGTAAGCGATAATTTACAAAAAAAAACAAATCTAAAATAATAACTGCTTTTGGACATTTTGCAAATAACCAAATAAAAAATGATGTTATTACATGGATCCAAGGAGGATTCTGGAAATTAACAATAGACTATATAACTAAGGGTAACGACAATTTTAACAATAATAATAGTACGGCAAAGTTTACTGCTAACTTTACAATGATAAAACCTGATGGTAGTTATTCCCACAATCATAATATTGATGACTTTACTTCAGATAAGATCGTATTTGCTGGCAAAGACACAGTTGTAACGGGAATAGCCAATATCTATTCTGATGATAATAATAATGAATACAAAAATGTTCCTTTAACCATCCATCTTATGGGTAACAAAGTTTTAGGCCTTACCATAGATGTTGGTAAAACTAAAGGACATTTTTCTAGTCCTAATGAAATGTTTGGAACGTTAATTAGTGGAATTGGATTGGATACATCTGCTGATAATTCTCTTAATAAAACAATGATGCATCATGATACTGCGACGACAAATCATACTGATAAGAAAGAATCTATGACTATGATGCAACATTGAAATCTATATTTTACTCGCCCGAAAAAATGAAATTTAAATATAAATTAAAAAATTAAGGAATCCAGTGAATTACGGATTGTATCTGTTTATTTCTTATTTCTCCTTTTTGGTGCTTTTTATATAGACTAAAGATATTGTTGCTGCTATTGCAGTTATTATCGCAGCACTTATGAATGCTAAATGAAATCCATTGTTTATTGCTTCAAGATTTGTTATACCTATTTTAGTTAATGTGTCTGAATGCATAGATGATATGGCGACTGTAATTGCAAGACCTAAAGCAGAACCTATTTGATAAGTTGTATTGACAAGACCAGAAGCTATGCCTGTATCTTCATTTTTTGCATTTGCTATTGCTGCTGTTAATGCTGGTATATATGAAAATGACATTCCAATTGCAGAGATAATAGAGGCAGGCAAGACGTAGACAAAGAAAATTCTATTGTTACTTTCACTTGTAGTATTAGCTGGTGTCAAACTAAAAAGGAAAATACCTGTACTCAAGAGTGTTAGTCCTACAATTAGATTCACTTTAATTCCTAATTTTCCAATCAGTCTCGGGGTTGACCATACCATCATTATCATGATAAGTACTGTCATAGGTAATAATGCAAGTCCACTTTCAAACGGTCCGTAGTCTAATATTTGCTGTAAATATAGATTGATAAAGAACCACATTGAAACCCATGCTGCACCAAGCAATACCATAACAATATTTCCTGAAAGAAGATTTCTTGTTGTTTTGAATATATGCAAAGGTATGAGTGGTTCTTTGGTTCGTTTCTCTATTGCAATAAATGCAACAAACATAACCGCAGATATAGTTAAGAGAGAAATAGTCCGTGCAGAAATCCATCCAACATCATTAGCAGTAACAATAGAATAGACTAGCATAACAAGCGAAGCAGTTATTGAAACTGCACCGAGATAATCAACACTTCCTTTCTTTGACGTGCCTTGTGGAATTAGTTTGGGTATTAAAGATAGAACTGCTAACCCTATAGGAACATTAATCAAGAAAACCCATGTCCAATCAAACCACGCTGTAATTATTCCTCCTAAGAATACACCTGCTGTTCCTCCTGCCGGAGCAGATGCACCCCATATACCCATTGCTTTATTCATTTCAGATTTGTTACTTCCAAATAGACTCATAACCATTGAAAGCGAAGAAGGAGCAATCAGTGCTGCACCAAGTCCTTGCAGAGCTCTGGCTGCTATTAACATATCATTTGACATAGATATTCCTGCAAAAATTGACGATACTGTAAGAACAAGAAAACCTGTAAGAAAAATCTTTTTATGTCCTAAGATATCTGATAGCCTTCCACCAAGTAATAATAACGTACCAAAAACAATAACATATGCATTAAATATCCACTGTAATTCAGTTTGAGATATGTTGAAATGTTGTTGAATTGTAGGTAATGCCACTCCTATAATAGATGTATCTAAAATAATCAAAAATTGCGCTATTGAGAGAATAGATAATGCTTTCCATCGATTAGGATTTGGTATTATTGTTGTTGCTAGTGAGGATGATGAACTGGTCTTTGTCATATAAAATGGTACCTCCCTTTTGTGATTTCATCTGACAATGAAAGTTGGATTGATTTTATTTTTTCTTTTGTAATCATATCCTTTATGATGCAGAAATACATACATAAAATGAAAGGTTTACATTTGTAAAGAATTATTTTTATTTCAGTTACTTTTTTATAATAGGTGGAAAAGATGAGCAATATTTTATAATTTACATTTGTAAACCCCTAGTCTTATCTATGTGTCTATTGTTATTTTAATAGATGAATAAAAATCAAAAATGTTGTGAAATGCACGAAAATAAAGTAATCAAAAGTAAAAAAACTATTTGCTGTTTTGAAGAATGCTGATAGATCACTTATTGAAGATAGAAATAAAAATTCTTTTTTTTGCTATAAATAATTTTTAAGACTTATTTTAATCTTCAAATTAACATATCTTAATTAAATTTGAATTAATGAATCTCCAGTTATATTTAAAACAATAAAAGATTATTTTTCAATATTTATATTTTCCAGTTTGACGGTTCGATTGACTTGTAAATCATCAATAAGGTCAATACTAGATACCAACTAGTTTCCAAAATAAAATTCTCAGATTTTATTAATAAATAATATTCAACTTACCATGACAAGCATGGAGGGGATGGGATTCGAACAT
>QCWD01000003.1 GCA_013114725.1 Nitrososphaeraceae archaeon | reverse complement strand
CAGGTAATATTTCAACAAGAAATGAAAGGATATTATTGTTGGAAGAAATGGAAAAAGAATTTGACAGTAAGAATATTAAATATTTTGAAAAATTACTTTCTCATAACGACCATATAATCAGAACTAGGGCAGTATGTATTTTGGCAGAGATTGCGATCGAAGACGCGGTTACTCCAATAAGTTCAGTTCTTAAAGAAGATGACGATGAACTGGTAAGACATGAAGCAGCATTTTCTCTGGGACAGCTGGGATATAACAGCGCAATAGATGCACTATCTCTTGCCGTTAAAAATGATCCGAGTTTTTTTGTAAGACATGAAGCAGCAATTGCTCTGGGTGTAATAGGTTCTGAAATGGCCAGAAGTATTTTAAATCAAGCACTGGAAGATCCACACGAAGAGGTTAGGAAATCTGCCGACGTGGCCATCGCGAATCTAGATTATATCAATCATGTAAAACGGATAAATAAATTTACAAAATTAACCGGAGGGTAACATATTGTATAATCAATTTTCTTATTTTTTTCTATCGAAAATATATATACTATAATATCGATAATTTATTTTAATGCACCTTTCTTCTGATAATAAAGATGATCAAGGAATTCCATTTCCTTTTATTAATATTCCAGCTACCATGCTTGAAGAGATACTTGCAAAAAGCACTCAGATAGGTGATACCATTTTTCAAAATATCTATCAGATAAAAAAAGAGAAAAAAAATTTCAGGGATCAATTAGTAAATGCCTATCTACTTGGACATGATAATAAATTTAAGTTTCCAAAATTACTGACAACATGTGGTATTGATGGGGCCTATGCAATTGAAAGACTCCTTGGAACAGATCTTTTGGCGATAGGAACGATTGGTGTGGATGGGCTTGTAAATCATTATAAACATTTTCCAGAATGGGAAAGCAGAAACCATTCCGTATTTATCAGCAGTGAAAAACATAATTCTGACAATATGATTTTGGCACGGGGATTGATGATTGAATTGGAAATTAAACTTGCTGCAAACGCACCACATGACCTAGTATTTTTAGATGGTTCTTTAACTACAGCGTTGATTCACATGTACAAAGCAATAAATATACTCCAAGACATTAAAAATCAGACTTCTGAAAAGATACTGGAAAACTTTAGGGAGTTTTTAATTTCATACAATAAAATTTTGTATTCTGAATATAGTAATGAAAAGTTTTTTCCAAGTGGTGTTCCGCAAATGTGGGTTGGAATACCAAAGTATACTTCTAGAAATGACATTGGAAATCATTTTCACTGGCCCGATGATTACGATGACCGGGCAGTCCTTACATTAATTCTAAACGAAGGTGAATATACAAAACCGCAACCATTTACAAATAAAGAAAACTGGCATAAAAAATTACCAAAGGATAATGAAGAATTGGATATTTTGATGACCTCACTCCTGCAGGGAATAAAAAACTTGTATTTTCTTTACTATAAACCCCATTATTGGTCTCCTGCCTTGAGAATTGAGATCCCAAAATTTATTGCAACCAACGAGATATTACTTTCAGGACTCATCCAGACAATAAAATACCAGTGTTCTATACCTGGAATAATGGAACCATATCCACTCTTTTTGGCTGATAAGATGGTAAAAAATATTGCATCTGCAATTCCAGCATACAAACAGATTATCACAAGAAATATCACTGAAAATCAAATACAATCAAATGATGTTAGCGATATTCTCTTTATGATGCGTTCCTATAGAACGGAAAGTGGTATTTGACAATGACTGATTCCACAAAAATAGAAGATGAAAAGCCATCAAAAGATCCTGTCAAAAAATCCAATGATGTGTTTCAATTAGATGACAACAAAATTGAATATGAAGGAATTGAATCAAGTACGGGCAGAGATTTGAACACTAAACTGAGTGAACTATTAGATATTACCGACCCCATCGGAACAATTGGCTCTCCTTCATCTACAAACGAAATAAGCATAAATATCCTTCATAATGCGGTTGCAAAAAAACTCGTAGGTGAGTTGGGAGTTTTTAAATATTATCAGGATTTTAAAACTCATTATTCTCTTGGACAGATAACTGAGATCGAACTAAAAAATTTTTTGCTCGAAGACCCAACGATAAAATCTGTCGCTAGACAGAAAGGTCTAGTAAATACAATAAGTGGTATTCAAGATACTCATGTTGGAAAAATGATTTGCAGTGCCATATTTGGTACTAATGAGCATGGTTTTTTTGAACCCAGTTTTCTGGGAACTGTTCCGCCAACCGGAACATATCTGTATGTAACAAATGATCAAATTCTAAATACAATTCTGGAACGACAGCAGAGGATGCTGTTTTATCTGGGAAATGTTTACGGATCCAAAACTAAATTGCCAATGTGGTTTAAACATTTTGGAAATGGAGTTGACGGTGCAGGTGAGGCATATCATTTAGGTATATTTGGTTCTACCGGATCTGGAAAATCAACACTTGCCAAAATGATACTGATGGCATATTCAAAATATTCTCAAATGGGATTATTTGTTATAGACCCAGTAGGCGAGTTTTCAAAGAATATCAAATCGTCTGCATTTAGGTCAGATAAAATTACTAATGTGATAGGAAATAACAATTCTTTTGAAGACGGTAACTTGGATGGAAAATTTTTTAATGGATTTGACCTTGACATCAGGAAAATCCTGTACAACCTTGGAAAAGAATTTACCGTCATCAATGTGAGGAACCTCATTTTGGATAGATGGGATTTGTTTGAAGAAATACTTTCAGAGTCATATTTCTTTCCACGTCTGTCTATAAAAGGGGAAAAGAAAAAAGAAGCTGCAACGGTAATTGCAAATTATTTACAAAATAAATTAAGGAAAAACCTTACAGATCTTTCTCTAAGAGAGACTTTTGATAATGTAATCGACGGATTAAAAGATAAAGACAATATCCAGCCCCTGATTTACGCGACCCCAGAACCAAGGTCTAGGCTGAATGGAATTTTAGAACAACTATCTGACACCGACAGAGATCTAATTTTTAACAGGGTATGGAAACCAATTTCAGAATTATTTCAGGAAAGACCGAATG
This sequence comes from Nitrososphaeraceae archaeon, assembly GCA_013114725.1. Classification (GTDB taxonomy): domain Archaea; phylum Thermoproteota; class Nitrososphaeria; order Nitrososphaerales; family Nitrososphaeraceae; genus QCWD01. Next base: position 35,579 of record QCWD01000003.1, on the reverse strand, counting down.
CGACGACGGTAAAGTCACTTTTAAAAAGATTCGCGGGCGAAATAAAACCACTGATAATAATTGATCTCTCACTTCAAACAGCACATAGTATGAAACTGGATTACTGGAACGAAACAATCCAGGCTCTTATTATTAAAAGACTCCTTCAAGGTCTGGTGGAAATGGGGGAAAATGCATGGCAAAAAGATAGATCTCTAAACACCTTAGTTGTACTGGATGAGGCCCATAGATTTGCAAGACGGGAGAGATATGAAAACTCTGATTTAGAAAATGTTAGATTTACTCTGCTGGATTCAGTAAAGACTACAAGAAAATACGGACTAGGATGGATGTTTTTAAGTACGTCGTTATCAAGCATCCATAAAGATATACTTCAACAGTTGCGTATAGTGTTTTTCGGATTCGGGTTATCTCTGGGTAATGACCTAATCACATTAAGAGAATTGATCTCTGATAACAATGCGTTAAAACTCTATCAGTCGTTTACCGATCCTGCCAATTCGTTTGATAATCAATCAAAAAAGTTTTCTTTTATGAGTAAGGGACCTGTCTCTCCAATATCTTTTTCGGGAACGCCGCTTTTCCTAAATGTGTTTAATTCTGCAGATACTTTTATTTTACATAATCATCTGTTAGAAAACCGTAAGTTATCAAAACAGCTATTAACACATAACATTCCACAAGATGATGGAAATAATGACAAACAATTAGAATATACCAAAATTTCTATCATAAAAGAAAGCGAATATGATTTCTAGTTATTGGAGGTTTTTTCTACGTTAAGGTTATTTCACATCTCTGATACACATCTTGGAAAGCGCCCGAGGAGAACAAGAACATCCTTGGTAAACAGCAAATTCCGTCCGATTGAAGATGATTTTTATAATTCTTGGATAGATTTTGTAGACTATATTGTAGAACTTCCAGATTCTAGACGTCCTGATCTCGTGATTCACAGCGGTGATTTTTTTGATACTCCATCTGGAACAGACCCTTTTTCACCACCGGAGTTCTCCAGAAAGGTAACTGCGGAGACCCTTCTTAAATTAAACCAAACCCAAATTCCTATAGTAATTGTGGATGGAAATCATGGAAGGTATATGCAATATCAGGTCTCGCCACTAAGCGAATATTCTATTATTTTTGATAATGTACATCTTTTTACACATTTTGATATTAAAGAGGCGATAAGAAATAATAAACCACTTTACAAAGATTTTGCCGAATTCAATCTTAGAGTTCATGCTCACCCATCTATAGAAACAAATGATATCCCACAACTTTTTGCAAAATATGAGGAGTGGATATACACACAAAATAAAAATATCGATCCAGAAATGATAAACGTTAATGTTGTTCATGGAATGGTTGAAAATAAAACCCTGCACAAAGATGCTATCTATGGCGGCAAATACGATTATATCGCAATGGGTGATAACCATAAAATGCAAGAAGTATCGTACAACGCATGGTATGCCGGATCTCCACAGCTATGGAGTTTTTCAGAATATGATGATAAAAAAGGTTTCCTTGTTGTAGAGATAGATACATCAAACGATAAATACGTCAATATTACACCTAAAATTATACCATTACGTAGAAAGATCATTTCTGAAAAAATAAAACTTTTTTATGAAGATACAAACAGTCAAATAATAACCAGAGCTATTGAAATTTTTAATAAAAATGGTCTCTGTCGCAAATACGACTATCAAAGTTCTGCGAGAGTGAGACTGGTTTTTGAAGGAGAAAAGCTGATTGGGCCTTTATTTAATATCCATGAAATAATGACCTATCTTAATAGAGTATCACTTGATGATGATGAATACAATATTTCTGAATTTATTATGGATTTTTCAAACTTTTTGGGTGATCCAATAGGGAAAAATGACAGTAGTTTACACCCGGATTTAAACGACAATTACTGTTCTTCTGAAAAGTTCAATGAATACCTGATAGAAAATCCAGAGAAAGAATTCAAAGAATATATCTGCTCTAATAGAGAAAATGATCTAATAAAAAATAATATCAACCCTGATTATCTTGCAAATCTATTTTTAAATGCAATACAAAGTCAATCAAATAGTAATATTTATGGCCATAAAAATAGTACAAGTAATGACGAAGATACAAATAAGATTGAATATTCTTCAATAAAAAAGAAAATGACTGTAAATGAAAATACTTAACATTGAAATAAAAAATTTCAAACCTTTCGATTATATCTCTCTTCCAAATAACGGAGATACACTTCTCTCGGAGGGACTTTTTATAATAAGGGGACAAAATTCTATGGGTAAGACAAGTCTAATTGAAGCTATACTTTGGGGAATTTTTGGAGAAAATGTGATGATAAAAAAGGACAAGGATTTGATAGTTAAATCGGGCGAAAATAATTGTCAAGTCACGATAACCTTTGAACTTGAAGGAATAACATATCGAATCATCCGCAAAATCGATAGGTTCTTCACAAAAGAAAGATTTGCAAAAGAAAGTATACAGAATATTCCATCAAGACATCAGAAAGACAATGACCATTTGGATGGTGTTCTACACTTTGAATTTAAATCAGGCGCAATATTGTTTAAAAAAGAGAACGAGAAATTTCATCAGGTTTGCCGAGGAACTAGTTTGGTCAATAAAGAAATGGAGTCACTTGTTGGTATAAACTTTAACATTATTGAAAAAACAATTTATATTAGACAGAAGGAGGTGGACATGCTTGCCTTAGCTGATCCAGGAGAATTAAGGGATCTTTTAAAAGATCTTTTTAATTTAAATGAATTTGATGATAATATAAAGGAACATCTACATGATGAAATTGGCAATCTTAATGAAAAAATTAAAGAACTTAAAGTAAAATTGGGAAACCTTGTCACCGAACGTAACGAACTGGTACAAAACCAAGATTTTTTGAAGGATAAAAAACACCTTTTAAAAGTACGGCAGAATGAAATAGATCAACTCCGAACAAATCTTTTAAGATATCCATCGCATGAACAAGTCAAAAAAATAACAAACCATATCAAAAAACTCGAGAATTTTCAAATAGACCATAAAATAAAGAATCAACTATGTGAAAAAGAAAGAGAACATTTTGATGCCCAAGAAAAAAGGGTGAATGAATTAAAAAAGAAAATAGGTGAAATAAACTATAAAATAGTATATCTGTATAATTTGTTACAGAGAGATACAACTAATATTGGCATGATAAAATCACTGAGAGATGAGATATTTTCTATTGAAAATGATGTTAAAAATATACGTAGGTCAATCAACATCCGCCAAACCGATAATAAAAATAAAAAAATAACTGATATTTCAAACGATTTGTGGTTATTACTTGATAATGTTAATTCGTTTATTGATAAATTTTTTATTGACTATGTTCTTGCATACAATTTTTGCGAACTCATAAATTCTTTTAAAGAAACCACTGTAACTACCAGAAGAAATTATATCGGAAAAATTCAATCTCTGGAGAATGAGGTAAAAAGTTTACTTAATGAACTTGAGATTCATAAAAAAATATTATCTTCAAAACAAATTTTGGGAGAGATAAAGCAAAATAGTATATCCTATATCAATGATAGTAATCTGTGTCCAATATGTACTAGCATCATAAAAAACAAGGAACAATTAATTTCCGAAATAAAAAAAGAAAAAATAAGGATCTTCTTTGATGAAAAAAAAATTACTGAAACTATAAAAAAGTTATCCGAATCATATGAAACTAAATTACTGGATCTTGATTTGGGAAAAATGGGGCTTCAATTACTGGAATTTCTGGAGCCCAATCTAAAAAACATTTTTGAAAAATTTTTAAAAATTGAGGCAGTACTTAAAAAAATAAACAATGAAAATACAGATGACAGACTACAATTTAACCTAAATCCTGTATTTTTAGATCAAATAATACAAAAAAGGATCGTAGATGAGGGATCTCTATCTTCTTTTCAACAACTAGTTGAAAATTTAAGTGAGGAGTTAGAATCTTTATTGGAGAAACAAAACGAGATTGAATTACGGTTTAGGGAATTAATACAGGAATTAGAAGAAATTGAAGTAGAAATAAAAGACATTGAAAAAAAAATCAATCAGGATTGTTTAGAATTAGGCTTTAATGATGTCGAATCATTGCTTAAGAGTTTTAATGTGACCAGTTTACAGGATTTACTTTCAAATATGAAAAATATCGAACTGACAATTCAAGAAAGACAAAAAATTATTAAAAATATCGATGATGATATTGATTATATCCAGAATGATATATTAAAAAGAAAACAGAGAATCGGTGAACTTATTCTATCTGAATCAATGCTAAAAGATAAAGAAAATAAACTCAGACACATCCAATTTTTAAAAGGAGAAGTTGACGGCTTTATTTCATCATATGTTATCGAAGAAAGACTTGCAAATGCCCTCAAAAAGAGTACAAACTTTTATCTCACTCAGTTTACTAATGGGAGATATCAAATAAATAATATCTATTCAACGATGAAAAAAATGAAAGATAGAGTATCACACGGTTTAGTTATATCCCTTCTTGATAATTTTGATATGATGGAAAAAACTAAAGACCAGATAAGTGGAGGGGATGAAACAGCGCTAGGATTGGCATTAAGAATTGCCGTTTCTAAATTAATGGGAAATATACGACCATTTAAAAATATTGATAAAAAAACTCCTATATTAAATTTTATAATAATGGATGAACCTCTCGCAAGTATTGACAGCATAAGAAGGAATATCATTATTAAGATTTTGACACAGGATAAAAGTTTTAAACAGATCTTTTTCATCTCTCATGAGGAAATAGACGAATTTAAAGATTATAATTCAATTGTGGTGAATTATGACTCTACAAAAGAAAATAACGGACGAACAGTACTTTATAATCCATCAAAATAAAATATCAAACTTAAATTTTTTATATTTGTATTTTTTTGTTTTTATGTTAATAATTCATTTTTTACCAATTTATTAAACACACTTGTATTGTTTTATCTCAATTTTTAATTAAATTAGATCTTTCATAAGCTATGACGATTTAATCTCGATGTAAAATTATTGTAGCAGTAACTATTGACAAGTTGGGAATAATTACGATACTTTCATCTTTATTTGATAATTTACTATTTAACAATCCGATATCATATATTATTCCAGTTTTATCAAATATTGTTATTTTGTCTCCTATCTTAAACGGACGAGTTATAGCAATATACAATCCTGCAATAACATTTCCAATAATGTTCTGAGAAGCAAAACCTACCACTATCGCTGATATAGTTCCAATCGAAGTAGCTATTATAGGATTTTGGGTTAAATATGAAATTATCACACTTATAATAATTAAAGCTCCCACAATTTTTATCAATATTTTTATAATATCTGCTGTTTCTTTGGAATTATGAGCAACAATATTATAAATACCGTTGCCTAATATTTCAATTATTATATATCCTATAACAATAACCTGTGCTATTTGTAAAAACAAATAATATTCATTTTGAATCCATTCTTTCATGTAACTACTTAAACCAAGTGAAATTGTTAAAATAAAAATTAATATCGTTATTTTTTTAATTATTTTTGTTATGTTTGCATTATTTTTTACATTCACTTCTTTTATATTATTATATGTTTATTGTTAATTATAAATAATATGATGGTTGGATAAAAAACCTTTATTTTATAAAATCATCACAATCTCAGGTAATTCGATATTAAGAAATTTTTATAAATTTCTAAATATTCTAAATTCATTCAAACTTTATATTCACTTAATGAAAATTCCTTTTATTCCAATTAAATGTGTTATTGATAGTATTGTCAATTCAATTTTTAGGTTGACTTTATCATGTTTTAAAATCATTTAATTTAGATTTGAAAACACTAAATTTCACAAATTATTATATAAGAAATTGTTCCCAATAATTAGTAATACTAAGTAAGAAAATAACATGAAACAAATAAAAATAATAATTCATGTATGTAATACTGTAGATCGCACACACCATAAAATACGGTGATTTTTGTTGGTAATAACAAAGCTTAATTTATAAATATTATCAACATCCCGATATGATATAAAAGAAATGATAATAAAAAATACTAGACTGATGATCAATAGTAAGTAATTATTAAGCAAAAAAATATGGATTAAACTGATTTCATTTAAACAAAATTTTCTTATTAAATTAAAATTTTTGATATGATAAAACACAGAACGTTGTACGGTAATAAAATACTATATTAATTTGCCTCTAACTAAACATTTCTAAAATAAACGAATTTCTGAGCAAGTTACGAAAAAAATAAGTCAGGGATCAGATTAATAATGAAAATTCATAAGAATGAGATTCAAAGCCGAGCTTTTGGGAATCGAATCGGGAGGACCTCATATTGTTACTTTAAGTAAGGACGATGCATACGAACTTGGTGTAAGGGGTGGTGAAAGAGTTAAACTACATTTTAATAAAAAAGAAGTTTATGCAATAGTTAATGTTGTTACAAAATCAGTACAAAAAGGAATTTTGGGAATTTATGACGAAATGATGAAAATTGAAAAAATCAATGAAGGAGAATATATAGATGTAGAAGTTGCTGAATTTCCTGAATCACTTCATTTTCTACAGAATAAATTAAAGAAACGCAAATTAAACAGTATTGAAATATTAGAAATCGTAAAAGATGTTGTAAGAGGAAACTTAAGTGACACAGAAATATCTGCATTTATTACGGCATTGGAAATAAATGGATTGGATGTTGAAGAAACAACCAGTCTCACAATGGCTATGGTGGAAACCGGAAAGACACTAAATATAGGAAAAACACCAATCTGTGATAAACATTCAATTGGCGGGGTTCCTGGAGATAAAAGTACATTACTTATCGTTCCGATCATCGCTTCAGCTGGTCTGACAATTCCAAAGACATCCTCTAGAGCCATTACTTCTGCAAGTGGCACTGCTGACAGAGCTGAAGTTCTCATGCCTGTTGACTTGGAAATAAATGAGATGAAATATGTTGTTGAAAAAACTAACGGTTGCATAGTATGGGGAGGGGCACTAGAACTGGCACCAGCAGATGATCGGTTCATACAAATCGAATATCCCCTCTCAATTGATCCTCTTCTATTACCGTCTATTATGGCAAAGAAAAAGGCAGTCGGGGCCAATTATTTGGCACTTGATATTCCTACTGGAAGGGGGGCTAAAGTAAAAACAATTGGTGATGCCGAACTTCTTGCAAAAGATTTTATGGAATTGGGCAGAAAATTGGGAATAAAGACTCATTCAGTAATTACATTTGGAGAACAGCCAATAGGACATGCGATTGGGCCTGCGCTTGAAGCAAAAGAAGCATGGAGTGTTTTACAAGGAGATCTCAAAATTTTCGATCTAGTTGATAAATCCATCCATATCTGTTCTTTAATATTTGGTATGGCAGGCATCGGAGTAGCGGGTCTTGCATTGGATATTCTTAAAAGGGGAAAAGCTGAGAAAAAGATGAGAGAAATAATCTATCATCAGGGAGGTAATTCCGAAATCAAAATTGATGATATAAAAGTGGGAACTCATTTTCTTGAATTAAAATCAGAAACTGATGGACATATTATGTGGCTTAACAATCAAATTCTCGTTGAAATATCTCGAGCTGCAGGCGCACCACGTTATAAAGGATCAGGAATTTTAGTTCATAAAAAATTAGGCGAAAAAGTTAAGAAAAATGAGACAATACTGACTATTGTTTCGGAAAAAACCACACAAGGTCATAATGTGGAAAAAATATTAAATGAAGTAAAACCTTTTTTCATAGGAACATCTCAAGAAATCATCATTCACACAATTTTAGATATCCCTCAAACAAAAAAGACGTTTATATTTGAGAGATGATATTTTTGTTACTAATTGAACGGTTTTTTATTTTTTATAATCAATGTTTGATTTCAATATCGTTATACCTTGGTCTTGTCTAACATTTCATACGATTTATCGATAAATTTTTTTACATCCCCCAATAAATCATTTAATATTTTCTCGTCTAAATTTGATTTTTTGTTGCTATTCTCCAATTCTGTATTGTAGTATTTCATCCAAGAATAAGTACGTTGTAGAGTTTGAAATAATTCAAATGGTAATAACGACTGTTTTCCTGCAAGAATTATAGAATCCCACATATCCGTAAAAAATGGTTTATAATCTTTATATTTTTTTGATTCTTCAATAAATCTTAATCTCTGCTCTAAATCATCTCTTATAAATGTCGTGATATTTTTCTTTTCTTTTTTTTCTTTATGTTTTTCAACTCTTTTATATACCAAATGTTCTAAATAAACAGAAAAATAAATTATTGCTGCTAGTAAAGACATCTCTACTATTAAAGTATCCCATTCGATCATTTTTGTTATTTTTAATTGATGTAAAAATAAAAACTAAATAACTGGAAAAAAAATTAGGAAATAATTCTTCCTTGGAATTCGTCAATAAGTGGTTCTTTTAATATATCGTTTCCTATGGCAGTTACTTCAATTATCATTCCGTAAAGACCATCGGCAAAATTGCCCTCAACATGATATGCTCCAATTACCGGATCAGTAAAATCAGGGCCATACACTGATGTACCGTTTCTGCTGTCAAACTGGATCAATTCGACCTGCAAGTTATCTCCTCCGAAGAAATTCTTCGAAAAGACGGCAGTTGAATTAACATCTACAATTGACATCTTATAAGTCACCGGAGTACTTTCGTCTGGTGTTATTGTAGTGGGTGTAAAGCTTAGCAGCACACGATCATGTTGTGTCTTGTTAAAATTCCACAAATATTTTCCATCTTCCAATAGCAGATCAGTTCCCGCACTTAGTTTGAAATTATGACCGTTCTCATAAGATTCGCTTACATATACGGTACCAATCATCCATGGATGATATTCACAATAATACGTAATCAAACCTTGTCTATCAAAAGTATGTTGGGCAAACGAAGTTGACTGTATTTGTGCATTGAATCCTTGTCCAGAGCCTTGCTCGCCAGGTTTACCACTTGTCACTGTATGTGGTTGGCCCGGATCATCATTAAACCATGCAACAGTAGTACCAGCAGGTATTGCTATATGTTGTGGATAATAGTGTATGCCATCTTTTTTCCAGGCTCCAGCTGGAATATCTACAATATACGTTGGCAATACTGAGCTAGGTGTTGGTAGAGGAGACATACCAAATTGTCCAAACACATTTTCAAATGAGACCGCCAATGATGCTATCGATGCAGCTACGAAAAATCCAATAATGCTTAAGATATATTTCATCTTGTAAAATTGTACACAACCGGTTTATATATAGTTAATTTGTGTACACTGCAATGTATCGCACAAAAATAAAAAAATAAACGTATTTGTAATCCGGATATTCTATCATACTATTAAATCCATATTTGCTTGTCTCAAAGTCTGGTATTCAATGACAAGATCACTATAATCGATTAAGTATTTAAAGAATCGCCACAGCTTTTAATTACTTGTTTCTAAATCCTTAATCTGGTACCATCTCAGACTTGTATTTGAGAATAAGATGGGATGCATTAGTCTACCAATTTGTTTTGGAGTATTATTGTCGATATTATTTTGTGTACAGATGCGTTAAAATTAGAATCTGAGTATTCATTAAAAAATAAATCGTCAATTGTCTATCAGAATCCACATCGATTTTCTATACATTCTGAATGTGATCTTCAATAACTACATAATGCTAAGATATTTTATTTTCACATATAACAGACCTACAATATATTGACTGCAATGTTTATATTTAGATAATATCTACCTATCTTTAACAATTATCGTTCAATTGGTCACAATAATTCAGATTTTACTACCTAAACTTACTATATCACATTTTTTTTGAAACAGTTTATTCCTTTCTTTTTCTGTTTCCTGCAGTATTTTGTAAACTGTCTTGTCTACGCCACTGTTACATTGGTATTGCAAAATTCCTCTTTGCAAAAAATAATAATAATGTACAGTATTCTAATCTTATTATTCTCTTCTGTTTCTTGCCTTTTCTATGAAATGTACATGACTCGATTTGTTTTCGATCTTTCCAAACCATCTTTTACGCATCTATGCAAAAATCTGTAGAAACTAGTTTTGGGACTCTCAGTTACCTTAAATCTACATATAGTTCATCAGATTTATGATTTTTATTGAATTTTTTTAAAACGTACCAAGTGTAACAAACCTTATTTCCTGTACTATATACAAATAAAAATATGTTACCTAGATGGTATGTGATAACATAATATAAGTAAATTATAAATAAAGTTTTATATCCGATAAAATTATTCCCTGTTCGAGTTATAATTTAATATTGATATTTATTTAATAACAAACACGGGACAATGTGAATAAACCACTACGCTTGATGCTACGCTACCCAGTAGTAATTTTTTAAACCCACTTCTTCCGCGACTTCCCATGACAATTAAGTCTACATTATTATTTTCTGCAAATTCGAATATTTCTGCAGTAATTGATTTAATTGCAACGATGATTTTAATATCAAATTTTGTTTTAAGATCCATCATTATTTTTTTTAAATTTTGATATGTTTCTATTTGTTCTAAACTAAGTGTATTTTCAAATTGCAGAGGATGTTTGATTTTCTGATTTTCATTCAATTCATACCTTATATCAGACGGAATAATTTGTAAAACAATAATTTTAGATTTGTACGATTTTTTTAAATTTAAGGCATATTCTAGTGCTTTTTTTGACTGTTCAGAACCATCAAATAAAACTAGTATTTTTTTAAATATCTCTTGCAATGTTGATAAACAAAAAAAAATAAATCTTAATTTATTTCTACTTTAGTAGATTCTTCTTCAATCTTAGTTGGTGTTTTTTTGGGCATTGTGATGGAAAGTATACCGTTATTCATTTTTGCTTCAATTTGTGATGGAATAATCTCTTCTGGGATTGGAATCTTGCGGTAAATAGAATGATAGCTTCGTTCATTGTATACATAGTCTTTGCCTTTTTCTTCTGTCTTTTCTTTCTGTTCCCCTTCTATCTCTACCGAATTCTTTGTAGCCTTTATGTTTAATCGGTCCTTCTCTATGCCAGGTACGTCTACTTGTACTTCATACCTGTCTCCTTTATCTTCCATGTCACAAAGCGGTACCAGTGTATCTTTCTCTGACAATGTTGGAAAACTTATTTCACCAAACGGGAATTTCCACCATCTACTGTAAATCGATTCGATATCTTTTCTAAAATTTTCAAATACATCTTCTATCTTCCTAGGTACAATATCCGATGTACGATTTTCCTTTTTAATCATGAGTATATCATTCTTTAATGGTTATTTATTTGGTTTGAATACAAAATATTGCATTGTATTGCAATTCTTGAATTCGTATATTCTTGGCCTTTTTTAACGATATGGTAACTGCATTCATTAAAAAAATGAAAAAATCAGAGGTATTGGAATTAGGAATGTCTTTTGAACATTTTTAATTGCAAGAATTCAATCAAAGTTATACTTTCAATAAGGACATGTGTGGTAGAAAATACAAAATCTTATTATCCTACTGCTTTTTATTTCATATATTATGACTATTAACACCATTACACCAGAGATTTACCGTTCTCTTGAAAAAATACGACAAAAACCAATTAAACAGCTCATCGAACCTCTTTTGTTGATCGACACACAAGATCCGATAACAAAAATTATCAATAATTTGTTAGAAAGTAATACGTATGACGTTTTCGGCCTGCTAAAAAATAAAATTTTTAGCATAAGTATTTTGGATATTTTGTCTATACGAGATATAGATAATGCAAAACTCGCTTCGAATTTAAAATATATTCCATCCGTATCTTCTGATCAAAATTTGGGTTATGTTGCACAGGCAATGAGCAAATACCGATTAAGGTCGATTCCAATCATGGAAGATGGGGATGTAATTGGCCAGATTTCTTCAAAAAGTATCTGCAATGTTATTGATAACAGCAAAACTTTGAACATTTCTAGCTCTGATATTATGTCTTCAAATCTGTTATCAGCAAAACCAGATGAAAAGATATCCTTTGTGAGAACATTAATGCAAAAAAATCGAATAGATCATGTTCCCATAATCGATAATTCATTGAAAGGAATGGTAACATCGTTTCATCTTTTAACCTCGTTAGGGCATTCTGAAAGAATCGGTAGAGAATCATATAGAGTAGAAAAAATAAATCGGTTGGATCAACAAGTAATAGGAATAGCAGACCATGATGTTATTATTTCTAATGTTGACGAAAATGTTAATTCAATTATAAAACTTATGCGAAATACTAATTCAAGTTACTCTTTAATTTCAGACAAACAAAATGGCGTGATGGGAATAATCACTTATAGTGATATTCTTGGTTTGTTAGGTGAACGTATATCTGATGATAGTCCTATCTATATTATGGGACTTCCTGATGACCCTCATGAGGCCCAGCTAGTAAAATCGAAATTCATTAAACTTGTCCAATTTTTAAAGAAAATGAGACCAGACATACAGGAATCAAGATGTAAAATAAAGATAAAGGATATAAAAGGAAAGAAAATGAGATATGAATTAAGTGTAAACATTCTTACTACAAAAGAAAATTACGCCTTTTCAATTAATGGATGGGAGTTACCTATAATTTTTGATAACATAAAAAATAGTTTGCAAAAAAGATTGACTAGCGATTTGAATAGAAAACAAAAAAGACAAAGAGAATCAGAAAGATATCGACAATAACTTTTTTTAATCTTAGATATTTCTGTATCTAATTTGTCTATACTAAGATTTGTATTTTGACATAATTTTTATTACCTGATCATCGTCTACCTCGGAAAAATCACGATAAAATTCTCCAACAGCAGAAAAACTATAAGGTGTACTAATTATTATTGTATCCTTAACTAATTTAGAGATTATTTCTGTTGTATCTTTTGGTGCGACGGGGATGGCAACTATGATATTTCTTGGATCATGTTTTTTTATCCAGTTAATTGCATTGATCATTGTGGCTCCTGTTGCTATACCATCATCAACTAAAACTATCGTCTTGTCCTTTAAATTGTAATTTTTGTTTCCTCGAAATTTCAGTAACCTCTCGTTTATTTCTTTTATCTTTATACCGATCTGTTTTGTTATATGCTCCTGCGAAATATTAAATATTTTTATGATTTCTGCATTGGGATAGAACGTTCCGTCATGCATTACTGCACCTATGGCTAATTCTGGATTTTGCGGTGCACCAATTTTTTTTGATATCACAATGTCTAACTTTAGTTTAAAATACGAAGCAATTACATCACCAAGTACTACTCCGCCACGTGGAATTGCTATAACCACTACAGATGAATCTTTTTCTTCAAGATAATTTTCCAATTCTTTGCAAAGTAAAATTGCAGCATCTGTTCTATTTTCGAAAATTCCATTCCCATTCAATTTCTCTCTACCTTTAATTACAAATTACTTGAATGCAAATACTTTAAAAACCATTTTGATGCCAATTCAGCTACTTTTTCAAGAGTTCCCGGCTCTTCAAACAAATGCGTTGCATTGGGAACGATCACTAGTTTTTTTTCAACTTTTATATTTTCTAACGCTTCTTTATTCAATTTTATAACTTCTTTATCATTTCCTCCAACGATGAGTAGCGTTGGTGACATGACTTTCTGAAGGTAACTATCTGCCAAATCCGGACGACCTCCTCTTGAAACCACTGCTTTTATATTTTCATTTTGAATAGCGGCAGCAACTAATGCTGCTGCCGCGCCAGTACTAGCACCAAAATACCCCATCCTTAGATTTTTAATGTCCGTATTATTTTCAATTACTGCTTTGGTAACATCTATTAACCTCGAGCTTAAGAATCTGATATCAAATCTCAGGTGGCCATCATACATATCTTCCTTTTCCTCATCTTTTGTTAATAAGTCAAATAAAAGAGTGGCCAATCCTTCTTCCTGTAATATTTTTGCTACAAATCTGTTTCTCGGACTAAAACGACTACTTCCACTTCCATGAACAAACAGAACAAATCCTTTTGCATTTTCAGGAATTACAAGGTCTCCTTCAAGTCTTACTGAACCTAATGGAATAAGCATATTTCTATACCTTTGATTTAATGGTTGTTTAGTATATATCTTAACACATATCTTTGGAATTTGTCATAAGTGATCTGATTTCTATATGATTTTTAAAAATGAAAAATTATTCTTTTTTATTACTTTTTTGATTTTTAACAAAAAAATATCTGTCCTATTCAAATTTTTTATTAATTATTATAACATCAAGGACACAATGCATTACAGTGTAATAATACTACATGATTTATAGTCTATATTATTTGGAAAATGACCTGTTACTAATTTTCTCACCTCTCATTTCCATCCTGCAGTATCATACTGATGCTTAATTATGATATTGCAATTTACTTAATGTTTAAAAATTAAATAATACTGAAAATTTTAATATCTGTCTTTTAAATTTACATTTCTGAAAATATCTGTTGCAGGAATAGTACAAGGTGTAGGGTTTAGACCATTTGTACACAGAATTGCAAAAGAATGCAATCTGTACGGTTTTATCCAAAACAAAGATGATGGCACCGTTGAAATATGCATCCAAGGTAGTAAGGAAGCAATCTATTTATTTTTTAAAAAAATGAAAAAAGAAAAACCATCTTTAGCCTATTATCAAAATATTGTAATAAAAGACACAGGAGATGAAAAAAAATACGATGATTTTAAAATAATTTCTAGTCGTAACCTAAATAAAATTACTGGCTCATTAATTTCTCCTGATATTTCTATATGTAAAAATTGTATCATTGAAATGAAGATTGGAAAAAATAGGTATAACAATTATCCATTTATTTCATGTACTGATTGTGGGCCCAAATTTACATTATTAAAAAGATTGCCATATGACCGTATTAATACAACAATGAATAAGTTTGCAATGTGTAACAATTGTGAACAGGAATATAAAGATCCCAACAATAAAAGATTTCACTACGAATTAATTTCATGTTCCTCATGTGGTCCATACTATTACATTCTCGATAATAAAGGTAATACTATTAAATCTGAAGATCCAATTTTATTATTCGCAAAATTAATCGAGGAAGGAAATATAGTAGCAATAAAAGGCTTGGGTGGGTTTCATATTGCAACTTCAGCAATTAATTCAGATCCTATAGAAAGATTACGAATAAGAAAAAATCGTCAAAATAAGCCCTTTGCAGTAATGAGCAAGGATTTCACCTCCATAAAAAATTTTGCTATTGTAAGTAACGTTGAGAAAAAGGTTCTATCATCTCACATGAAACCAATTGTGCTTCTTAACAAAAACGATGACTATTGTCTTTCTCCACTGGTCTCGCCCAAACTTCATAATATTGGTGTAATGTTACCATATACTGGACTTCACGTTATTTTATTTCAATTTGTCGATGAGCCTGCATTATTGATGACGAGTGCAAATAACAGGAATTCTCCAATAATTACGGATAACACAGATGCACTAACATCACTTGGTTCTTATGTAAATTATTTTTTAGTTCATGACAGAGAAATTTTTTCAAAGTGTGATGATTCTATTTTAAAAGTTATAAACGACAATCCTTTATTGTTAAGGCGTTCTAGAGGTTATGTACCATCTTTAATCTATACTAAAAAACGTTTTAATGATTGCATTCTCGCTTTAGGAGGTCAGGAAAATGTGACTTTTTCTATACTCTATGAAAACAAATGCTTTATTTCACAGCATATAGGTAATATTGAAATTCCAGAAACGTTTATTTTTTTTAAAGATACTATCAAAAAGAACCTTGATCTATTAAATTTAACACCAAAATATTTTGCTTCTGATTTGAATACGTCATATGATACAACAAAATTAGTTTATGAATTGACCACTGATGAATCAAATATTTTTCAAATTCAGCATCATCACTCTCATATTGCTTCTTTGATGATGGAATACGGTGTAGATGATTTGATAGGAATAGTTTGTGATGGCATGGGGTATGGCCTTGATGGAAATGCTTGGGGTGGTGAGATCTTTAAATGCGAAAATAGTCATGAGATTGATAGAATTGGACATTTAAAAGAACAACCTTTGATTGGAGGCGATCTTGCTACAAATAACCCATTAAGGATGTTGGCAGGTATATTATACAATAATGTCAATAATTTTGAAAAATTTATTTATGCACATAATTTTCATTTTCCACAAGGAGATAAAGAAATTGAATTTATTATCCACCAAATTAAATCAAAAAAATATATAAAGTCCACAAGCACTGGTAGAATTCTTGATGCAATATCCTCACTGTTAGGAATATGTTATCAAAGAACCTATGAGGGCGAGCCAGCAATTTCTTTAGACTCAGCTTCAATAAATGGTGACGATATTTCTATATCTCCTCAAATTGAAAAAAACGTATTTGATACTACAGAGTTACTTAAATATTTGTATGAAAATCGAAACAAATATTCTATCAAGGATTTGGCATATTCATCCCAATGTTGCATTGCAAATGGACTGGCAGAGATAGCTATCGAAAGTGCAACAAAATACGGCATAAAAAAAATAGGATTTTCAGGAGGTGTTGCTTATAATAATACTATCGCAAAAACATTGAAAAAAAAAATTGAAACTAACGGAATAAAATTTTTAACTCACAAGAAAATCCCATCAGGCGATGGAGGATTATCCGCAGGACAAGCTTATTTAACAATGAATAAAATTACTAAAATGTAATTTTTCGTTAATATTAAAATCTTTATAGGTTGGTTTTGCATTATTTTAATTGTAATGTGTTTGGCTTTTCCTGGCAAGATTGTTGAGATTAACGACAATTTTGCAAAAATTGATTTTGGAGGAGGGACCATACGAGAAAATATCAACATATCTTATATAGAAGGTAAAATAGGTGATTATGTTCTTATTCATGCAGGATATGCAATTCAAACTTTGGACATTGAAGAAGCAGAAAATATGCTAAAATATTGGATTCAAAATACTATATGGAAGTGCAATCAATGTGAAATAGTAGACGAATGTTCTACAGGAAATTTGGTCAGTGATTTAGGTTACATAAGAAATAAAAACATAAAAAAGATGTAAAATGGTTCTCGAGTCATATAATAATCGCGAGATTGCAAAAAAAATCACACAAAAAATTCATGAGTACGCAGATTTTATCGAGGAAGATCTTATTTTTATGCATGTATGCGGATCTCATGAATGGACTATATCTCATAATGGTGTTCGATCACTTTTGCCCTCAAATGTCGATATAAGACCTGGTCCTGGCTGCCCTGTTTGTATTACTCCCGTTGATGATATAGACAATGCTATTAAACTTGCACAGGAAGGAAAAACCATACTGGTATATGGGGACATGTCAAGGTCAAAAGGGTCTAAAGGTCAAAGTCTTTTGGATGTTAGGGCGTTGGGATGCAATATAAAAATAGTATATAGCATTCAAGATGCAATACTAAATGCAAAAAGAGATCCAACTAAAGAATTTATTTTCTTTGGTGTTGGATTTGATACAACATCTCCACCTACTGCTTTTGAAGTATTAAATGGATTGCCCAAAAATCTTTCATTGATTATCTCATACAGGTATATGCCTCCAATTGTTGGGTCCGTTCTCAAATCATCGGTCCTTGGGATAGACGGTGTAATTAATCCAGGACATTCGTCCACAATAACAGGAATGATGCCATATTATCAATATTTTTTGGAAACTCGTAAACCTCAAGTTTTTTGTGGATTTGAACCAGTAGATTTGTTACTTGGAATTTTAATGTTATTAAGACAGATCAAGGATAACTCTCCTAGATTGGAAAATGAATATCAAAGATCTGTAACTTGGGAGGGAAATAAAATTGCACAAGAAAAATTGGAAAAAGTTTTTGACCTTGATAACGGACACGTTAGAGGTGTTGCGACCATTCCCAAAAGTGGTTTTACCTTAAAAGAAAAATACAAAGATTATGACTCCTATGTAAGATACGGCCTATCAAAAAATAATGCTAATGAGAATTTTGTTGTTGGCGCGCGTTGTGGAGAAGTTATTTTAGGTTTATGCGAACCGGTAGAATGTCCTCTATATATGAAAGAATGTACAAGTCAAAAACCCAAAGGCCCAACAATGGTTTCCCTAGAAGGAACTTGTAGAATATGGGCAGAACACTCTATAATATCATCAATTAAAAAGATTAAAAAATAATACGGCAGGGATGTTTTATGTCTTTTTTTATTGGAAATAGTTTTTGTAATCTCTGTCAAACTAATGAGGAACAACTTGAAAAAGAATTAGTCTATTGTACTTTTGGATTACGAGAAAAAGGTTTACTTCCTGTAAAAAAAGGATTTAATAGTGCCCGCCTTCCATCATCTGACAAATTCAGTATCGCCTATTTTGAAAATTCTTCTTGGGACGAGAATGTAAAGTTTCATAAAATAGATACAAATAATGATTTGAACAAAAATAATTATCTCTCAAAAATAAAATCAATTTATAAATTTGAACTTCAACTCCATAAAACAATATATGAACTGAGACCGGACGTCAACGCGATATGTCATACAAGAAATCATTATTCAATTATTTCTTTCGAAGATGATACTATCAAAAAAGTTCATGGAGAGGCCACATTGATTTTGGGTGATATTCCAGTAATAAATAGGGAAAATTATAAATTAAATATTGAAGATGAGTTATTGATAAATAAAATAACCGATTCAAGTTTGGGAGAACCACTTCGACCAATAAGAACAATAGTTATAAAAAAAAATAGTGTTTTGGGATTAGGAGCATGTGTACATGAATCACGAGCATTCGTGGAAATATTGGAAGAATGTGCAAAATTTTATATTTTTGCAAAAATCTTTAACGGACCGCTACATGTTCTAAAACTTGATCAATTACGTAGTCTAGGTTCGCGGTATGCGAGATCTATTAAATTTGGAGGTAGACAGGAACAAATAAGTAATAAAAATACAAGCGACGTAACCTAAAATTAAATTCTTTTCAACATGGCTATAAATAAAATCCTGGTTTTTGGAAATCCACTTGTTGAAAAGGACCGCCTCCCATTAAAATTGATAAAATCACTACGAAAAGAATTTCCAAATATAGAATTTAAGGAATTTGACACAATTGAAGAGATACAAAATGAGGGACGAATATTATATATTTTAGATTCGGTAGAGAATATTAAAAACGTAACAATAATTAGAAACATAGATGATTTATTTATAAATAGGATTTATTCTGTTCATGATTTTGATTTAGCAAATTCCTTAAAAATTTTTAAAAAACTGGATATGATCGACGATGTTATCATTTTCGGGGTCCCTATGTTTATGGATAAAAAAAAAGCGTTAATAGAACTTGTTAATAAAATCAAGTCCATTTCAATTTTAGAAAATGACTAGCACAACTCATGCATGGGTCGTAAGCCCTTATTACCTTCTCAAGCTCATGGTGAATAAAATGCCTATCTTTTTCTAATATCGTTGGCAGAAGTAATTTTATATCATTTTCCATTTTTATTTGATTCTGACTGGTTGGTATCACAAAGTTTGCAAACTTTACTTTTCCTTCCTTGTCCAGCTCTATCATGTGATATAACGTTCCTCTGGGTGCTTCTATCACACCAACTCCTCTTCCCTCCTTAATTTTGACGGTCGGCGGTGACTCTTTTTTGAATTCATTTTCTTGAAGAATTTGTATTGAATGGTCTATACAATGTAATATTTCAATAGCCTGTGCAAGATTGTTATGATATATGTTATTTGATGGGAATACTTTTAAAAATTCTGATAGGTCATCACGTGATTTTTTGTTAATGGAATTCTTATTTAAATTCATTCTAGATAACGCCCCTACCATATACTCTTTTTTATTGAATAGAAATCCAGCTGATTGTGAGTAAGGAATAATCACTCTTTTCAAATAAGTCCAATAATCCTTTTCTTGTATTGTTGTTCCGTCAGTCGACCTTATCTCTCCTTCTAGAAAACTAAAGTCTTTTGTGACTAGTGCGACAAAATTACAATCCCTTTTAAATTCAAAATCACATTCATAAAAAATTTTAATTAGATCTATGACTATATTTCTTGAATCTATCAACTGAGTTAAAAGACCATCTACTTCTTCTTTTGAGGGAACGTGCATAAAATGTCCGACTTTTTCAAATGTTGGATGAACTGAACGTCCTGCGATAATCTTTGATAGATTATTTCCGACACTTTTTATTGCAAACGCCTGTTTTATTAAATAGTTTTTTGACTCGTCAAAATCAAATACAGAATCAACTTTAAAAATATCAGGTAAACAAAAAAAATAAAGATGTAATGCATGGTCTCGTATTATCATTCCATAAACTGAGAGCTTTCTTAACAGTTCAGTCTGTTCTGTGGGATTAATTTCTAAACATTTTTCCAGTGATTCAATACTACATGTCAAATGAGCAATACTACAAGTACCACATATCCGGGACACAAATTGTGGAACACTAGAGAAAGGTCTATTTCTTACTGCCTGGGTATAAAATCTCTTATTTTCATTTATCTTTAACTTTACATTTTCAACCTTTCCATCACGTATTTTCACTTCTAGGTCTGCATGACCTTCTGTCTTGCTTATCTGTTCTATATTTATATCAAAAGTATTATGCATTTAATATCCCAAACTCATTTAAATAAACACTCAATTTTTTTAAAAATAATTTCTCATCCATGGGACATCCTGGAATAAAATCATCTACATGAACGAAATCTGAAATTGGTGAAACTTTGTCATAATGCTCAAATCTAATTAAGATATGACCTATCTCCTCTTTTGTTGCTTTATCAAAAAAATTACGCTGATTTGCTGGACTTCCGGTACATGCACAACTACCAATAGCCACCAACTTTTTTGAGTTTTCTCTTATTTTTAAGAGAAAATCCTTCTCTTTTGAATTTGCGATTGCCCCTTCTACAAAGGCTATGTCCAGATTCGTAAAATCATTTTTACCCTTTAATGTTCTAAAATATTTAAACTCTAAGAATTCATTCCATTTAAAAAAATAATCGTTCATCAGTTCTATTAATACTATAGTACTATCTTCACAACATGTAAAAGAAAACCAGCCAACTCCAATCTTCATCTGTATTTTTTTTATCCATTAAAGCATATAAAATTAATGATTTTAGGACGTAATTTACGACGATTGAATAAATAAAGACAAGATATTTCTACAGTACGGGAATTACATCTCATAAAGATATGAGATCTACTGTTATTGTAAATTACTCTATACATCTTTATTTTGTTATCGATGTAATAACATACCCGTAAGATAAGCATAATGTTTTTAACGAAAAAGAAGTTACGCACCTGTCTATTAGAGTTACAATGTATGCTTGTAAAACGAAACATTTACGAATTTATCCTCTTTGTATTTATAGTTGCCGGATTTTTCTCTATTGTGCGGTCATAATGAAAAAAATTAATTTTAATCTGTAACTAGAGATTATCTATATTTTGGTTTATACCTTCCTAGCAATAATGAATTTGTTACTACAGTAACAGAACTCATTGCCATGGCCAATCCTGCCAGTATAGGTAGCCAACTAAATACAGACAATCCTAATATTGGAACAAGTACTCCAGCTGCAATCGGTATCAGGCCAGTATTATATGCGAATGCCCAAAATAAATTCTGTTTTATTTTTGAAACAGTTTTTTTGCCTAACTCTAGTGCAGTTATTACATCTCTTATGTCATCTTTAATTAATATTATTCCTCCTGTTTCTTTCGCAACATCAGTACCAGAACCTATTGCAATTCCCAAATCCGCTCTTGCCAATGCTGGTGCGTCGTTAATTCCATCACCAACCATGGCGACTATCTTGTTTTCTTGCATTTTCAATTTAGATATTACATCTTCCTTTTGCTGGGGAAGTACTTCTGCCATTACTCTATCGATGACAAGGTTAGAAGCTACCGCATGTGCAGTTCTTTTGTTATCTCCAGTAAGCATTATGACCTCTATTCCTTTAGACTTTAAAGATTTGATCGTGTCTTTGGCATTTTCTTTTATAGTGTCAGATATAGCTATTATACCAGAAAGAATACCATCTATTGCAACTAAAATAGCCGTTTTGCCTTCATTTTCAAATACGGAAAGTTTCGTTTCCACCTCTTGATTAATTAATACTTGATTATTTTCCATCATCTTCCTGTTTCCAATCATGATTTCATGATTCGAATACACTGCCTTAAGACCATGTCCAGTTATTGCATTAAACGAATCTGGATTGGTAATAGGAATATCTTTTTCTTTTGCTTTTTTGATTATTGCCTGTGAGAGAGGATGTTCTGAACCAGCCTCAGCTGTTGCTGCAAGTCTTAATAATTCTCGTTCTCCAATATCTGTTAATAATACCAAATCAGTTACAGATGGTTTTCCTATAGTTAAGGTTCCTGTTTTATCAAAAACAATTGTGTTAACTTTATCCGCTATCTCGATATATTCACCTCCTTTGTATAATATACCATTTTGGGCACCTTTTCCCGCTCCTATCATAAGAGCAGCGGGAGTAGCTATACCTAATGCGCAAGGACATGCAATTATCATCACTGAGACAAAGGCGAGGATTGAATATGTTATTCCTGCATTGCCTATAAAATACCATCCTAAGAACACCCCTATTGCTATAATTACGATAGAAGGAACAAAGTATTTCGCTACTTGGTCCACCATTCTTTCTAATTTTGCCCTTCCAGTTTTTGCTTCTTCTACTAGTGTAATTATTTGAGATATTACTGTATCTTTTCCCACCTTTGTTGCCTTGACTTTAATAAGACTAGTTTTGTTAATTGTAGCACCTATCACTTCATCTCCTTTTTTCTTATCTACAGGAATACTTTCACCGGTCAGAGATGATTCATCTACAGATGAATTTCCTTCAATTATCAAACCATCAGTGGGAATTCGTTCACCCGGTCTAATTACCATTAAATCTCCTTCCTCTATTTTCTCTACAGGAATTTCTATTTCCTTAAATTCTGTTTCTATTACTGATTTTAATTTATTGATATCTCCATTTACATTGATTTGATCATAATTTTCGTTTTTTTTAGTTGTACTTTTTTCTTTCTTGGTTTCTTCTTTTATTATCTGTCTTATTACTCTGGCAGTTCTAGGTTTCAAATCAAGCAATTTTCTTACAGCATCTGAAGCCTTTTCCTTTGTTTTTGTTTCTAATAACCTTCCTACTAGAATGAGTGTAATTATGATTGCAGCAGTCTCAAAATATACCCCCGTCACAGGAAAATATTCTGGTACAATAGTCACAATAGCACTGTATAAATAAGCTGCTGTCGTTCCTATCGCAATCAATGTATCCATGTTAGATGTTTTAGCTTTAATTCCATCCCAAAATCCTCTATAAAAACGCCACCCAATCCAGAATTGTATTGGAGTTGCTAATACTAAAAGAATGTAATTTGTATATTTCATCATCTCCGTTGGAAAGACGTGTTCTAATCCGGGAATCATATGAGGCAAGCTGAGTATTATTATTGGTATCGTAAGTGCAGCACTTATGACAACATGTATCTTTAATTCTTTTAACGCCTTTTCGGGTTCTAGAAATTCATTTAAACATTGTGATGCACAAAAATAGTATTGAATTCCGTCTTTATTATGCTGTATGGAATTTTCATTTTCTTCTACAAACATTCCACATATTGGGTCTTTTGCCATATACAGGTAATGTTGATATGGATATTTAATATGGAGACTTTACAAATGTAAAAAATATATGATTATTGAACTAACTATTATGCTATATCATGCCTTTTCGTTTAGATAATAACGACATATCAATTATACGGTCTCTTTTGCAAGATGGAAGAAAATCATTTAGACAGATATCTAGAGAAACAGGAATAACTACTCCGACAGTTAAAGCAAGATATGAAAGATTGATTAACATAGGTTTTATCAAAGGTATTTTTCCAGTATTTGATTTTGGCAAGGTACACAAATCACAAGACCTTATTCAAATACAAAATATCAAAAAAAATGATATAGAAAAAAACCAAAGTTTTGATAACAATTATGATATTAACACATTTAACAAGGATTTCAAAATAGAAGAACAACTTACAAATGGACTTGCAATAAGCCTTGTATGCGATTATTGCCACGGACCAATACTTGGCATACCCGAGTTTTAAAATTTGCAGACCTTGAACGCTTTTTTTGTTGCACTTCTTGTAAAGGTGGTTACACTGAAAAATACAAGGGAAGAATAGACTCTATAAAAAGAAAATATGAAGGCAAATCTGAAATCTGAAATAAAAAATTTAGGTTATTTTGATTCTGTATGATAAATCTCAATATCCATATTTTGAGGGATTTTGTTCTAATTGTTGTTTACATGCAGCAGAACACAGATATATTTTGTTTCCATCAATTTCTGAAGTATATTTTGCCGTCTTTTCATCTACATTCATGTTGCATACCGGGTCTTTTGCCATGTAAATTTATAGATAAATACATATTTAACAATATTTGTTTACATATGTAAAATAATTTACAAAAACTTTCAATTTCCTTATTTCCTTTGTTTCTACTATATTTCATACCTTTATAGATCGTTATAAAATAATTGAATTTGATTTAACCAAAACAGTACGTTCTTGATGCTGATATCTATTAAATTTTAAATTGCATCGCTAGTACAATCAGGAACACCATCGTATTTATAATTCATTTATTCCTTTTTGGATATTCTGGTTTATATAATATGTGTAAAAGTCATAAACTTTTCTGAAAAAATGATCCATACATATTTCTGCAATCTATTTAATTGAATTGGAAAATATCATCCGCAGTCTTTTACAAGCATAAGATTTTCAGGTTTTTCTTATTTCAAAAATTTTATTGTAATGCATAGCAATAATCAATTTTATTAGTCGATTTACATTAATTTGTACAATGTCATTAAATATTGTAAAGATAAAAGGGATACAAATAAAGGTACATTTTACCTTTTTGATAGTCTTCATTCTAATTTCATGGACTATAGCCACGCGGCTTATGCCATCATTATATCCTGATTTGTCCTCAACCGAATACTGGATTATCGGAATCTCGGGATCTTTACTTCTCTTTGTTTCTGTAATACTTCATGAGCTAGCCCATTCTATTACTGCTATAAAATACGGAATAAAAGTAAGACAGATTATTTTATTCATTTTTGGTGGAGTTTCTGATATCCAGGAGGAACCAAGAGATTTTCACAAGGAATTTAAAATTGCCATTGCAGGTCCTTTGACTAGTTTTATTTTGGCAGGACTGTTTGGATCGGCATTGCTATTAGTAAAAAGTATTGGTGACATTCTATTTTTGTCAACCCAAATAGTGACGGCAGTACTGACTTACCTGACAACAGTTAACGTTATTCTGGGACTATTTAATCTCATACCTGCATTTCCGTTAGATGGTGGTAGAATACTTCGAGCTTGTTTATTTCGTTGGAAAAAAAACTATGAACACGCTACAAAAATCGCCACAAAAACAGGCACGATTATTTCTTATTTTTTTATCGGTATAGGTTTTATGAATATAGTGAGAGGCTCATTCATTGAAGGTTTGTGGATTTTATTGATTGGTTTGTTTCTAAATAATCAATCGCAATCATATTTACATAACCAAGAATTAAGTAATTTATTATCAAAAGCTAATCTTGAAAATATAATGAATAGTAAAGTAATAACGGTAAAAAAAAATTTTAAACTAGAACAACTATTAAACGATTATTTTAAGGTTTACTTTAAAAGTTCATTTCCTGTTGTAGATGATGATAATGTTTTGATGGGAATCGTTACAATAAAATCGGTATTAGATATACCTGAAGAAAAAAGAATTCACTTTACTGCTGCAGATATTATGATTCCAAAGAATAAATTAATCATGATGGACAAGAACGCTAACGTTTTTGATGCTTTAAAGGAAATGATGAATAAAAATATGAACATTGTTTTTATTTTAAGTAAAGAAGATACAATCCTAGGAATTATATCAAAATCGGATATTATCAATATTACTACAAAGCTACAATATTTTCAATAGATCATGTTCTGTTTTTTTCATAAATGTAATTTTCTTTCAAATTTGATAAATAATTCATTCTATGTCCTTAAATATTCTAAACTATATCTTGCGATCTTGTAAATTGCAGTCTATTATAAATAATTAAATAATAAAAATGAAATTTAACGTACATTTTGTTCAATTATCTGTTACCGCATATTTTTTTGTAGTCGATTCTAATTTCTTTTATTTGGTCATAAAAGAACAATTAATTATACCGGGCTCTAAAAATAATTAACACGCTTTTTAGTTTTTTATACTTTCCTATTACATATATTATTAATTATATCTCAATCGATTAAATTGTTAAAAATAAATTTTATAGAATAATATAAATAACCAGGCAATTTAGTACAAAATGATAAATAAACTGCTGAATAAAAATAAAATTACTAACAATCTAATATTCGTTGGACTATCTTTTTTTATATTTTCAATTAATCCTCTAACTCTTGGTTTTGTAAATGTTTTTTCTGAAGATAATGAAAAGGACTTGAATAAATACGATGATATTGAAGAATTGGCAGAAGCGATTGATGACAATAAATTTGATGATGATGACATAAACTGGAAGGATTTTAAGAGCACAACTATCTACAAAGAAGCAGACGATGAAACTCAAGATTGCATAGAAGATGCAGCTGAACTTGGAAACAATCTCTCCGATTATGAAATACTAGACTGCTATGACGAATATGATTAATATTTTCTCTAGTATTTATTTTAATTTTTGTTTCCACTTTATATAAAGATGATGGATAAATGGAATAAATTGTTGTAAAGGTCTTATCTCAAATGATTGTTAATTTTTTTAATTTTAATATTATAGTAAATCGATATTTGAATACTAAAACTTAATGTTAAAATTCAGGTATATCTTATTTATTTTTGATATTGAATATTTCCGCAATAATCTCCGATTATGATGGCACTCTCTGTCCTATGCACTCCGTAAGGACTAGTGAGAATAAAATACCTGCTGACCTTTACCAGACGCTTCTAAGCATATCTAATAAGATTCCTGTATGCATTTTATCAAGTAAAGATTATTTCTTTTTAAAAGATAAAGTGGATTTTGCAAGTATAATTTCATGTGTGAATGGAATTGAAAACTTTATTCGTATAAAGGAAAACAATAATCCTTTATCAACTGAAATGGAAGAAGGTCGTTCTACACAAACTTTAAACAACTTTAATTATAACTGTGTGTTGGATAAGAAGCAAATAACGGAAAATTCACTCGTTTTTAATAATATCGTTAAGGAAATAAAAAACACATTTCGAGATCTTTTGGTTGAAGAAAAACATTGTTATGCAAAAGGGGAAATTCTTGGTATTACTGTTGATTATAGAAATCAATTAAAATGGGATATATATAAAGAAAATATTGAACCAAAAATTCTGAGAATTGTTCAAAAACATACAGAATTGTCATCATCACCATACAAATCTAAAATATTTGTCCAGACATATGATCATCATCCATTTGTAGATATTTATACAAGTGATCACAATAAAGGACAGGCTCTATTTAAAATAAAAGAAATGTTAAATCTTGATAGTGGTGATAAAGTTCTATATCTTGGCGATTCTGAAAACGACAATACTGCATTTAGAAATACTGACTTGGGAATAAGTATACACTCTTCAGAAAAATTAAACATAAAACTTGCCTCTCATTATACACTTGAATTCAATGAATTAAGGCCATTTTTAAATGATCTAGAAAATAAGGATTTTTATTTTTCTAGGATGAATGACATAGTAATCTAATTTTAGACCTAGATGTTTTATATATGAATTCTAATGATATTTTTTTTTATTATCAATTTCTAAATCTGTAAAACATACGGCACAACCATATCTTTCCATGAATAATCCTCCATCTATATTGACATCTCTTGCATGATTTATCAAATCCTTACTTATCTTAATTGCTAGATCTCTATTTTTTGAAACAGACTTTGCAAATCTGATTGATTCATTGATGAGTTTTTTATTTAATGATATCTCATTACTTTTCCCATTGTAATTGTTACGTGAAATTTTATCTTCATATACTATCATGTTGACCAACTTTATTTTTTTAGCTTCCTCTGCAGAAATAATTTTTCCTGTAAAAATCATCTCTTTGGCAAATCCAATTCCTACAATTCTTGACAATCTCTGCGTCCCTCCCCATCCTGGTGGAATGCCAACTTTGACCTCGGTTTGACCAATTCTTGCATTTTCTGAAGCAATTCTAATATCACAGGCGAGGGCCAATTGACATCCACCTCCAAGAGCAAACCCATTGATGGCAGCGATGACTGGTTTTTCCAGATTCTCTATTTTGTTTAACAGCTGATGTACTTTGGTTGCGTACCTTTCTGCCTGTATGGGATTCAGTTTGATAACATACTTTAAATCTCCTCCAGAACAAAATGCTTTTTCTCCCTCACCTGTTAATATTACAGCTCTGCAACTATTGTCAACAGAGATCTTATCAAAAATATCTAAAAATTCTGCAACCAATTCGTAATTGAGAGCATTTAATACTTCTGGTCGATTAATTTTTAAAATAATTATATCTGATATTTTTTCGATTTGTACAAATTCCAATGTAAACAGACAATATTGATTATTTTATACGTTAAAAGTTTTAATTTAATTGTTGAAACGATTACCAGTTAAAAAAATTTCTAACACCTACAACTCATTTATTTTGAATTATTTTATCAATCGTCGAATTTAATCCATGGCTCCTATGATGTAATTAATATATTTTCTAGTACAAAAGTTAAGAATCATCGTATTAAACATAAATAAATGATATTCTCTATAGTTATTGAGATGACTTATTTCCCAATAAATTCCAAGAAAAATAGCGCAACAATCTTCTTAATAACTTCTTTAGTCTTTGCAGCAATTTCAATAAGTTTTAGTGATCAAATTTTTGCTCAAAATATTATGAATCATCCAGGTGCAATGAACATGATGAACAACACCGATGCCATGAAGATGATGAATCATCCAGGTGCAATGAACATGATGAAGATGATGATGAACAACACCGATGCCATGAAGATGATGAATCATCCAGGTGCAATGAACATGATGAAGATGATGATGAATCATCCAGGTGCAATGAACATGATGAAGATGATGATGAATCATCCAGGTGCAATGAACATGATGAAGATGATGATGAATAATACTGGCGCAATGAACATGATGAAGATGATAATGCACAACACCGATGCCATGAAGATGATAATGAATAATACTGGCGCAATGAACATGATGAAGATGATGATGAACAACACCGATACTATGAAGATGATAATGAATAATACTGGCGCAATGAACATGATGAAGATGATGATGAACAACACCGATACTATGAAGATGATAATGAATAATACTGGCGCAATGAACATGATGAACATGATGATGTCAAATGATACTTCTACTAACACAAATCAAATCAATACTGGTGTAAATATGGCTAAAATCCCTGTATCTATAATGAAGGGATCATACGATCCCTCCTCCGGTAAGACATATGACCCACGTGCATTGACCATTACATCTGGTAGTACCGTCATCTGGACAAACAATGATGAATCTATCCATACTGTAACTGCTGGTACGCCTGATGATTTTGAAGACATGTCCCTGTTTGACTCCGGAATTTTGGCTATAGGAAAGACCTTTGAATTTAAATTTTTAGATATCGGTTCATATGATTACTACTGTACTTTACACCCATGGATGACAGGTTCCATTAAAGTTATTTAGATAAGAATCCAACTTTTAACGGCACTATTCATAATTTTCTTTTTCTTCAAGCGGTATCATCAGATAAATATCTCAAATTATATTAATAGTAAAGGTTCCCTATTTTTTACCTAGAAATTTTATTAAAAGAAAAAAAGAAGGTTTTTTATCTAAACTATTGTATCATAAACTCCGTCTTTTTTTTCTAAAAAATTATAGAATTGTTATGATGTAAATACTAAGGAATTCCTATATGCTTTTTTAAACTCCTTTTATTAGAATCTCCAAACTAAAAGTATTTACTTCTTCAATTTAGGCTTGGTAGCATAGTATTGTGAAGCATGTGTTATTGTGAAACCTGCTGAATGAATCTGTACAAGCAAATATGTGTCTAGTATTAGTATTGGAATAGAGGATGAATGATGAAATTATCCTATCTAACACGTTCGTGCTGACCCGGCCTGCAAATTTTTGCAGTGTAGTATAGTGTGGTATTTTTGATAGTTGCAAAAACAGTCTAAGGTAGTTTATCTCAACAAGCCATTCTGTAAACATACGATAACTTTTCCATTCATACTTTCTTATGGTACAAGAACAATGTGTTGTTATACTGTATAGATACGGTTGCTCTTTCTGTGCAGATACAATGGTACTATGCAGTGCTTTAAAATTCGTAACAACTGTTCTGCAAATCTGACATACATAAATTGTTTTTGATAGTTTAATAATTTAATGCAAAATGTTGTTAGATATTATGGTTTCTACAGATCTATTTTATAAATCAATTTATAAAGTTACTATAATATTCATATGTTGAAAATTTAGAAAACAATTATTAGTACATAATAACCACAATACTTTTTAAATATTTTTCAGTGTAACTAAAGTAGAGATATGAACAAAAAAATTATAGAGAATAAAGTTTTTTTTTGATACTATTTCCACTCATCATGTTTTTAACATCAGAACAAGTACGCTTTTCTACTCAATTTGTTACAGCACAGACATCAGGGGAAAAATGTATCACCTATAATAAACAAGAAAATATAATTTCAGTTGCGTGTGAACATGCCACTTTTTCAGACATTGTAGATCAGATACAAAATCCATCCATTCTCCGTCCTGAAGAAGGATACAATCAAATCTGGGTACTTCAGGCAGGAATTAATGTAGAAAAAGATGCAACTCTAGATATTAATTCAGAGCATGTGGATTGGATAAAAATCATTCCAGGAAAAGACAATCCTAATGCAATTTCTGTTGATGGAAGTCTAAAAATCGATTCGGTCAAAATAACTTCATGGGATAAACAGACAAATGATTATATCAAATTGTTTAAAGTAGCAGGAAATGAAGACGAAGATGAAGACGAAGAACCTCCATCTCAATTGAGGCCATACATTAAGATAAATTCTGATGCAACCGGACCGACAATTATTACGAATTCTGAACTTGCATATCTAGGACATAGTGGCAGTGGTATCGAAGGCAGCGGGTACGGCGGACTTAAATTTAATGGTGGAGATGGAAGCATTCTGAAGAACAATGAAATTCATGACATCTGGAAAGGCTTCTCAAAAGGTATGAAAAATATGTTGATTGAAGGAAACCGTATCTACAATAATGTCAAATATGGACTGGACCCTCACTCGGGAACCAACGATATGATAATTAGAAACAACACGGTGTATGATAACGGTAATGCTGGGATAATCTGTTCAGCAGATTGCTATAATATTATTATAGAAGGAAATACTGTTTTTAACAGTGTAAATTCATACGATTCCATCATACGGAACAATATTGTATACAATGAGGATAAATGCATATCAATAGGAAGAGAGTCTCACGACATCAAAATCTATGATAACACACTTTCAGATTGTTTAAACGGAGTTTACATAAAAGAATCGTTTAACAACGAGATATATAATAACAAGATAAAGAATGTAGATTATGGATTGGTAGCAATTGAAGATTCAGATGATAATTTGTTTCATTCTAATATAGTTGAATCAGCTAAAATATCTGAAACATTTGCAGACCAAGAGGGTAACATATTTGAAACGTAATACTAACTTGATTTGATTGATAATAAAATATTTCTATGCTCAGAAATATGCATAATAAATCATCTCTTTGGAAATATAGAATATCTCAATGAATTGACGTTTAAAAATAAAAAATAGGATCTGTTATCTTATGGAAAATACGACTATTTTGATTTCCCAGATATGTTCTATGTTCAATTTTAAGAGAATTTTTAATTTCCTTCATTAATCGTGATTAAGTTAACAGAGACGGCTATTCCATTAAAGTCTAAACTAAATGATACTTTTTTTCTGTTACTCAAAACTCAAATCTAGTAAAATATTTCAATTGAATATGAATCATCCGATTCATTTTGGCATTATTTTTAAATTTTATCTTTTTTATCCATCTTTCGACGTTGAATTTATGATAGACTTTCTAGTTATCAATAGGAATGATATTACCGCAAAAACAATTAACCATCCAGAAAAACCAAATAATGAGAACATCACATCATTTTGTATCTCTGTTTTAAAAGAAACATATTTTATTGAGATTAAAAGATCTCCAACAACTCGTAGCACAAGTGATGTTATAACAAAACATAAAGGTATGAAACTAAAGTAGGAAATTTGTATCATCTTACCCAGTATTGGGGGAAGCATTAAAGGAAGATAAAGTAGTATTGTTATTCCTATAAAACCAATCGAAATAAAATGTATACTCATATCATAGAAGAGAAAAATTAAGTCAGAATTTGGAAAAATATAGTAACAAATACTGCTTACTATGCCAGATAATAGAAATAAAAAAGATATTACGATATGCAATTGAATATAAAGATATCTCAATCTGTTTTCATTCTTTGTAAATTGGATTATTTTACCAAAATCAAACCCCCCAAAAATAAAATTCGAAATTATAAAGGTTGTAGATGAGAATACCAGTGTAGTCTCGAACAAATACTCTAAATAAACAAATTCCATTCCTAAAAGATATAAAAAACCTGAGGTTGCACCAATAATTGAAGACAAAAGTGATAAAACGGCCGTTTTTTTTCTCGGTCTAATATATCCAAGAAATGAAGGCATTGTTTTATATTCAATTCCAAAAATCATTATTATTGGAAATAGGAACCAGAACTGAAAATATATTATAGAATATGATATTTTATCTTGTAAATATAAATCTATTATGTTCTGTAAAAAAAGTATCAATATGGCAATAAAAATAAAGTAATCTGATAATACCAGTAATTTTGGTTTGATTCTTAACATTAAAATAATTTTTACTACAAAAATCGAAACACCTATAAATTTTGGAAGTAAAATTGTAAGATAAGGTAATTCTAATGAGAATAAGATGATGTTTGATTCGGAGTCCTTTGATGGTTGAGAAATTATTGATAAAATAATCGTTGATATTATCAATACCAATATAGCATATCCTGTTTTTAACGTCGGGTTGGGTATGTTTCTAAATCTTGGAATTATCATGAACCCAACTCCTATTATTATTAAGGTCAAGAATCCATCGATAAGCGTTATCTTGTGTAATGGAAAAATTTTCGATTCGTTTTTAAATAAATTAAAACCATAGATATTCATCATCCATATTGAACCTATCACCGAACCTAACAAAACAAAAAATATTGAAAAAACTATAAATGGCTTGCTTGTAAAACTGATATTTATCATGGTTCCTTTTCTTTAGACAATAATTATAAATTTGCTTGAAATAATTTATTTGATTTTAAATTAAAAATTAAGTTTCAACTATTGCATCAGCTTCCATTTCTACTAACATTTCTGACCTCATTAGATGTTTAATCTCCAATATTGTAGTAGCAGGTCGTATATCTCCAAAAAATTCTGAATGTGCCTTTGCAACTTTTTTCCAATCATTCATACTTACAAGATATATTCTGGTTCTGACTATATTTTCCAGACCAGCATTAATTCTCTCCATTCCCTTTTTGATGTTCAAGATTATTTGTCTTGTTTGTTCATATGGGTCGTTGACTCCAACTATATTTCCTGTATTGTCAATCGCTGAGGTTCCCGATATGAATACATGAGGACCGACTTTTACCATTCTAGAAAATCCTATCACGTCCTCACGCGAGGAATTGTTTGAAATATTTTCTCTTTGCATCGGAGAATATGATTACGCTAATGAAATATTATTAATCGTTTACATGAAAAACTTAATTTTATATTATTTATTTTTAAAATCAACCATCTTTATTTAGTATTGCGTGACCAAAAAAATAAGAACCATAAAAGAGAAATCATTCAAAAAAAATAATTTGTTGATACTAGTAATGGAATGTTGTATCTCCGATTGTTTTTTTCCAGTCAGACCTGATTCCTGGTCTTCCTTTCAATTTTTCTAGATAGTTAAATGCAGATAATCCTGCTGCTGCTCCATCGCCACATGCTGCAACTATCTGTTTGTAAGGAATGTTGGTTGAATCGCCCGCAGCAAAAATTGCAGGATGGGAGGTTTTTCCACCATCTGTTACCTCTATTTCGCCTTTCGAATTTATTTTGACCAGATGTTTCACAAAGTCAAGATTTATCTTTGATCCCATCTCTATAAACAATCCATCAACATTTACAGTTTTTTCATTACCTGTATTGTCCAGCAATGTTATTTGTTGTAAAGAATTTGTTCCTGAAATTGATTTGATAGATGTATTTGGAACCAGTTCTACATTTTCTTTTTTTTCGATTGAAGATATTAAATCTCTATCACCACCAAGTTGACCTCCCCTGTAGATCAAATATACTTTTGATGCCATTCTTGATAACAAAATTCCTGATTCTACCAGGTATCCTCCTACACCCACTGTTGCAGTAGTGCGTCCTTGGTAAAAAGGTGCGTCGCACTTTGTACAATAATGCACTCCTTTGTTTGCAAAATTTCCTTCATTCTCAAGTCCTAGGTTATTTGGAACCTTTCCTGGGGCAAGAACTATTGACTTTGCCTTGTATTCCGTACGAAATGTTTTGACTTTGAAACCTGATTCATCTTCATCTATTCTTTCTACCGTATCAAATGTCATTTCTCCATGAAAAGTGAGGTATTGATTTTCAAGCGTACGTGCTAAAAGAGGACCACTTGACATTATCGTTCCGGGATAGTTTTCAAGTTTTGGAATTAAATTTAACTGTCCTCCCAGATCTTTGGAAATTACCAAACATGATGTTTTTTGTCGTGCAATAAACATTCCTGCTGATAATCCTGCAGGTCCGGCACCAACAACTATTGTTTCGTATTCTTGAACCATTTTATCAAGACACCGAGATTAACGTTGTTAGATTTGTAATACCATCAATCTCATGAAGATTAACATCAATAGAGTTTTTTACCTCTTGAAGATTATCTGATTGGAAGATTATCATCATATCATAAATCCCATAGACTGTTTTTACCTCTTTAACACCTGGGATCTTCTTAGCCTCTTCTATTATCCTTTTCTGGTCTTTATAATTTACATTTAACAACACATACGCTTCATTCATTTCCTTTCACTAATTTATTAATGAAAAATTATTTAAGTTTTTATTTTATT
>QCWD01000072.1 GCA_013114725.1 Nitrososphaeraceae archaeon | reverse complement strand
GGGTTTATCAGTACTTTCTACTGTCATATCACATTTGATGATTATGCTATTTGGAGGATCTTTTTCTCGGCTTAATGATATTACATCATTTATAGAAATTGTTGAAACATCGTCATTTACCATATATGATAATGATAATTCTCTTTTATTTTTTTCAAAATCTAATACTGACTGAAAAATATTGATAATTTCAATTTCGTTTAACAATCTGATCATGAATTTCATTTATTTTATTTAAGTATTGTTTGGCCAAAGATTCAGTCCGACCGTGTAATGATTCAACAGAAATTCTTAAGGAATATTCAGTATTTGATTTTCTTATAAGTATCCAAGAATTCTCATCCAATATTATCTTGATGCCATCTAATTTAACTATTTCACTAGAAATTTTCTTAAATTCGTTTTCGAGTTTTTCCATTAGTATATTTTGTACTTCCATATTTATTGGTATTTTAGATCTTATTTGACTGTAATTTGATGATAAATCTAGACAATCCTTTATTATTCTATCATTCATTAAGGAGATGATTATGCTAGCCAAAAAACCATCTCTACACGCATTAAACGATGGTAAAATAAAACCTGCACTACTTCCTTCACCACAAGCATCAGCATCTATCTCTTGAGCCTTTCTTAATACATTTGATTCGCCAACCTTAGAGTATTCGTATATTCCATTATTATCTTCTATGAATTTTTGAACACTTATACTTGTATCAATACTAGTTACAAATTTTTTAGCTTTGAAATTAATTATAGAACTAGCTATACATAATAATAGCGTATTATCTGGTGTTAATTTTTTACCATTTCTATCTATTACAACTACACGATCTCCATCAAAATCAAATGCAAATCCAAAATCCATGTTATTTAATTTTACTAAAGATCTTAATTCAATCAAATCATCGGATGTAGGGTCTGGTCCATGTGATGATATTCCAATATTACCATTTATGCTATATGACTTTTGATGAAATTTTTTAAATAATTCCTCTGCATAATTACATGCTGCTCCTCCACAAAGATCCAAACCAATTTTCTTTTTATTTTCTGATACTTGATCCATTGTTGAAATCAATTGAGATATTTCATAAATGTAATTAGGTAAAATTTGATACGATTTTGCTATATTGGAATGTTCATTATTATCTATGTGATTATGGTTATAGCCATGTAACATTTCAATTAATTCATTTTCAAAAATTCCTCTGCCATCTAATATGAACTTCAGTCCATTCCAATTCAATGGATTATGTGAAGCTGTTATTATTATTCCGCAATCGTATTTTTTTGATTCTCTAAAAGCTATTGGAGTGGGAGCAATACCTAGGTCATATACTTCAATATCAAAATTAATTAGTGTACTTGTTACTACTCTTTTAATAAAATCACTCGAAGGTCTTGTATCACATGCACTCAAACATCGTATATTTTTCTTTTTAATTTGCCTTAGGTAGTCTGAGAATAATTTGGTTAAATTATGGACCTGACTTAATGTAAAATCTTCATTGTAAATTCCTCTTGCCCCTGATACCGATATTTTCATAGCGCATTCAACCTCAAGATTATTTCTGAAATTATTGATTTATTAATATATATGAATTTAATAATTTTATCAACACACATCTTATTATATATATACTACTTGTCTCTATGGTATGAATGATTGACCTTTGCCTTAGTAGCTCAGCCTGGCAGAGCGAAGGTTTCGTAAACCTTAGGCCGTGGGTTCAAATCCCATCTAAGGCTTCATTTTATTACAAAATAAAATTGTCTCTAAAAAAGAACTTGAAATAAAATATAAATGGTAAAATGAAGATTATTATTTGGTTATTTCAATCAGTGTAAGTGTTGATTTTATTTTTTCAATTTTTCTTATTCTAGTAGTAACAATATCTTTTAGCTTTTCTATTGACTCAGCCTTAATTTTTACCATAATATCGTAAACTCCATAAACTCCAAAAACGTTTACAATCCCCTCAATTTTCTTGATCTCCGCGATTATTTCATTTTCATGTCCTAATTCACAATTAATCAGCACATAAGCTTCAGTCATATTCTATCTACGTAATGATGATATATAATAATTTATATATATAAAATTTAAAATGTTTGATAAAATATTATTATTTTGTTTTGGATATTGTAGCATTGTTGACGTTAATCCCATTCCATAATATATCATATCCAAGAGTTTGTATTATCTGAATAGAACAAGTTTCTGGAATGCCATTTTGTTTTATTACTTTTAATGCATCTTCTAGACTAACTATTTTTTTCATTTGCTGTTTAATCACATTCAATTTCTTGACTGATACTAAAAATTCATCTATTTTGTAAAATATACCATTCCAATTCTTTTGATACAAATTTATACTATGTATTAATGCTTCAAATGGAAAATTATAACTCTTACTAATTGCTCTTAATGATATTATATCTATTTTAGAATCCTTTAATATCTTCTCAATTATATTTATAATTCTTTCATTATGTGTCTTTGCTATATTCGTTATCATAAAATTATCAATAGAATTTAAACGATCAATAATTGGTTTTATCGTTATATTGTTATTTTTATAAAAAATAAAATTATGTGGATTGATCTTTTCGATCTCTTTAATTGTTTTTTGAATGAAGTAATTTGTTAAGGACACATCTTGATTTATAAAGAAAAAAAATTCGGTTCTATTATTTTTTTGTTTTAAAATATCTTTAATTTTGTTGAATTTTCTTTTTAAATATTCTTCTGTCCAGAATCCAATGATTTCTATATAAATTTGTACATCGTATTTCCGGATCAAAAAATCTGGAATAAAAGCACTATTGTCTGTTAAAATTAATGGATCTGGTTCTCTTATCAATTTCCATCCTTTGTCAAATAATTCAAATTTTTCAGCAAATATTTCTTCAATTTTTGAATCAAATAATAACTTGTCCTTATCTGTTATTTCTTTTTTTAAACTACTTGGATACGTAAATAAAATGGAATTTTCATTTGAAATATGTAATTCATACAGCTTTCCTGATGAAAGTGATTTTCTTAAAACGGATGCATTAATTCTCCATTTGTCCAAAGTTACTATAAATGAAATAATCTTTGCAATAGATGTTCCATATTTTTCAGTAAGCTTAAAAATACTGAGCGGCCCATCTATTGAACAAATAATACTTTTATCTTCAATATACTTATTGTTACGATCGTTTAAATCATATCGTTTTTTTCCTTCTATTAAGTTTAAATTTTCACTACTTATGCTGTTTGATATAATTCTCAATGTATACATTAATCCAAATTTTTTTACTAGTCTTAATACTTTTTTCCAATTCGTTCCACCATTTAAAGAAAATTCCAGTTTTGTACAACTAAATAAAACAGTTTGTAGGATTGATAAATTATACCATCCAATTAATTGCTTTGGGCCAATTGGTTCATAAGATCTGATTATTTGATTATCTTCCACGTCCATCCACAACAGTTTTTCGATTATTTCTTTTGAGACATTCAATCTAGCCGCGATTTTTTCTAATATCTTATCACGGTCAACAAGTGTTATAGCTAAACCACACTTGGACGATTCTTCAAAAACTAATCTTCTTAAGAAAATTGGATCCTTGCATTCAATTAAATTACTACTCGAGACATCTTTATCTCCATCATATGATATACCCTCTTTTTCAATATTGAAGTTTTCATTGTATTCGCATCTTCTATTAATTAATTCATATAAACCTTGGACAAGCCTGTAATCGACATTAAATTTCCTTTCCAATTCTAAAATTTCCTTTCCAATTACCGATTTTTTTTCTTTATTTTTAATTGATAATTCAATTATGTTGATAATTCCTGTAGCTAAATTCAAATCTCTCTGAATATCACAAAAAACTGGAAAAATATGTTTCCCTTTGTTACTAATTGTTATTCGTAATAGCTGCCTTGGAAGCAAATTAATTCAATTTGTTTGCATGTTTATATAAATAAATCATTTTAATTTTGATAGTCCTCCAAGCCATCCTAACTTTCTGAAATAGAAAACCATTATCAATGTTAGTGTTATTGAGCTAACTATTACAGTCAGCAATGTACTATACATACCTAATAATCCAATTTCATTACCATCTATATTACCTCCAGGAAGATTTATGTTCATACCATAAAATGTGCTAATTATTGTC
This sequence comes from Nitrososphaeraceae archaeon, assembly GCA_013114725.1. Classification (GTDB taxonomy): domain Archaea; phylum Thermoproteota; class Nitrososphaeria; order Nitrososphaerales; family Nitrososphaeraceae; genus QCWD01. Next base: position 2,968 of record QCWD01000072.1, on the reverse strand, counting down.
GCCGGAATCGATAAAGTAAATACTATAGTTAATACAGCTAAAATCTTGTTAGTTTTTTCTGTACTTAACATAAAATCCGTGTCTTTATAAATCTCTATAGTTTCCTTGGCCTCTTCTAACGCATCTATTACTTTATCTAAATGATCTTTTACATCATCAAAATAAGCTGTTAAATCCTCTTCAGAAAATTTTTGGATATAAATTGTAAGACTACCTATAGTTCTTTTTAATGGAATGACAACTCTTCTGATAGTAGTAATTTCCCTTCTAAGTATTGATATATCTTTTGCAACCGCAATTTTCTCATCAAAAACCGCATCTTCAATATCATTTAAATTTCCAATTAATTTCATCAAAATATGTAGTAGGTCGTCTACCAGAACATCAAGGATCGTGTGTAATAAATAACCAGAAGATTTACCCATTAATAGTTGCCTTTGTTCAAGATTATTAACATTATGACATAATTGAAACATTTCAACTAATGGCTTGAGATCTCCTTGATGAGCTGTAACTAAATAATTTGCTCCTATGAATATTGATAACTGACTTATCTTTGGCACTTTCATATCTTTGCCTCCAGTGGGTAGATGCAATATGACAAAAACATGATCATCATATTTATCAATTTTAGGTAATTGAAATTTGGATAAACAATCATCAATATTTAATTCATGGAATGAAAATTTTTCTCCAATCATATTCATTTTTTCTCTAGTCGGATTCTGAATATTAATCCATATCAATTCCTCATTTTTAACATAATCTAAATTTTTTAATTGGGAAATATCTTCATTTTTTATCATATTCATTTTATATCACAGCAAAAGTTTTACACAATGATGTAATATATAACTTGATTCTTTGGCAAATTCCATTTAAGAGTCTTTGACTCTTAAATCAAGATGTAAACATCACCGTCTTTTATCACTCTATTGTGGTCTACCTGATTTTAATAGAATTTATTTAATAATCGAATTTTGCTAAACTATGTGGAGACTATATTTTTTTAAATATTCTTTTATATTACTTTAAATTAATTTGTCTTTTTTATCAATTCATCAATACCGCTCCAATTTTCATTATTAATTTTCTTATTCCATTTTTCAAAATATGTTACCTCATTCAAACTCATTCTTTTTAACCATCCTGAGGATTCTAAGTCTGGTTTTTCCGGAAATTCGTTTACATATCCTAAACACAAATAGGCGACAGGATTAACATATTCAGGAATCGCCAGAATTTTTTTTAATTCTTGATTATTTACTATGCTTACCCATCCAAGACCAAGACCTTCTGTTCTTGCTGCTAACCATAAATTCTGTATTGCACAACACACACTGTAAATTCCTGTTTCCGGAATTGAGGTTCTTCCAAGTACAAAAGGACCAAATCTTGTAGGGTCGTATGTTACACATATGTTAATTGAAGACTCTATTATTCCTTCTAATTTCAATTTTATATATTCGTCCTTTCTGGACTCATTGTTAATCATTTTAATAGATTTCTCTCTTTCTTTAACGAAAGATTCTTTAACTTTTAGACGTGTTTCATGATTTTTTATTAAAATAAAACTCCATGGTTGAGAAAATCCAACCGATGGTGCATGATGAGCCGCATTTAGAATCCTGAATAAAACCTCGTCTGGAATTTCTTTAGAAATAAATTGTGAACGTATGTCTCTTCTTGAGAATATTGCTTTATACAATCCACTTTTTTCATCATCAGTAAATGAATTGGTATCATGTTTTTTATCAGAAATCAACTTTAGTATTTTTAGAATTTTTCAATATAGATATCTTTTGATGATGACCATCAACTTTTTTTACTTTTCATATAGTCTAAGAATTTTTTATCTATTTTCGCCTTTTCGGCAAATGTAATCTGTTCTTTTGGTTTTTTTACCCATATTATATTTCCCTCTAAATCGATCTCAATCTGTTTTGATCTTTCTAAATATTTTAAAATAGCATTAATTTTGATGCCATCTAAAGAATGCTTCAATAGTTTTACTAATTCTCTTACTTTTGTGTATTCACTATCTTTTAATGCATCAAGAAATAATTCTATTTCTTGTAAGCTTACTTCATTTACTGGAATTTTATTTATCTTTTTTTTTCGTTTATTTATGTTACACTATTAGTATTGGTTATTCAAATACTTTATTATAGTTATCATGCAATAAATTCTTTTTTTAAAAGTTGGTAAATAAAATATAATGTTTATAATTTTACATTTTTGAGTCCTAAATTAATATTTTCAACTATATCTTCATAATGTTCTCTTCTTTTCCCAATTTCTTTTAATTTAGATTCTTCTGTTTTTTTTAGTTCACTATTTATTTCTTCTTTCTGATTTCCTAAAATCATATCTGCCATAACAAATAACCTAAGATTTTCTTTCATTAAATGACTAGATACATGGTCTATGTAATTTTGTATATCTAATAACAAACTTTGGTTAATATCACTTTCTAGATATTCTTGACAGGACTTCTCCATTTTCTCAACTAGTTGATTTGTTATCTGATGTTCAAATATCATCCTCGCAATTGGCCCTCCTTCTCTTTTCATCCCATTTTTCTCTAAATTAGGAAATAATGAATCTTCTTCTTTTCCATGATGACATATATTTGTAAAATTTTTTGTAAAATCTATTGTTTGTTCCAAAATATTTCTGGGAATTTTTTTTCCATCCTGAAGCAGTTGTATTGTAATGCTTAATGATTTTAGCATTTTCTCGATTAAAAGGTGATCATTTCGCAGAGATTGCGTAGATGACATAGGTCTAATGTTATCTATAAACTGAAATAATAAGGTTAAACTACAATATACCTTTTAATTAAAAAAGATTATTCAAAAATAAAAAAATTTGGTGAGATTTTGTATTTATTTATGGTATAGACCTGCTGTATAGCTTTCCTTCTAAGGCAAGCTTGTACATTTCGGCTACGTATGGATTCTTTGCT
>QCWD01000071.1 GCA_013114725.1 Nitrososphaeraceae archaeon | reverse complement strand
TTGGGACTCGGTTGCCGCGGGATGGCAAAAATGGTGGAAAACTCTAGAAAATGGTGCCCACAATGTTAGTGAAAAATTGGTAACTCTTGCAGAAGTCAGACAAGGTCAAAGAGTTTTAGACATAGCAACTGGGATTGGTGAACCAGCATTAACTGCGGCTCGTGCAGTTGGTAGTAACGGACAGATAATAGCTACAGATATTTCACCACAGATGCTGGCAATAGGTATAGAAAGGGCACGTTCAGAAGGCTTGAAGAATGTAGAGTTTAGAGAAGGCGATGCCGAATTATTAAACTTGCCCAACTCATTTTTTGATGCGGTAATTTGCAGATGGGGATTGATGTTTTTACCGGACCTGTCCGGCGCATTAAAAAGGATACACAAATCATTGGTTCCTGGTGGACGACTTTCAGCTGCGGTATGGGCCCATCCTTCAAAAGTTCCCTTTATTGATTTACCCATGACAGTTGTCAGAAAACAACTCAATTTACCACAATCACCTCAAGGTATTCCTGGACCGTTCAGTTTGGCGGATTTGAATACATTTCAAAATTCATTGCAACAGGCAGGATTTACAGATATTCATAGTGAAAGTGTCAAAGTAACATTCGAATTTGATTCTCCAGATGAGTACATTACATTCGTCCAAGAAATAGCAGCACCGGTTAACATGATGCTAGCTAAAGAAACTGAAGGAAGAAAAAAAGAGATATGGAGTGCAATTGCAGATCAGGTGAAACTACTTTACCGAGATAGTCATACAGGTCATGCAAAATTTGATAATGAATCAATATGCGTAGTTGGGCGCCGCAAGTAAATCTACCTATTATTTTTTTACGATCAATAGATATCTCCAGACTACAAGAAGAAGGCAGATAAATCCTATAAATCCTAATTCAACAAACTTTGCACACATTTGTTTATTTAAAAATTATTACTTTGGTAACAATTTGGTTTTGATCAACATCAATTTTGGCTATTACGACCTTAGCCAATGTCAATTCTCCATGAAACGTCACTATCAAATAATAATGAACATACAATAAAATAGAATAACTATTCATATATTAGATTGCAATAGTTAAAATTACATATTACGATATTGTCGTGTATTTACTTTATTCATGTAAGGAGTTCCGGGTCGAATTGATTAAAAAAGTGTTTGGATTAAACAAAAGTGTGTCAAGTTTGGCAATCGAATCGTCTTTTTTTGTGTTACTAATCCATTATGCCTATTTGATTTTTGAATCAATTTAAAAGAACAGGTAACGATAAATCTATTGATTATGTTGATAAACTATAGTACTTATGATACTAAAAGTATAGTCATTCGAATTTATCTGACATATATACATAAATCAATTTTCAATAAAAAAAATAGACATCTAAGTAATAACATCAACTATTCCAGAATTAGTGGATGATAATATTTTCGTTAAATTTTAATATTTCAGTTAGATTAACATTAAACAGGAAAGAGCAAAAGTATTAGTTAAGTCAATATAGTTGATCAGAAACATTTTTTCAATAGATCTAAATATGACCTATTTATTATAACATTTGTAAATCCTAACTACACAATAGATGACCAAACTTTAGAACATTCAATCATTTACTTTAATTCATCTTCTGATAAAGGATAGGAAAAACCGCCTTCTTCTAATGGAATTTCAGTCATAGATATAGCATCTAATAAACTAGAATCCAAAGCCATAGATTTTATCACATTTCTTAATACGTTTATCAAATCGTATGTACTAACTATTCCAATAATATCATTATTCTCTTGTATTGCCAGATGTCTTATTCTTTTTTTTACCATTAATTTTGCAGCATCGATTATAGTAGAATTCCTACTAACAGTAATTAGTGGAGAGGACATCACTTTTGCTGCTGTTAATGTAGTTGCCAAAACATTTTTAGCACAAACTTCTCTAACCAAGTCCTTTTCTGTAACTATTCCTATAATTTTTTCGTTATCATCTATTACGGTAACGGAACTAATTCTTTTTTTTACCATGATGTATGAGATTTCTGACGTAGAAACATTATGCTTTACCTTGACAAGGTTTTTACTCATTATTTCATAAACATACACTAATTGAGGTTCATCTTCACTGTGCATCAATATAGATTTTAAAAGGTTGTTAATTAAATTTTATTGAAAAATTATAAATATTATTTTTAAATACGATCTTATTCTTTATCTAAAGTTTTGTAATTTACACTATAGCTTATCAGTTCTTTTGCTGAGAAAGAATAAAAAATTATTAATAAATACAGTATTTTAAACTCTAAAAACTTCGAAAAAAAGAATTTTTAGTTTAGTCTAACGGACCATCTCCACCGTTAATAAGTATGATGTTTGTCAAAGTTCATTCTTGTGTTTCACCGTCTGCAATAGTTTCAGTAACATCTGCAAAGATATTATTTTAATCAAAGTTTCCGGTACAATCACCTTATGCAGATGTTGAGGTAATTATCGAAGTTGCTCCAAGTTGGGTTTGAAGGTCATCAGTACTTGCTAAATCTTCGACAGTATAACCTCTTGCACCTAACAGAACTGTTGTTTTTGATGTAGAACCAGGAAAATTCGAGTGGCTTGGGTTATTTATAATTATTGTGATTTCATAGTCTTCTGGATTTGGTAAATTGGTTGATTGTTCTGCAAAATCACATACTTCCTGATCGGATGGGTCGCCGTCAGAACTTACATTCAACGATTTTGGTTACTATTAGTTGTGTTTGTTCTTGTAGTGTTGCGTTTTGTGTACTTCCAGTAGTGGTTATGTCAAGGCTATTGTTTATCTCGTTTTTATTGTCACATTCACTATCATCTTTTCACTTGTTTTCCTGTTCGATGTCTTCTTCAATTTCGGCTTCATTTTCTGTTCCTGTTTGATTTTCTAGTGCAAATACCTGATTAGAATATATTCCATCTCTTAATAACATTGAGGAAAGAAACATTACTCCAAATACTGTATAAATTTGAAATTTATTCAATTCGAAATTAGTTTACGAAAAAGATATATACGAATTAGCAAACTCGCTTCTATACTATAAACCTGTTATATCTTTTAGTATATAATATACTAAGATACATCAGTATAAAATAGAAAAAATATTGTGCTATTATTCTACGATTTTAAAATATTAATTTTATATCTTATTATTATTGTATAAAATATTTTATGTATATCTATTCATATACAAATATATTCTAGTTCTGTGGGCCTGTGGGAATATTCACATGATTCTAAAACCCAAAATTAAATTCCTGATAAAATAAGCCTTGTACAGCATAATGAACTTAATTTGCTCGGAAGTTAGAATTTATGTAAAATACACTCCGTCTTTACCCTCTCAAATGATTTTTACTATTCTTTGAATACTTACTTTTCCCTAATATCGTTAGTTAATGGAAGATTTTCGTTATTTTTAATAGTTGGTAGTCCATCTACTTCATCGGTTTGGTTATCAATGAATTCGTTGGTTTGTGAATCTTGTTCTTTGACTCCAGTTGATGGAACAATCTCTTTATTTTCATCGTTAACATTTGGTGGAGATATAGTGGGTTCCTGATTTATAATGGGCACATCTTTCAAACTCCCAAGAGGCAAACGTTCAATTCCTGATGGTTCAGTCCTTTCTTGAGTTACCTCGCTGCATCCACTATGTGTTTTAGTTGTTGGATCATAGTCACATCTTTGGCAATATTCTAGTTCGATTCCCTCAGGGTCATTTGGATCGGTTACATCCCAACAACAGGTTGTAACATATGATCCAGGTTCGGGAGTCTCTGTCCAACATTGCGCATCAGAACTACCGAAATTTTGACTCTTGGGTGCGCCAAAGCCATTAATGACAATAGACGAACTACAAACTATTAAAACAATCAAAAATGAAGCAACTATAAACGTCATTAGTTAACCAACAATACATGAATAATAATCATTATTTAAGTGTTTGATCATTGCCTTTAATTGATTGAATGTCTAACTATATTCACCGATACTATCAGAGCTTGTTGATTTAAAGAATTATGAAATAAAATAAAGAGTTTAGTGAAATAAAAGTAGAATATAACAGTAATATAACATACAGCTATTTTTTATTCTCCATTCATATAAGATATTATGAGACTAGATGATAATTGTTAGGTTCTGTGGAACTTATTACGAAATTGTAATTAATTTTGACAATGATTTTATTTAAAATATTGTTATTCAAGTTTTAAAAAAATTAATAGTATATTTTTTATCTTGAAAATTTAAAAACTTTTAAAAAAAGAGCGATGAAAATATTTCAGTCTAATCTCCTAGTAGTGCTACATGAGTTCTCACATCTTGAAGACATAGTATTAACGCTTCATATAGTACATTGGAAACAGAATTTTGTGCTGCAGTATTTAAAGCAAGATTTAGTCCTAGAGTTCCTTGTTGTTCATCAATAAAGTCATAAAGACTTCTAATGTTGTAACTTTTTTTATTTTATAAGACAATCTAACAAGAAAATCATCCATCTCTGTTTGACTTGAAAGTTCTGTAAAGCAATTTTCACTTGGTGATATTTCTGGTTCTCGTTTCCATTTTGTTGTTCTATTCGTGTTTAGTTACACTCAATTGGTTGTTAATCTCATTTTCATTTTCTCATTCTATATATTTTTACACTTGTTTTTCTGTTTGATATCTGCTTCAATTTCTGTACCTGTTTGATCATAGCAGATATTTGGTTTGTTGAGAACATTCCATTTCCCAATAGAATTGAAGAAAGGAGAATTATGCTAAATGGTGTGTATATTTGAAAGTAGTTTATAAAAACGATATATATCGATCATCATGCTTGTTACTCCTGAAATGTTCTATTTTATTATAGTTATTTCATAAAGTAAAAAAATGTTGTTCTAGTATTCTCTGATTTTATAATGTTCATTTTATATCATTTTTAATTTTGTATTTTGTGTACTATTATTTATATCTCCATACATAGACAAATATATTGCTGGTTCTATATGACAAGTTACGATAATCTATTGTTTTTAAAAAAAATTAAAAAAGATGGATAGGTTTATCATATTGATCGTGGAAACGTAATTCCGCATAATTCGTACTGACAATCTGCAATAGATTCCAATGCAGGTAAAGAAATACCAGCGTTTGTCCCAAGGCCAAATATTATAAATGATGTTGCCTCCCTAGGTTCTGAAGATGTAGGTTCTTCATGTATAATTGAGCTAAGAATATAACGACAAGCATTTTCTATTGATTCTGCAAATAAGTCTGCCGGCTCTGGAGTCAAATTATCAGTAAAACAAGTTTTACATCTTGGTTCTAACTCTCAAGTATCTGTAGTATTCTGTGTAACGGTTTTTTTACCTAACCGTTATTGACTTGATTTACATTTTTACATTCTGAATCCTTTGCACACATATTTCCCGGTTCTTTGATATCTGCCTCTAACTCTACTTCGTTTTCTATTCCGGTTTGATTTTCTTGCGCAAATACCTGATTAGAATGTATTCCATTTTCCAATATAATTAAAGAAAGTAATATTATACTAAATACCGCATATTTTGGAAGTTTGTTCAATTTTGTTAGAACTATAATAAAAAATAATATATATACCAGTTATCGAACTTGCTCCTCCTAAAAATTTCCATCTTTTGGTATTTGAAAATAGAAAGAGAAAAAATATTCTTTTATTATTCTATGATTTTGTTTTATTTATTTTGTATTTTTTTATATCATTTATAATATAATGTTAGTATCTATATAGGCATCTAAATATACTTGGGTTCGGTGATAGTCTGTGCATCTATGATCAATATACAAATAGTTTATTAGGATTTTACAATCTGATAAAACTATATAATAAGTATTAGCCAAAATGAACTAACAGTCCAATCCTATTGAATCCTTGGGTGGTCCTTCAGTGATTCTACCTGTACAGCGATCCTCTTTTCATAGATGGGTTATTTAGGATAATTGAGTAAAATGCTTTAAATTGGTCTGTTTTTTATTAATGATAATATTATATTTCCATTGAACAGCATATGCAAATCTGATATTATGTATATATTTTTATAATGATAACATATCAGACATCATGCAATTGTTTTGAGGAAGAGTAACACATCAATATGGCTAATTCATTAGAAGAAATAAGAAAAGCATGCATATTTTTCTAAAGATTATAAGTATATTGATGTAGAAAATCATTTAGTAATTGTTCTTTTCTAAAATTTTTGATAATTTAATAAAAAAAGATGTTTAATATTGATTGCTAGCAAACTCTATGTCCACATATAGGACAAGAAGAATGGCTTGGAACATTACTACAAGCACATTCGCAGATCTTTTGTTTATCCAGACTAGCCTCACACCAAAGACACATATTTTGTTAATCAGTAAACTTGTTTTTAATATTTAAGAAAAATTTTTTTATAAAAATTAAATATAAAATTGTTTAATAGTAGACGCATCTTCTCATATTCTGATATATTTTGTTTATATTTGAGTTCTTAAATTTATAATATTATTATATAGATGAGATGAGTTGTTTGTTTTAGAAATAAAAAAGAGGGTAGTGGTTCTAACCGAATGAAGGAATAGTTATTCCAAAAAAGTCTTCAAGACATAGATCGATTTCCTCTAACGTGTTATTATCAATGCCTGCTTGACTACCTATAAAATATATCAAACTAGATATTTCAATAGATTCTGGATTTTCTTTTATGAAAATACAGAGTTCCTCAATGGAAGTAAATACTGTATTAGTATCCAGTATCCCTTCGTAAGCAGTTATTTGTTCTGGAGTCAAATTATCAGTAAAACAAGTCTCACATGTTGTTTCTGGTTCTCCAGTTTGTGAAGTATTCTGTTGTTGATTGACTACATTCAATTGGTTATTGATTTCATTTTGATTCTCACATTCAGTATCTTTTTTACATTTATTTTCCTGTTCTATGTCTGCTTCAATCTCGGCTTCATTTTCAGTTTGATTTTGAGCCGTTTCCCAACAAGATGGAGAAAAAGAACGTTATGCCACATATTGTATAAGTTTGAAGTTTGTTCAATTCAAAAGAAAAATTTATCTAATGATATATAGTATTTATCGAAGATTCTTATTGAAATTCCATGTTCAAAGACAATCGAGCAATATAACGACGAAGTGTTCTATACGATATGAATCCAAGATTATGGTATGTTGAAATGGAATTCGCTATATTGTTACTTTAGTATTGTATTTACTGATGTCTATGATATTTGAGTATTCATAAAAAATATTTTATGAGCGATTAAATGATAGATAATTGTGATAGGAAATAACCATATAAACAATAAATTGATGATATTATATTTTATCAATATATTTTGTGTATTTGGGTTTTTAAAAAATCAGGCTCAAATAAAAACTACCTAATTACGAATTATTTTAATTAGACTAATTCCAGGCAGTATCATATTATCAAACTTTAACATCTTGAAAGTTGAAAAAATAATTTTTTTCTTGATTTAATGATTATTGATCTAGTTTTTTTAACAAAGAAAATAATAAAATTTTTATTATCTCAATGGATTCCAAATTCTCAGATGCTTATTTCAATATATGAAAAAAATGGCATTAAATTACATACGAGATTTTTTGTAATTATCTTTTGTGTTGTTGTTTTTTCTTTTGGAAATGCGTTTGCCCATGATTTTTCTAGTGACGAAAGTATAGATTTTTTGACAGTGGTGGATAAAATAAAAGTAGAATCAAAACTTGTAGATGATAATGCAGGAAAGGATGGTGACCAAAACTTTGCCAAAACACATGCCAATAATGCTATTTTATATTATGATTCAGATACCAAGAAGGAAATTTCAGAAAAAAACCAACGAACTGCAATTGAATTAGAAGATACATTAAACAAATTATTGATGGAGGTCGAATCTCAAAAGAGTGAATCTCAGATTAGTGAAACCGTAGATACTATTGAATCAATATTGGATGAAGCAGTAACTACAAGAATTGATGAAGAACAGATTAACAATTCTACTATACAAGCTCTAGTTTTGGCAAACATTATAGACACAAGTCTCCAAAGATATGGAGACGCATTCAATATTGGAATAGATTTAACAAATATGTCAAATATGAATCAGAACACAACAGTATATGAATTACTAAATCAAGGTCCGAGTCATTTTATATATCAAAATAAATACATAGTAAACTTTGATGAGTACGAAAGCGCGTTAGAGTTTTTAAATATTGCATTAAAGAAGTTTTATACTGAAATTTTCCCATCATTATCATCACAAATAGAAGAAAATGATACTAAAGTACAAAACTATCAAGATCTGGAAAATGGATTAGTTGACCTGAAAATTGCAGTGGAAAATAGAGAACAGCCGATGAAAGTTATGGAAATTGTTCATACCAAAATACATCCAAATTTACAGGTTCTTTTTAATTTGAAATTAGTTGATGAAAATGATATTTAGCGGTTATCATAATTGG
>QCWD01000070.1 GCA_013114725.1 Nitrososphaeraceae archaeon | reverse complement strand
AGCCAGATATTGATGTGCTATCAAAAGACATTATCGTATTATCATAACGGGACAATGTGCATATGTTACTACACCTGATGCAACACTACCCATCAATAATTTTTTAAAGCCAGTTCTCCCTCGAGTATTAAGTATAATCAAATCGATTTTTTCTCTTTCAGAACAGTCCAGAATACTCTTTACTGCAGATGAGCCTTCAAGTATTATGGATTTGATATCAATCTTTTCTTTTTCCAAGTTAGAGATAGTGTTTTTATGATATTTTTCAATTGATGCCTTCATTTTATTAAATTCATCAAGACCATAGGTTGGTGCTGTTACTATTGTAGATGGAAAATTTTTGAATGAAAAATCCAGTATGGTTAACAAAATTAACTTTGAATTAAATTTTTTTGAAATTGTTGTGGCATATTCTATAGCTTTTTCAGAATACGTTGAACCATCTATTGCGACTAATATTTTTGAAAATAAATTAGCATTCATATAAATAAAGAAAATAAGTTACTTTATTTCTACTTTTGTCGATATCTATGGCTTGTCTGTGCTTTACTCATCACAAAAATAGACAAGATTATTTTAAACATTTATGCTTCCATTTCTGATGTAATGATATATTCGTGAATTGTAACTTTGGTATAATGTATGATCAAGAATTTCATTGTTTACATAAGGTTCTTTATTATTTCATTTGCTTCCGTTATACAAATATCTGAACAGAATTTATTATTGTATCGATCTTTTTTAGGTCGTTATCGATTCCGTGGATTTATCTCATATCTGTTCACTTTTTCTTGATATCACATAAAGGCATCAATCTATCATTTTTCCAAAGTGTTAATAATTGCAAACTACCACATTAGGATTTCCATCATATATTTTAAATTGATTCTATATCCTTACAGTTGTTCAACCGTATTTTTTATTTTTATAGGAACTAATTTTAGGAATTTTGTTTTTTCAACAATATAGAAAATTTTCGGTTTTATTTAATTTGTCTGCATACATAATAGTGCAATGCCGTATATTTATTTAAAAAGAGGATATATAATGTTTGATGAATAAGACGATTTTAAAGACATTCAATTTGTTTTGTTTATTTCTTTTAATCATATTATATAATTCCATAAAAATAAAATAGAAATTATAACGGATGAGAAACACTTCTGGAATTGACGTGTTTATTAATTACACTGGCAGTTGGGATTGTACGTTTGAAAGTATCATAACCTATCAATGTGGATTTCCAGTTACTTCCAGGTACCGTTTCAATAGTCAGCATCCAATAAGCATGTATCACCTCTTCGCCTTCTATTTCCTGTAACTGTCCAGACCATGAAGTTACACAGTTATTATTTGTGATTTCATTATCCCATACTACTACCCATCCGATACTTTGATTTTCTTGTGATTTAACGTTTTTTTCAGTTCTACCGGACAAAGTATATAATCCCTGGGCCGAACCAACTGTAGTCTCGTAGTTTCCTATAATTTGCCCATCATTGATGCTATCGATAATCATTTTCGAACCGAGTTCATTATACCATATACCTTCCAAGTTCAATTTTTTCAGTCAATATTATGTATGTCTATTATATTAAGAATTAGTATGGATATAAATTTCATATCACGACATTGACACAAAAATTAAGAAATTTAGATAATCTTGTTTCATCTCGGTAATGCGTTCTAAATATCTATGTTTATATAATTTTAAATACCGATAAAGATTAAATCATTATTGATCACATAGATAGTGATACATTCTCAGAATTCTTGTTGATTCAATATGATGGGATAAAAAATCGCAGATAACCGTATCGCAATAGAATGCTACAATAAGTTTTTATTGACTTTTTTTAGAGATTGGATGATAGTTAAATCCAATAAGAAAAATTTATCTGTTCTAAAACAATAACGCAAAAATTGGGATATACAAATAAAAAGATATTCCTCATTTGTTATTTTCCAACCGATATAAAAAATTTCGATATAGAACAATTAGATAAATTCTATTAACTTTTTTATCAGTATAGATACAATTTAATCAGATTCAAAATAAAGAAAAATAGACTAGCCAATTTTTTATATATTTGTTGAAGAATTATTTTAAATGTTATTAATTTATTTTACATTTTAGTGGTATCAGTTTTTAGAAAAAACGAATTGTCAACTCATAATAGAACTTCGGCCACTGTGGAATTCTCAGTTGTAACAATGTTGGCTTTGACATTAGCGAGTTCATAAAAAACTAGTGAAAGTAATTCTTTAGCAAATAATGACCAATGAACACCCAAGTCATGTTGAATGACAAATACATGTATTCTAGAATTCTCGATTTTGTGATCCGAAACAATACCTGATACTTTCATGTACTCTTGAAGAACTCCAAGAACTGACCAAAGGTCAAATTTTTTTTTCATAAACAAGACAGATTCCTTTATGTTCTGATAAGCTTTTTTAGCAGAAAATTTTATTAATTCATCCCTGTATGATTCTAAAAATATACCGTTGTTTTGTGCTAGAATCATTGTTTCATTAATAAAAGAAGAAAGCATAACTTTTGGAACAGGCATCATACCAAGTTTGTTTTCATATCTTCCCCATTCAACATATTTTCTTAGAACCTGATTAACTAATACGTTTAATGATATTTCATTATTATTTGCCTCATATTGTAACTCATCTAAAACATTAGAATCTAAACGAAAAGTTATACTTCTACTCTTTCGAGTGGTACTTTCGGACTTAGAGTACAACGATATTACTACTGTTTTTATAAATTATAAGTCTTACTGATTATAATATGATCACAAAAACATAATTTTTAATTCAGTTATCTTGTTTGAGATATTGGTGCCATCATTATCGTTTCGAAAATTAAAATCAAATCTTGCTGTAATTTTATTACCTCGTTGATATTCGGATATTATTGAGATATTTTCTGGAAGTACTTCTTCAAAAGAAAATGAATGATTGAGTCCATCAGATGCAATGCTCATTATTTTAAAGAATTCTGACAATCCTTCCTTTCCCATAATTTTTCCTTCCTTACTAAATGGTTCTATAACCGTCGCATCATTTGAAAATAACGATACAAGAGATTGAAAATCTTTAAGAGACAATAGCTTAAAAAAATCATTTACAAGTTTCTTATTTGTCTCAATATTCATTGAATTATCAAGCATGCATTTTGAATTAACAAATATGATAAATACGTTTAGAATGCATTGTAATGCAAATTAATTATTTGAATGCGATTTAAGAATTAGCACAGCCATTAAATAAAAATTTAAAAAAAAACAAGTGTATGAACAGAAGATGTTAATTCAAAGCAATACAATGTACACTGACTTTTTAACTAGGTTATTTCTAAAATATGGGTATGAATGAACAAATTCCTATTGACTCAAAGATTCTAGATGAATTAATAAAGAATCCCACGGTCTTAAAAATTGTGAATATTGTAAATCTTGCGAGCGTTTCAATGCTAGAACTAATTGAATTTAATTGTACAATTCATGAAATCAATTTTTGTTTGGCAAATAAAGTATTAAAATTTGACAGGACTATTTCATCCAGCGAAAAATCACCAGATGAACATATTCCAAAAGGTGAATATTATAATGAAAATCTGAATAAAAAGGTCAGATTAACCGAGATAGGGATTTACATTTTAGATGTACTTGAAGAATCCACAGTTCAGAATAGATCTTTTACAATACCAGAATCTAATTTAAGTTTGAGTATAAACATAGGAGATTTTGTAAAATAAAAAAGGATCTTCCAAGGACCTGAAAGAAACCAAAATTGATAAAAATGTTATAAAATGAAATGAAAAATAAAATAAAAAAAAGTAATTTTTTTTCAAGATTTAATAAATTAGGCCCTGGAGTAATTTCCGGTGCTGCAGATGATGACCCATCCGGAATAGCTTCATATTCGCAAGCAGGTGCTCAATTTGGACTTAATTTGTTATGGATGTCGGTTTTCTTGTTTCCAATATTATACGTATTTGTAGAAATGTCTGCCAGAATTGGGCTAGTAACTGGAAAAGGTTTAATTTCCATAATGAAAGTCAAATATCCTAAAAAAATCATATATCCGATAGTATTTTTACTTTTTTTTACAAACACAATAAATATTTCTGCAGACCTTGGAGCAATAGGAATGTCTGCAAATCTTGTCTTTCCTTACATTCCATCTTTTTTGTATATAATTTTTTTTACAGTTTTTATTTTATTTTCAGAAATATTTTTGAGCTATAAAACATATGTTAAATTTTTAAAAATTTTAACTTTATCTTTGATAAGCTATATAATTACAGCGCTTATTGTTGGGGGTAACTGGGAGCAGATACTAAAATCATCGTTCATTCCACATATAGAAATCAATGAAAATTTCTTGATTATGATTGTAGCAATGTTTGGTACAACAATTTCGCCGTATGTTTTTTTATGGCAGGCATCGGAAGAAGCTGAAGAAGACGTAAATAACAGAAAGATAAAAGATTTAGGCTTCGGAAAACCACGAATTTCAAAAAATGAAATTAAAATAATGAAAAAAGATATAGTGTTAGGAATCTTTTTTTCATTACTAATTATGTGGTCAATAATTGTTACAACAGCAGGTAGTATTCATATGCAAGGGATCACAGATATTACCTCTGCAGAACAAGCTGCAAAAGCGCTGGAACCGTCAGTTAATTCTTTTCCCAATTCAGGACTTATAGCAAAAATCATTTTTGCAATTGGAATCATAGGAACCGGTTTATTGGCAATTCCTATTTTGGCTGGTTCATCTGCATATGCCTTTTCAGATGCTTTTGGATGGAAGGAAGGATTAAGTAAAAAATTTAAACAAGCAAAATTGTTCTACTTCACCATAATAATTTCGACAATTCTGGGTTTATTTTTAAGTTTAATAGGATTTGACCCGATTAAAATGTTAATTTACGCCGCTATAATTAATGCAGTGATTGTAATACCAATTCTAATCGGCATAGTAAAAATTGGAAATGATAAAAAATTATTAAACAAAAATACCAATTCAAGATTTTCCAATGCCATAGCAATAATAACAATAGTGATCATGTCAGGTTCGGTAATTTTGATGACTTCAGTTATAATAATGATAAAGAATTAAGCAAGATTAAATTGTAGTGCAGTGCATCCGATTTGTTTTTATTTGTATATAAGCAAGATCAGCTATGGAAGATATGTATATTCCAATTAAAAAAATTTTAGTGCCCTATGACGGTGATGAAATTTCAGATAAAGCTCTGTCAAAAGCTATTGAAATATCAAATGCATTGAAAGCAAAAATTTTTATGATCTATGTAATCGATACTAGATTTTTGCCTCCTCCAAATATGACAAAATTTATTCAAGATAAATCTGGTTTGAAAAATGCTGCAGACCTTTTAATCAATACATTAACCAAGGGAGCTGAAAAGATGTTAGATACCAAAATGTCAAAAATTAAACGGAAAAATATAGATATAAAATTCATGGTAAGAATTGGATCAACGGCAGATGAGATCGTATCACTAGCGAAAACTGAAAATGCAGATTTGATTATTATGGGTAGTCAACAAATGAAAAAAGAAGGCACCCTTGGAACTGTTTCCAGAAAGGTTTCAGAAGAAGCAAATTGTCCGGTTATGATTATAAATAAAAAAAGTGGTTTAAAGTAAGATATTTGAAATAAAATATTTTTTTTATATATTATAAATCAGCGGATCTAATTCCATAAACATTGAACTAATTTTTTACTTCCACTACAAAACCTGCTCCGCTTATTAACCTCCCAATGTCATGGTCGTTACCAACATACGTTCCATCTTCAGGAAAGGTTACCTCAATCACTGATCCGCTACCAGGGGGAATTATGGTTTCGTATATTTTTATTTTTTTCAAAGATTTACTTTGATTATTTTGCATAATAATGTTATCCTGTGTTTCATCGATGAGAGTTCCAGCAAAATTAAATGACAAGTAACCTCTAGGTCCTGCATTAATAATATACCATCTGGTGAGTTCTCCCTCATCCGCATGAAAAATTTCAGATTCTTCATTTAGAATTATGCTACTAAATTGCCCAGATAATCTTGGCATATATTTATATGCCATACCATTGGTCAATATAAGATCGGGTTTGTTGGATAAAAATTTGTTAAAATCAAATGATCCGATTTCTTTAGAACCCTTGAAAAATCCTTCATCTGCATTATTATATATCTCACCGAAAACTATGTCAAATTCTTTGGCAGGAGTTTCATTAACAGGATGAACAATTATACCGCCATACATTCCGCTAGACATATGTTCCCATATCCCATTCAAATTATCACCATCACAATGATACAGATATGCCCCAGGATAATCTAATTTCATTACCAAAGTCTTTTTTTCTCCTGGTTTGACTGGTCCAGTAGTAGATTGATGAAAACCGTATGCAGCATGAAAGTTCATACTGTGTACGTTATCACCACTATTTATCAAGGTCACTTCCAAGATATCGCCCTGATTTACATGAATAGCAGGTCCAGGTAAGGTTCCGTTGTAAGTCATTGCTTTATACCAGATACCTCCAGGGTGGAAAGGGTTGTCAGGAGAAACTTTTAAAATTACATCATCATTTGCTATTAATGTAATTTTTGTAATATTATCGATTCCAAAATTGGTTTTTTGTGCTAATACCAAATCGTTATCAACTATAAAATAAAATGAAATGACAAACAAAAACTGAATTGAATATAATAAAAAATTTTTCATCTCCTATAATAATATTTATCATAACCCAGATATTTAAAAATCTTTAAAAAATAATAGAATTTTTAGATAATTATTAAGATCTTCCACCTCAAAATGCATATTTGAAAAGATATTATAAAAAATGGTGCTTAACTCAAATGTTACAAATGATATTACAAATACCAAAAATAGAACACATAATGGTATGAATAATTCATATGTGGATATATTACATTCAAATTAACTGGGCATTTTTTATAATAAGACAAATTTAGGCTCTGTTAAGTTAAGTTAATGTATTCACCTCCTAATTCTACTTTGAATCTATGATTTTTGATATCGTTATACATCAGTACGTAAATGATATCCAATTATGGTTATGTTTCAGATCACAATTTGTTTTTCTAATACAAGTATAGTAATCATCAAATCCTTCTATTCTATCTTAACACATATCAAAAATTTACTCGTTCAATGATACTTTTCTCATATAGTGTATGTAGATAGTGTTTTAGTCCCAGTACAGCACATGCCTCTGG
>QCWD01000069.1 GCA_013114725.1 Nitrososphaeraceae archaeon | reverse complement strand
TGCTGATCCAAAACTTTCCTTTGGTACAACAAGTAGATCTGCATCAAGTCCATTTTCTAGTTTGACAAATGCCTTTGAAGACCCTCGTCCAATTACTTCTGAAACTTCAGGCATTTTTACAAAAGAATCTATTATTTTTTCGCCATCTTTTTCATATTCAACTGATACCAGATAATCAAGATCACCTATAGTTTCCTTCATGCGTCTGAAAGAACCTACAATTACTGCTTGTATTACACCGGTATTTGCAGATAGACGCTCTTCAATTTGTCTTGCCAGTGGATAGACATCGCCAATTAGCCGTCTTTCTTTACCTTTTTTAAAGAACTGGATCTTTTTTAAAATTGACTCTTCCTTCT
This sequence comes from Nitrososphaeraceae archaeon, assembly GCA_013114725.1. GTDB lineage: Archaea > Thermoproteota > Nitrososphaeria > Nitrososphaerales > Nitrososphaeraceae > QCWD01. The sequence continues at coordinate 6,963 of QCWD01000069.1, read as the reverse complement.
TTTGAGAAAATCCGGGTATTTTTCTAATTTTACCTTCTAATGCAGCCTTTTCTAGATCAGACACATTTTTTATTCCAATATGGTCATAGAGTGTCTTTATGGTTTTAGGACCAATTCCCTCAAAACCTAAAAATTGATCAACATCTATCGGTAATTTCTCTTTTAGTTCTTCATAATAATGTATTTTACCTGTAACAATATACTCCTCAAGTTTTGTAGCAAGTGCCTTTCCAATTGAGGGAACCTTTAACAGGCCTTTTAGTTGTTCTTTTTTGTATATCTCGCCTATATCGGAAGATAGGTTTTGTATTTCATCGGCAGCCCTATTGTACGACCTTATTTTAAATATTGCGTTGGGTTCACTTTTATCATCCTCTAATATCTGCAAGATAAAGGCTATTTCTTGAAATATTTTGGCTACTTCAGAATTTTTGCTCATTGTTTGAAAGTCATCTTTCCATAGTACAGTATTATAGATTTAAAGGATTTCAAATTGTATACTGAATTAACGGTGCTGGTCTGAAATTTTCGATCATATTAATACTAGATGGTAGTATCATTTTTGATTACCATATTTTCCTTCAATGAAATCTTTACCAGAATAATACCTTGACAGCTATAGTTTATAATATATAGCAACTAGCCAAATTTGTTGTCTCAAAAAAATGGTGAATTATTTTGGATATACATGCCAGACTATATGATTTCCTGGCGAGAAACAATCAATTCCAATTGGTTTTCCATCTTCTGTGATCGTAGAAGCATCACATGACAATCCATTTGTACCGTTAGTAATTATCTGATTTATCTTTTCTTTTAATTGTGCAGACGGTGTTAGGCTTATTTCCTCCAGAAGCTCTTCCTCAATTTTAATTAAATTACTACCCACAATAGCAGATACAATTTTAGTAGAATTATCCACATTTCCTATTTTGTTAGGTTCAAATAGTAATACATGTGATTTTTCATTATGTTCTTGTGTGGTAACATTTTGTAGTTCCGTAATGGTAGTATTACTTGCTGTATTGAATAACAATAAAGGCAACAGTACAATCAAAAATATTATTGAAAAAAAATTTATGTTAATTGAAATATAAAAAATATTATAAAAGTTTTTTCAAGATGTTGATAGAATTTTCAGATGATTTTGTGTTGTCTACACTAATTATAGATTCTTTGAATCTAAAGATTTGTTAGTGTAGTTTTAAACATAAACAAACGAGGGGCTCTGTTAATTTAACGAAAGATCTATAGCTGTGAATCTTACCTCCATCATTTAGGACTTAAATTCAACATAACTATAATTAGTTACCAATCACAAAAACCATAATATTCATATACTTTTGGTGCCAGTGGTTTGTATCACAAATTTAAAATAAAAAGAGGATTTGATTTTATCTTTATATCTTTTCATTAACATGTTTAAAAATATTGACCTTATCATTTTTACTTGATCATAAAAAAAGAGTAACATGAATTTTAAAAACAAGATGATGTTTGTGATTCTATCATTTGCAATAGCAACATTAATGCTTTCAGCAAGTAACAATATTCAGCAACAGACCTTTATCTCAACATTTGCAGAAAAAGAAAATGAAGCAGAGGTTGAGGCAGATATCGAACAGGAAAACAAGTGTAAAGATGATACCGAATGCGAAAATGAGAATGAGCTAAATAACGAGCTAAGTATTGTGAATAAAACAGGAACAGAAACGGGAACTGGACAACTAACGGTAATCAAAGAAGTCACTTGTCAGGATGTGAGTGGCAATGGCTTTACCCATACAGTTTTACAAGACCAGCCAGTTATATCCAAAATTCAATATGTTCCAGTAGGTGAACCCTGTTTTGATTCTGAAATCACATCTCAAATTGAACCACAGGACTTTGAATTTACAGTAACTGGGAATAATCCAAATCCAACTACATTCCAGGGTTCAAGTAGTGGAGTTGTTGTAACTTTAGGTGCTGGTTCATATGACGTAGAAGAAACTGACAATGTTCCATCCAATCTAGGCCCTTTTACTGTAAACATTGATACTACAGAAACTGGAGATTGCTCTGGTACTATATCTGCTGGGGAATCAAAAACATGTACATTTACTAACGATATAATCCTAGTGTTCGAAACTCAGCCATAAACCAATATATATTAATAACAGACACATAAATGGAATTGCCATCTTTCCTTGATGGTATGCCAGATACATTTTATTTTTTGAATTAAACGGTTATGTAAAGAATTTATAAATTTTTGATTTTAAAATGAAAAATTTATTAATGTTTAGACTAGTTGATTTTACAAATAGTCTATAGCTGCGGACATCCTATTTCTAATGTATGTACATTACATTTGAACGAAATAAAACATCACTTAACGAAGTTCACACTTGTTTAAATAAATTTTATAATCATTATATTCATGATAGAAAATTTAAGGGATAAAGGTATTGGCCTTGAAATTAGAAACGATATAGACCTTATCCCAAATAAATCACTTTCAACTTTGATAGGCATGTATTCAAAAGATGTTGTATCAGATATTCTGGAAGAAAATCCAAGTATTGTAGATGGATGGCTAGCAAAACTACATAAAGATTTTATTTTAAAGAAAAGTGCATGTGAAATTCAAAATGATACAACAGCGTGCTTTGATATGAAAGGTTTTGAAGTTTTCGAGAGAAATTACAATGGATGGATAAATGGTGGATATATAAAAATAATGATTGATAAAAATAATCCGCTTTGGGTATGCAAAAACCCAGTTAAAACAAAGATTTCACTTAAATTATCCAACCAAGATAGTATGTCAAGAAATAATATTTTTTAATCCAGTCTATTTTTCTTTTCGCCTCTAAAAATACAAGTATAAGAATACCTTCAATATGTAACAATATGTAAGATATAATCCAAAAAAATGATGACGATTTTAGGTATTTAGCGATAGTTACTTATATGATTCCAAATTTTAGGAAATGCTATTTTTAATACTATAGGAAAAGCGATCATTCCTGTAGCTATCATATGTTGTATAAACGGAGTCATATGCGTTATTTGTATCATTAATTATCATAACGTTTTAAAATATTTAAGTTTCAATGAACCTCGTTAACCATATTTACCTCTTCTTTATTTATGTTCAAAAACCCTTAATTGGTACACCAATTAAATTACCATTATTAAAAAACATTTGTATATTTCAAAGATAAATTAGTTAACGTCGTTCACCTCTAGTTAAATATCATAGCATTAAACATAAAGACGTCGTGATATCATGAATAAAAGAAAAAAACAGAATGATTCTCAGTATACTTTTGCTTCATATTCTTTAAGGACTAAAATAATAATAGTAGGTGTCTTAATATCTGTAGGTTTACTTCTCTTCCATGCCGTAACTCACTTCTCAGGACCAGCCAGAAATGCTTTTTTAAAAATAACTTATTCGCCACAATCAGGTTATGCATTTGTAATCCAGTCACCAGGTTCTGTTAAAGGGATGAAGAGTGGTGCAGGTATTAGTGGTAGTCACAGTGGAATCAATCCCACACTTTATCTTAACAAAGGATTTCCCGAAGCAATTCACATGATAAACGAGGACCCTACGCATTCCAAACATAATTTCAACGTAGATGAATTTAATATTCATACTAATGACATTGGTTATTTCCAGAGTCAGATAGTTAACTTTACGCCAGACAAGAGTGGAACATTCACCTATTATTGCAAGAATCATCCAGAAATGAAAGGTACCGTTATTGTTACCTAACTCATGTACATACAATTTATAAATAAAGATAGAGATAATATTCGGAGATAATAAAAATGGACGAAGAAAAATATGAACTTCATGAAGAACGTAAAAATGTTCTTTGGCTGATAGACAGTTTTATCCATCAGATAAATAGCATGAGGAAATTTCTTGCAGGAGTTGCTATTTCTGCTATTGTAATGACTCCTTTTGCCATCTTGCTATCTGTTTATTTGTTATCTCATCCTTCGTTTCTTACTATTTTAGAAAAGGAAGGAGTGTTTGGTATTGGATTATTTTCTTTATTGACAGTGGTGATTATAATTTCAGTTATTTTGTTTATTACAGGAATCTTGCAGTATAGAAAAATAAGATTTTGGTATAAAAAATATACAGAATATAAAAAAGCAAAAGAGGATGTTGATAGAAAAATTTCAGAGAAATTCAATTTTGAGGAGTAAATAAAAAATAAAAATTAAATATCAATTTTTGTTTGTATTTAAATAATTTTTTTGTAATAATTATTCTTGGATTTTTTTCCTTGGAAAAAATTTTTCATATGGTTCTAAAATTTCTTTATAAAATTTTATTCCGTTTTCAGTTATGTTGTACGTTATAATTAATTTTTTTCCGTTGAATGACTCGTCTTTAGTTATAAAATCATTTCTTTCCATTTCGTCTAAAATTTCTTTATGTTTTGTTAAATTCAATCTACAGTATAATACCAAAGTAGACTGGTTAAGTTCACCTTGCTCGACTAGACGAGTTAAAACATCTTTTACAAGATAAATTCTATCTCGCTGTTGCATGACTTGTCTTAACCCACTATACAAACAGATTCATAGATATTAAAATTCACCTGTTCCTTAATGAATAGAGCGCATTCTGGTTTTTATACATGATGAAAATATTCAAATTCGTCTAGTTTTGAAATAACTATCAGGTAAAGACCAAATATGACATAGTTTACGATTATGGTCATTGCATATTTTACATTAAAAATTTAGATATTAATTCATGATAAATTGAAAAGAAAATATTGTCATAAATATTCTAATCAAGTACTGATTGCGATATCTTTGATCTTGGTAGAAATATTTATATCACAATGATTTTCTCCGTGACAATGGTCAGAGCAATAATAATCTTTACAAATAAAGCAAAAAAATGAGTAGTCCTGTGTTTTTCTTCCACAATTGCCACATACTACCGACATATCCATAACAATATTATGTTCTAATAATATGTAAATTTTTCTATACTTGGTTTATGCATGATTTGATGAGATCAATTACATTCTCCCACCCACCGGTAGTTTTGTTTAACACTAGCAACAATACAAAATGATTCATTAATAATAGTAGAACATGTAAAATAATTTATGGATTGTTTAAAATTGACGTTGGTATAATCATGAGATCTCAATTCTAGAGATTGATATATTTTAGCAACCAGATAGGATAACTCTGATTTCAAACCAATTGTAACGAAAATATAAAAAATAAAAAATGTTTTGGTTTGTTTTTATTTTGCTATGTTATCTAGATGTGATAGAACTACTCCAAAACCTACATCTTCTGCCAAGCTATATGAGCTTCTATAATTGAAAATATTTTGAAGCATTAGCAAACCAGATTGAATTTGAATTACATCATCAGAATTGGTATTTTGTATTTGAGGTATTAGGTTTAAGAACATAAATTGAGCAGTTTTTAGATGGTTTTGTGCATTACCATACTCTGAAGTATTTACCAATTTGCCTTCTCCAACTCCAGGAGCGTTTTCTATTGCAGTAGTATTAACATTAACTGGACTGTGTTCACCCTCAAAATATTGTTCACCAATTGAAGTAGCATATGATTTTAATGCCTCATTGATGTGAGTGGATATTTCTTGCACTGTTGTTTTAACATCTGTTTGTCCCAGTGCAATATTCATATTGCTACCGATTTGCATTAGAGATAGTGTTGCAGCTAAAGTAACTATTAAAGACATATTTTGCAGAAACATTTTCTTATTTTTTAATGATTTTGTATCCATTATAGAATATTATATCATTATACTATAAAAGTCTATTGATTTTATTGCATTATGGTGAATTACAGTGAATAATCTATAAAGATTTTTACGATCTTTAACAATATTATAAAAGAAAAGCACATATTTTATGAATCAAGTTCGAAAAAATCAAAAAATGAAACATATTATTTTGATGATAAATCGGAGTAAAGATTAAAATTTGGTATTGTTGTATCGCTTCATCTGGTTTCTAATCTTCTTTATGTTTCATTTTTTCATTTTCATTTTATAATATATATTGTAAATCGGCTCTGTTAATGTAACGAAAGATCTATAACTGTAAATGTCCTATTCTAACGAATGTTGTTAAGATAGTATTTTTTTATAAAAAATAGTTATGGGGGGTTTTGTTGCTGCTCAGTTAGTTGTGATCTCCACTCTTGTGGAAGATTTTGAACCCAGCCGTTGTATACAATGGGAATAGGCAGTACACCCATTCCACCCATGCCATGTAATGCAACAACTTGATCGTCTGTTTGAGTTTTTGGAGACCCTACCAGGGAAACGCGTCCTGCTATCTTTGCATCGTGTGGGTTTCCGTCATTGTTGGGGTCTCCATCAACAATTAGTAGATCATTTGAAAATGAGCTGGAAACGTATGCATAATATCCCCCATCCTTCTTTGCTCCAAAGTTTACTCCATGACATCCTGCGCTACAGGGTAAATCTTTGATTAATTCATCTGTTTCTGTATCAATTATTGTTATTGTAGCACTTCCAGTGTTAGCTGTCACCATGTACTGACCATCAGGACTGACAGGAGTTTGTATTGGCAGAAATCCCAAAGGTCCGTTAACATCTCCAGATATCGGGTTATAGTTTTCAAGAAGATTTATTGTTTTAATCAATTTTCCCTTTATAGTATCTATTACACTTATGGTGCTATCAAAAAAGTCAGCAACATATGATTTATTTCCATCAGGAGTCATTCCTACAGCAATTGGGCTATGACCTGTCTTTACCTTTCCAAGTATCTTGTTTTCCATCATGTCGTATATCGTTGCGGTACCTGTGAATTCGTCTGGCGTTACCATGTAACGATCATCTGCACTCATCCAGTGTCCGTGTGGATGTGATGGGTCCTGTCCTGGAAATTGCATGGGTATAACCTTGTGTATTGATTCTCCTTTTGGACC
>QCWD01000068.1 GCA_013114725.1 Nitrososphaeraceae archaeon | reverse complement strand
AGATTTTAACATGATAAAAGGTGGAGGAGGAGCACTCTTTAAAGAAAAAATTGTGATGTATTGTAGTAAAAAAAGAATTATCCTTGCCGGTAGTGAAAAATTTGTATATAAATTTGATTTTCCATTACCGGTGGAAGTACATCCGTTTGCAAGAAGTTCCGTCTTGAAAAGTTTAAAGGAGTATGGGATACCGAATATAAGAATTGGTAACAAAGATTTTCCTTTTATGACTGAAAATGGAAACATTATTTACGATATATCAGGATATAGGTATAAAGATTTTGATGACATAAAAGCTATTGAAAGAGATATAAAAAACATTCCCGGTGTTATAGAAGTCGGACTTTTTCCAAAACTAACAGATACAATATTTTATAAGATAGATAAAGAAAAAGGCAGTTTTGAAAAAATTCTGATTTAGATATTTATTTAATGGTATTATTCCATTTAACTTTTTACATCATCTACATTTCCATCATACAATGAGAGAAGGTGTTAGATTAATTGATTAAAGAGAAATTATGAAAAATTTTAATGAAAAAACAGAGTATATCATATCATTAGACACTAATTAGATAAAAAGCCCTTGAATCTGCAAAAGGCAAAAGCGTTAATATTTTAAGGATTGAATTCTAAAAGTATAACCCACTGAAAAAATATAGAAGGTTAAAATAAAAAGTAAAATTATTTAAAAAGTTTTTCCAATTCTGTTATCAAATCAAGTAATTGTTGTGTGAATGGATGTTGTGGGTATTTTAAAGACGTCAAAAATTCTCTGCTGTCAAATTGTATGTCACAATAACACGGGATGCTTGAAATTACGTCCATCGACATATCTTCTTTGAGTTTAGTAATTGTTGATGATTGTTCATTTAATATGTTAGAATAAAGCGTGTTTGTAGATGTCGATGAATGAGTTTCATTTGATTTATTTTCATTTTGTGGTAGTAGTGTTGGAGGATGACAATATCCTGCTATTCGGTTTAACAACAAATATGCCTGTGTTCCAAGTTTAGCAAATGATGAATAAATCTCCTTTGATAGAATTCTTGTTCCTTCAATGTCTATACCGTCCATCTTCAGAGATAGCAGGATAGCATTTGCGACTGCAAGAGCATTTATTGACCAGTACCGTATTCCTGGACTCGTATCGATAATGATGTAATCTGGGTCATATTGTTCGGATATTTCTTCGCGCATCATTATAAATTTGCGGAGTAATTGAACTTTGGATGTCTCCTGCCTTGCAAAACCATCTAGTTTGTAAATATCTTCTTTTGAGGTACTTGAAAAGCCAACATAAAATTTTCCTTTATCAAGATTGGATATGGTTTTATTGTCTGTGTTGCCATTTTCTTTGAGAAAATTTATTAAAATGGAATTAGAGTCAATAATTACTTCATCTAAATCAGCCTGGTCAAATAAAAAGTCATTTATCCATTTTCGTGGTCTTGTGTTAAAATAAGTTTGAAGAGAAGGAGCATAAACATCAAGGTCAAGTAAAACTACAGAAAAGCCCTGAGTTGCCATCAAAGCTGCAAGGTTTGAGCTTATAGTAGATTTTCCTGTTCCACCTTTATATGAATGAAAAGCAATGCAGTTTGTCATTTTGTCATTAATATGAGGTATCTCTGAGATTATATAAATATGCTTTAAATGGATTGGATTTGAGATGAAAGGTATTACTGTTGGCTTGATAATTTATCATATCTCCAATTTTTGAAATATAGATAAGGTTGAATTAAACTAAAAAAAACTTAATTTGATTTCTTTTTGTTTCTTACTTTTAGTGTTTCTTCTACAACCTGTTGTAGATAGTCTTCCATTTCATTTGTGGACAGTTGTGTTTCAATTCCTGTTTTTTCTTCCATTTCTTTTTCTTGTTCATTGATGATATTTTTTAAATTGCTGACAGTTTTCTTTACAGTTCCTTCCATTTCTCCTTTCCCAATACTGCTGAGAAAGTTTGCGTCGTTTAGACTGATTTTTTTTATAGATTTTCTGAGATTCAGGTTTTGAGATATAGAAATTGCCGAGGAGTACAATCCGGTAACGACAAAGTATGCAGAAATTGTTAACATTGTAAGACACAATAAACCAAAAGGAGGGTATGATGATAAAAATACACTAGATTGATTTGAGATGTAAAACAGTATGAATCCCAATCCCACCATTCTCAAGTATTTTCTTATAGGATTATCTTCATCAATCTGTTTAGAAATTTTCCAAAAGACAAATCCAAATAGAAATCCTACCAAAGCCTGTTCCCAAATTGAAACAAGATAAAAGTAAAAGAGGTTCTCATCTGTATCAGTATCCATGATGTTAAAACTATCTACCAACGTAAACAGTTGACTAATTAAAGGAATTAACATTAATAGCCAAAACTTTGTTCGTCCAATCTTTCGCGAATATGGATATAACATTAAAATCGAACCAAGATAGAAGCAAAAAAACATGCCAAGGTCTAAAAATGCGTATAAATCAAAATAAACATTAAAAAAGCTTCCCTCCTCAAAATCATAATATGTTACCTCTGTAGAGGGATCAATTAATTCTGATTTATGAGTGCTAATTAAATATGCGTCACCAACGCTTACAAAAATATTGGAAAAACAGAAAATTATAAAAGCTAAACCAAACAGCAGTACCACATACGACTCTCTATTATTTTTATACCATTGAAAAAATTTAAAAGAGAAAATACCGAAAATCAAACTGCTTAAAAAATTGGGTAGTATTGTAAATGGCAATAAACTACTCTTATAATAATATGAATTAAACAGTATTTCAGAAAGAATGAAAAACGAAATAATAATCAAGATTGTTCCCACGAATAAGACAGATTTATCTATTGCTCTGAAAAGAATACTAGTATTTAAAATATTTTTGTTTACTGATTTGACATCTTTATAAAAAATATAAAATGTCAGTGATAATACCACCATAAAGGAAAACAAGATAATACCATAGGAAGATATTAAAAAATCAATGAGAAAATCTGCTACGTTAAGAATAGAAATTTCAATTATACAAAAGAACGAAACGATTAAAAAAATAACTAAAAATTTTGTATCATTTTTAGTAAAATTAAACGTCCTTAGAAAAGACAAAATTTCTTGACTTCATCCACACATAAACTGAAAAATAAGAAAAAATAGAAAGTTACCTTCCGCCCTTACCAGATACTTCCCCGCTAACTATCACGTCTGTAACGTTGGATGTTGTGTCCGTCATACTAGATGTTGTGTCTGTGATGTTGGATGCGATGTCTGTGATGTTGGATGCGATGTCTGTGATGTTGGATGCGATGTCTGAAACCGCGGATTCTACAGCATTGTCTTGTGAATATACTGGACCTACTTTAATTATCAAGAAAGATAAAAAAAATGCTGTCCCTAACATCAGACTAAATCCGATATTTTTATTTTTATTCATTAAAAACTTAAATGACAATCCAATATAAAAAATTTCTTAATAAAAATAAACTATAGAGAAATTAAAGTTAGAATTAAGTTAGAATTATTATCATATGGTAAAATAAATCCAAAAGTGAGAAAGTGATGGAGTAAGAAAACGTTTACAATGGAGACAAAACGACGATTCATGCCAATCCTTAAACAAATTCTTTTCCATATTTTGTTAAATAAAATGGTTTTATGAAATTAATTATACTACTGCTGAATAGATTTTTAAAACTGTGCCATGTTTTATTGCAAAATTTCCCTTAAATTTTACCATGTTTTTATAATGATCATCTAGAGTGATTAAAGATTCTGCAAGATTGTTTTCAATATAAACATCACCACTATCTGCAAGGTCCATAACCCTTCTTGCCAGTATAATACCAGGACCCCAGATATTCTGGTTGTTGTTTACATCGTTTACAATAAAAACTGAACCAGATGCAAGTCCTATTCGTATTCCTATTTTGGATTCTTCTGAACCTTCTATTTTTTTGTTGTATTTTTTAAGTTCATTATGTACTTCATGGCTTAGTTTGAGAGGAGCTTCTAAATCACGCATATAACCTATTGCCATACCATCTCCTGTTGGAAGTACTTTCTTTTCTGAAACTGATTTAAAGGAATTTGAGGAGCTTATTATGTTGTTTAAAATATCTATTTTTTCAATCTGTTTTCTTACCGAAAGAGTGGGATTTGACAACCCTACTATGTCTACGAAAAAAAAATGTCCGTAATTAATACTTGAAGCACCAGCATCAACTATCCTGTTTTCACCAAAAGCCCCAACCAATTTTAAATATATATCGTAATGGTCCTTATGAAATACAAGTTCATTATAAAACAGAGGATTTTCATGAATACTTTTTTTGCATAGAGCGCAGACATTTGTGGATGGCATTTTAAATGAGATATTTTTATTATCATCAAATTCAAAATCAACCCACCTACCAGGCAACGAAATACCACTGATTCCCACCATTCTGATTTTTCTTGACCTTGGTTCACTTTCTTTTTTAGGTTCTTCTATTTTTGTTTCAATCATACCTTCTACCACAGAATTGAGTAGTTTCATGCTTGCCTCGTCTATTGTTGGCGGGGTTGTGAGTGTAAAAATTGCGGTTACTTCTTTATCCTTGAGAATATATGCAAGGTCGTTAACAAATTTGATAACATCTTCATGTCTATAAAGAACTAGAAGATGTGTTATCGAGTCAAGGACAACATAAATGCGATTGTAATCTGTTTTTGATTTTATCTCCTTTAAATCTGGAAAAATTCCATATGCCTGGTCTATAGTATTTTTAATTTCTCTTAATAAATAACGTAAACTTGAGTTTGTTCTTTCTTGTAAATCATTGTTTGTATTAGGACCGATGTTCTGGATACCTGTGTTTTTCTCATTACTAAAAGAATTCCGGTGGTCATGATTTTTTTCTTCATGGTTATTTATCTCACTTTCAGTGTCACGTAAAAGTTCAGTTGCATACGGATTTATGAATTTGTATTTACCATGGTAAGATTCATACTCATCTAAAAAATGTCTTTTAAACTGTCGTTCACTCAAAATAGAACTTACAAATATACCGTATCCACCACGTTTGAGACTGCCGTTAAAAAACTCCTTACAGTATATTGTTTTTCCAGAACCAACAGGACCGGTCAAAATGAAGACTGCAGAATCACCGATATTATAAATTTCATTTCCTAAAATAACCTCAATTCCCGGTATCCACAATAATATTATAGACTTATACTCATGCTTTAATATCTTTTGAGAAAAGCATAGTCAATTAAGTGCTATCCATGAGCATTTGTTAAAACCTAGAAAATGTCTTTTTTTATAACTGATTAATTTTAAATGTAAGTTTGAAACCTAGTAATGGCAAGAATGGTCTTGGAGCGTTAAAAAAATATTTTAATGAAATAATAACGGTGCATTTTAAAAATTGATCCTTAATGATTTGTGATAAAAAACATATTACATTTTGAGTAAAATAAAATAAAAAATGATTGAAAAATGATCAAACTTTTTGCTGGTTTATCATGATAACATGTATATGTCAAATTCCATTGGTTTGCAGATAGATTCTACAAGATCTAGGTCATAGGTCTTTATCAAAAGTATCAAGTTACCTTTCTATACCCAGAGCAATATCTTTACTCAAGTACAAGAGAGGTTCTGGATATGAATCCGCATCGTTACTAAAGTATCCTTTATCATCTGCACATACTGTCCCTGCTGTTACCGATGATTGAAGTAGAAGTTGTTTTATCTCACTAGGCGATGCACTAGGATTTTGAGATTTCAATAGTGCTGCCAGACCAGCGACATGGGGAGCTGCCATGCTGGTACCAGTATCAAGAGCATAGGTATCGCCTTTATATGTAGATACGATATCAACACCTTCTGCGGCAAAATCAACTATCTCTCCAAAATTGCTAAAATCTGCAAACGTATCATCTTTTATAAATCCTAAATCCAGAGCAGGTCCAAAACCTCCACATGTATTATCACTGTTGCCGATAGCAGAGACGGTGATCACATCTGGATTGCCTGCCGGACTAACTTTGCTTACATCAACACCACGATTTCCTGCTGCTACGACAAATACAATTCCTTCTTTTATTGCTGCATCTATAGCAGCATTCATTGCAGGTGAAAATGGATTTTCTATACTGATGTTGACAACATCGATTTCATCTTTATGTTGAATTATATATTCTATCGCTTTAATTTGGTCTGCTATGTTACAAACACCTCTGTAATCACATGCTTTAAGACTCCAAATCCTAGCATCTGGCGCTATTCCAACAATTCCAGACTTGTCACTTTTTGCTCCAATAATTCCAGCAACATGAGTTCCATGTCCGTATTCATCGTCCACGGTTGTAGAATTACTTACAAAATTGATTGCACGGTAAACGTTAAGGTCACGATGAATCAAGCTTACACCTGTATCGATGATGGCTACATCAACATCTACATTATCTCTTGTTTTTGTGACTATATTTGCATTTTCTGCATCTATGTGTATAAGATCCATACTTGTTAAATTGTACCTTGCCTGTTTAGCTGACTCGATATCTTCAGAGAAAAATTCCAATGGTTGGTTGATTTTTATCTCTTTTGGAGCAGTAGTTGGACATGATATTTTGTCCAATGTAGATGTATTATTTGAGGGTGATGTGTTATTTGCATTCTGAGCAAATGTACCGTATATGTTTTGGTCTACCAGATCCAAAAATGGATCGTTTATCATTTTCTCAAGTAAACTGTTATCACTGACATATGTGGCAAAACCCTTGAAATATGTCATATTATAGATATAGATTATTTCGGCTCCTTGTTTTTTATAAAGATCTGCTACTTCAAATGGATTTGACCATATAGATAGTAGAGCCGGTTCAAGATTTTTAATATTTGTCTGATTCACAGTAAATATATATTGACAATCTATTTTTTGTCCATACATTTTCTTGTATTGTTCTGGTTGACCAGGAGCTTGTGAGACACTTATAGATGTTGCTGATGCACCGCCTCCACCGCCAGAGCCGCCACCGCCAGAGCCGCCACCGCCTCCACCGCCAGAGCCGCCACCGCCTCCACCGCCTCCACCGCCAGAGCCGCCACCGCCTCCACCGCCAGAGCCGCCACCGCCTCCACCGCCAGAGCCGCCACCGCCTCCACCGCCAGAGCCGCCACCGCCTCCTACTGTAAATGTCCATGTGGCCGGTGTTGGGTCAACATTGTTGGCTGCATCAACGGCAAAAACTGAGAAGGTATAATCACCGTCAGCAAGTCCGGGATATGTTATAGGTGATGAACATGATGCCTGTGCAGAGGAAGTTGGACCTGTCAGAGTACACTGGAAGTCAACTACATCAGCATCAGGACTGGAGAATGTAAATGTGATTTCATCTGTTGGATTTGTACCACCGTTAGGGACATTAGCAGAAAGCGCATCGACTGCGCTATCGATTGTTGTATCAGGAACCTTTGCTACTGTAAATGTCCATGTGGCCGGTGTTGGGTCAACATTGTTGGCTGCATCAACGGCAAAAACTGAGAAGGTATAATCACCGTCAGCAAGTCCGGGATATGTTATAGGTGATGAACATGATGCCTGTGCAGAGGAAGTTGGAC
>QCWD01000067.1 GCA_013114725.1 Nitrososphaeraceae archaeon | reverse complement strand
CCACCATGCGGCTTTAGCTCATCTATAATTTCAGACCCTTCTGTATCTTTCATAGCATGAGCTCCCCATATTTTCAATTCTCTGTCAGATGGAACATGAGAATCATTGCAGTAGACTATTGGAATATTGTTTTTTCTGGCAGTATCAATTAACAATTTGATGTTAGGCATTATTTTCTGCACCCCCGAAAATTTTAGCCTTCCATAAACAAAATCATTTAACATATCTAATACCAAAACTGCCGTCCTTTTCAAAACAGGATGTAATTCTTTACTTGAGGTATTTATACTGTTTAATCTATATTAATACGAATGTCCAAAAAGAAACATAATAAAAAGGAGTTATTTGAAAGATTCAATCGCATTTTTTAATTCTTTACTTAGATATACAGGAAATATCTTCAATACAGGTTCAAGCCTTTTAAATTTTACCGGTAAGATTGACATTTGATATTCATGATATTTCCTAATTTCTGGCATTGTAGGAAGATTTATCGTAACTACACCATCCTTGATATATTGTTTTAAAAGTGGTATTGCAGGAGAAATATTTTCGTGTTGAAGAGCTAAAATATCTTTATAATATTTACCGTTTTTCATAATTCTAAAAATTTGCTTTGGTCCTGGAAAAGTGATCTTGGCCACTGATTTTTTCATCTTGTATATTATTTCATATTTTTCTTTATCATGTGGCGAGTATTTTTTGATGGCCACCAACTTATAAACACCGTTCAGAGCGGGATCATCTCTGGATGTGACCAATTCGGTACCTACACCAAAGTAATCTATAGGCACCTTTTCCTTCATTAATTTATTTATTGTATATTCGTTAAGATCTCCACTAACCATTATTTTCGTATGACCGTATCCTGATTTATCCAAAATTTTTCTTATCTTTCTACACAAATAAAATAAATCTCCACTATCAATTCGTACACCGTTACATTTTACTCCATGTTTGATAATGTTTTTTATTGCATCTATCGAATCATACGTATCTATTAACAAAAAACTGTCAGGATAAACAACTACAAATTTTTTAAATGCATCGATTTCATCCTCAAAACTCATAACATACGAATGGGCCATAGTTCCAGCTGTTGGAATTCCATATCGAAAAGAAGCAAGAGTATTTGAAGTACTTTTACAACCGGCAATATAACTGGCCCTACTTGCAAATAATGCTGCGGGAGGACTATGTGCTCTTCGAAAACCAAATTCCACAACTGTTTTGTCACCAGCCGAATTTACTATTCTTGATGCCTTAGAAGCAATTAGTGTCTGATAATTCACCATGGAAAGAATATATGTTTCAAATAACTGAGCCTGAATGATGGGTGCCTCGATTCTTAAAAATGGTTCGTTTGGAAAAAGAATTGTACCTTCAGGTACGGCCCATAAATCTCCAGTAAACCTAAGGCCTGCTAAATATTCCAAGAATTTCTCTTCATTTTTAAACAATTTATTGCTTTTAAGAAAATCAATCTGCGTACTAGTAAATTTGAAATTCATAAGGAAAGACACTATTTGTTCCAAACCGCATATTACCAAATAATTTCTATTATTGGGAAGTTTTCTAACGTACATTTCAAATTCCCCTACAACATCTTTCATACCCGAATGGAAATATGCAGATGCCATGGTTAGCTCATAAAAATCCGTTGCCAAGCCTATATTATCTTCATAATCACCTGATAAAACAGTCACAAGATATCATAGTAAGACACACTAATAAACATAATATCTAAATTGACGAAATTAAAAACTAATCAGGATTATATTTGAAAAATTTCTTGCCTATAAATCAACTGTTTTCAAAATATTGGATTATTGTTTTTTGTTCTTTGCCATACCTCCAAAATAATTTCAGAAATTGTTTGATCTATATGACCATTAAAATATTTATTCCATAAATTACCTACATATACACTAGGCGCCATTTTATTATCTAATCTCTTTTCCAGTATGTAAATAAATTCAGGACGAATACCCAATTCACTTAGTCCTTTTTTTGCATAATCTAATTGAATAGTTAACGAATCTTTAAGATTAATATGAGATTTTCCTCCAAAACCATTTTGAATAGAAAAAACTCTCTCCTCTCTTATTGTGGACAAAGGACGTAATAGATCTTTTATACTTGATTTTCCACTAATTACATGATAAAGATAACCTATAAAGAATTCAATCATGGCCATCAAAGATTTTGGTGTAGGCTGAACTGATATTATTCTTGTTTCTACCCTATAAAACTCAGAGTTAAGACGAATTCTAATGTCATCATGTCTTTCTTTCTCAAGTTGAAAATAATCTGTTGCTGTATCTGGTTTTCTAGATTTGATATATTCTATATAATCTTCCATATTATCAAGATACCTTGGTATAGCCGGAAAACCTGAATCCTGCTGTTCGGATCTATCGTATAAATAAATCCGCGGTTCATGATACGAAAAAATTGTTCCAGCAAAGAGTTTACTGCTTGCTCCTAACAATATTGATGAAGGTATTAAATTTAGAATATGATTAAACATTTGAACGGCGTGGACAGGATTTCTCGATTGTAAATGGAAATGAAATCCCTGAATTGCAGCAGCAACATGGGACGGTCTTATTCTTTTTCCTTCAAATTCTATATCCGAAAATGTACTTTGCCATTTGAATAGTTTAATATAACGTTCATTGTTAGTTACAATTGAATCATTTAGTACATACGGCGAGGGATTTGCACCCAGAAAAACAGGAATTACGTTTCTATTTTTAAATACTTTTCCAAGAGCTATGTTTAGATTTTCAATTATAAATTCTTCATATAATTCATTGATTTTTGATAAATTCCTAAAAGTAAGAGGCGGAGTTTTAAACTCAAATTGACATGAACCATATTCATAATCAATCATACATCCAGTTCTTTCAAAAAAAGAAGATCCGGATAACTCTTCTATCAAATCTGCAGCATTTACAGGAACGGCTTTATCATCTAATAGACAACCCTCTACTTCTATTCCAACTTTAAAAAGTTCGTCATATTTAAGACGATCTTTCCGTATCTTTAATTTGAGTTCCTTTACCTGTTTTTCTAATACGGAAAAATTGTTCATATGCTATATACTCTTGTTAGATGAGTATTTAAAAACTGTATCAAAGATCGGCTCTGTAATATGATATCTAACAATCAACATTGCACAGTTATTTATTGAATAATAAACACAATTTAGATGGTTCTCTTCTATAAAGATAACGGTTAGTATTCTTTGGAAGTGAAACAGGGTTTTAAAAGATTGTACTATGTTTTTGGGCACTAAATTTCTAAATTCCGAATAATTAAAATACCAAAAATGAAATTTTATATCTGTTGGTTAAAAAAAAGGCAATTATCTACGGTGTAGATCCTATCATAACAAGAAAAAATGGGATTGAAAAGGATGTAATACGATATTACGAGTCTTTATTATGTCATCTCAAATTTCAGCATTTTTTACAGGAACTTTGAAAATGCCTCACGTAGTATTGACCAATGTATATGATTTTGAAATATTTTATAATAATTTTAAAAAAGATGTATTGATTCTAAATGATAAGAACAACAAAGAAAAAACAAACAGTATCATCAAATTTGAGGAAGTACTTTTAAACAAATACAGAAATCTCATATTGATAAAGACTGTATCAATAGAAAATACTAATACATCTCAAACTTATTACATTATGGTAAATAAAAAAGATACTCAAATTACAATTAGGCTTGACCCATTAACAGACCCAACGAATAAAACCGATGCAGTAAAAATATCGTTAGCGACTATTGCCAAACAATACAAAAAACTTGATCCAACAATCTCAATAGGTAAAACGAATTTGGAACAATATCTACAATAACAATATCTGTATTATTTATATATACAATTAGTTATACATTCATGATATAACCGATATCATGAATTTTATACCTGTCAGGGAATATAGCATAAATTACAATCAATTATTATCCTACTGACACAAATTTTTAGATTTAGATAAAATCAAATCATAATTATATATTTTTATCATAATCACACCAACTTTCCAACTAGGAATCTAAGAGTATCTTCTAAATCTGGATTAACAAATTTGTAACCATCATTTAGTAATCTTTTTGGAAGAACATGCGAATTTATGGAAAGCAACTCATCGGACATCTGACCAAAAATCATTTTCGTAATCTCTGGATTTATTGAAAAAGATAATCTTGGATTGAATATCTTTTTTAATATATTTGAAAATTCCATATTTGTTACCGCACTAGGAGATACAATGTTAACAGGACCACGAATAGATGTAGATACTATCAAATAAAAAATACTTTTAATAACATCTTCTATCGAGACCCAGTTGAAATACTGTTCTTTATTTCCAATTGATATGCCCAAACCCAATTTAAAAGAGGGTAATATTTTTTGCAACATTCCATCTTTTGGACTAAGTACCACACCAAAGCGTGTATTGACGACTCTA
This sequence comes from Nitrososphaeraceae archaeon, assembly GCA_013114725.1. GTDB lineage: Archaea > Thermoproteota > Nitrososphaeria > Nitrososphaerales > Nitrososphaeraceae > QCWD01. The sequence goes on along the minus strand of QCWD01000067.1, from coordinate 3,402 downwards.
ATCCCTGCATCCGCTGCAACCTTTGTTGAATCTTCCCATTGCTTACAGACATCTGGGAGAAATCCATTACCCTGACTGTTATCCTCTGTTAAAGTTTCATTAGGCCTGTTCCCATAATACCCAATTGCTGATGCGCATATCAGTAATGATGGTGGATGTGATAGTTTTGATAATGATTCAGATAACAGAGAAGTGCTTTTGATGCGGCTATCACGTATTCTCTGTTTTTTTGTTTCTGTCCAGCGGCCAAAAATATTCTCTCCTGCAAGATGAATGACTATATCAAAATTTTCAAGGTTATTATGATTTACTCGTTCAGCTTCCAGATCCCAGTGTATTATTTCTGCAGACTTGACTGAATTTTTATCTGAATGGTGACTTGTATTTTTGTCAACCAAACCTCGTGTAAGTCTTGTAATCCTATGTTCTCCAACACTGGTTAATAATGGAATAAGTGCGGATCCTATCAAACCATGGGAACCAGTAACAAGAATTCTTTTCCCTTTCTCAACTTTCATTTTTTTAAGGTTGATATCATCAACCAAAATTCGATGACGGTACATAAACAACTGATTCAAATAATTATGTATTTTTTTTTAAATATCCTGGATCCCAATTTACCAAATTTGGGAGTATATTTTATTTTATCTTCTATAATACACTGTTTTGTGTCTTCAGGTATAAAGGAATGAGTATGCACCCATTTTTTAAACGGTCCGTATATCATTTCATCCTGAAACTGTCTGTTGTGGATATATCCAAAATGTTTAGAAACCCATTTTGTTTTTATCGGACCTAAAGCAATTCTAAAATCTGAGATGGCATCATCGTTGATTCCTCCTGTCTGACTAACTACACTCAAACCACTCCATGGTGGTATCAGTCTTTCCAGCGCGCCATTTTTTGTATGATAATCAAAAAGAGTATTAACATCACAAGGTATTGAAACTCTTTTTACAAACATGTCAGAAAAATTTTCATTAGCCATTTTATCTATCTATAATATATAACAAATGGCTTTCGATTTTATTAATATTCTTTTTTTATCTATTATAGGTTTTGTTATCAGTTTTATTGGTGGTCTGGTGGGTCTGGTTCTTGGAGTAATCCGACTACCGTTTATCTTATCCATGGGTCTTAATGTGACCGATTCTGTAGGAACTAATATAGGTGTAAGTACAATGGGTGCCATCACAGCATCTATTCAGCATATCAGAAAAAAGAATACTTCCTTCAAACTTTTTATAATAATGGCTTCAACAGGCGCTGTAGGTGCGTTTTTGGGTGCCCTATTGACAAAACATGTTCCTATAACCTTTTTCCTCATCTTGATAGGATTGATTATATCCTATGAATCTTTTACATTGTTAAAAGATGGCAGTAACAGAAGAAAAACTAACAAAGATGACAATATTGGAAACGATAGAAAAGATACAACCACAAATACATCAAACCTGGATGCAAAGTCAATAAAACAAAAAAATCTTCAACATGATGTTTTTATGCAATCGGTAATCGGTTTTTTTGTTGGAGTACTGGGTGGACTTGTTGGACTGGTACTGGGCAGTATCAGACTTCCAGCAATGATAAAGATATTGAAAACCGAACCAAAAATAGCGGTTGGTACTAATATGCTTGTTTCCTCAGTAATGGGTATATCCGGTTTTGTTGGACATATTATTAACAATGAAGTAAATTTTCTTTACCTCGCTATTCTGGGACCATCTGCAATGATCGGTGGATTCATTGGAGCCAGATATACCGACCTTCTCAGACCATCAACTCTAAAAAAAATGATAGGTATAGTTTTAGCAATAGTCGGAGCAGTAATATTTATCTCTCCAATAATTGGCTTCAATATACTCTATTCCTGAAACTGACAGTAACATTAACCATTGTTGTATACTGAATTCTACCTCACATATACTAAATTATATGTCTTTGTAGACTGGACAAGAAACAGTTATCTATCTGATCGACAATCCAGATTCATTTATAAGTACTTTTTGCATTACTGATTTTCCCAAAATCAGGTATCGAAATCCGCATACGTATAACTACAAAGACATAACCACAAAAATCTATAGTGATTTTTCACTAACTTTATAGTTGCATTTTGTTCTTGTTTCACATCTTACTGTTGTGTATTTTCTATAGATTTGAAAAATTCAAGACCACGGTTAAGGTTATTTCTTAAATCCATTCAAATTTACATACACACATACACACAAATTTTTCAAAAAAACAGTGTTTATATCATTTAACTATCTGAAATCAAATATATTATATCAATATCATTGCTGGTGGGATTTCCATGAATGAAAATGCAAATGCAGAAATACTTTATTTCACAACCAACACAACCAACCAAGCTGGCCAGCCCAGTCATATGCCTATTCTATTTTGTTGTTCTGTTATCTGGCCCTAAAGAACTTTTTTATTATATACTGTATTTTGTTCTAATTACCTGGTTCGGCTTTTGCTACTATTTTATAGTCACCTAGGTTATGAAAACCGATGACCTCTAAAATATCAAAATAGATCATCTCACCTGGTTTTAATATCCTAGCAGGAGAAGTAATGAAATGTTCTACTTCCTTTAATAGAGTACCTGCTGTATCATAATATTTTGCAGCAATCTTTAGTTCGTGTACGTCTACTGTGCTATTATTTCTGATATCACCTTTAGTTTCAACAAGGTTAGTAACGCTTCGTTCTACTCTCAGGTTTTCGATTGCTAAATTTATTCTATTGTCTTTTACATTGGTGGTATTGTCGAGCAAAGAAGAATTTTGTGCCTGTGCTTCCGAATTAAAACCTAAAGGAACACAAATCGAGATCAAAGGTATTATACAAAGATATTGAATTTTTTTAAATCTGAATAAACTATCCTGCCACATTCTCATCATAGTATAATATTTATCAAGAGGCATATAAATACTGATTCAATCTACCCATATCCTTTCATTTGTTATATAAAATTCAACCAATTTATTCATTATAGACCATAATTTTATACAGAAATACGCAGATACAATTGCATCGATACTGAGGTTTTGCCCTGAGTGGTACTGTTACAACATTTTACAAAACAAATACACAGATACATCCTAAGATGGCTTTTCTTGAAATGTATTTTGGATTGATAAATAATCTTGTATCTATCTTATCCTTTGTCTATCCAGTCACAAATATGATCAATTAGAAGTCAGGACTGTAGGAGAGAAAAAAATTCCAATGGTTGACTGTTCTTATCTTTATATCTATAAAGTACAGCAATTATGTTGTAAAATATAATTCATCTCTGACTCAAAATCTATTGTAGCTGCCACATGAAAAATATTCCTCTCTCATCTATCAGACCATTGTAAGATCCCACAGTACTTTTGAGGAATTCTAAAT
>QCWD01000066.1 GCA_013114725.1 Nitrososphaeraceae archaeon | reverse complement strand
TATTCGCACGCTTTTTAAGGAAGTTGGGAAAGAAGGTATATTTTATCTGCGCATCTGATGATTATGGAACTCCAATATTGATAAAGGCAGAAAAGGATAATAAAACTCCCGAGCAATTTGTACAATATTGGAATAGCCGGGACAGAGAAGATTTTGCATCCATTTCTATATCTTTTGACAAATTTTACAGAACAAGCTCCAGAGAAAATGTAGAATTTGTACAAGATTTTTTTTTAAAACTAAAAGATAATGGTTACATATACGAAAAGGATGTAATACAATTCTTTTGTGACTATGACAACAAGTTTTTGCCTGACAGGTATGTTCTTGGTACATGTCCTTATTGCAACTCAGATAACCAATATTCGGACCTGTGTGAAAAATGTGGACGGGTTCCACAGGAGATTTTAGACCCAAAATGCGGAATATGTGGAAAACCTCCTACGAAAAAATCAAGCAAGCATTATTTTTTCAAACTGTCATCCTTTTCTGAAAAGTTAAGAACATGGTTATCAGAAAATGAAAATCTACAGACGGATATCAAAAGATATGTCATAAACTGGATAGATGAAGGACTGGATGACTGGGATATTACACGTGATATTTCCTGGGGTATTCCAGTACCGCTTGACAATGCACACGGAAAGGTCTTTTATGGATGGTTTGACAACCATCTCTGCTACATTTCCACTACCATGGCCTTGCTTGCAGAGGAAAACAATGCCGATGGAAAGAAATTCTGGAATGATTCACAGATATATCATTTTATTGGAAAGGATATAGTATATCATCACTTTCTTTTTCTGCCGGCAATGAGAATGGGAGTTGATAATGAATACAAACTTCCAGATTACATCCCATGTAGGGGACATCTGATGCTTCAAAATCAAAAAATATCAAAAAGCAGAAACTGGTACATTGGACTTCGTGATTTTATTTCTCAGTATGATCAGGATTATCTGAGATTTTATCTGGCTTCTATAAGTTCCTATTCACAGGACGATATTAATTTTGATTGGGATCTCTTTTATGAAAAAATTAATAATGAATTAATAGATAATGTTGGAAATTTTATAAACCGTGTTCTATCATATACTAAAAAACAGTATAACGGTATTATTCCACAACCGATTACGGAATTTGATTCAGAGGATAAAATTTGCCTTCAAAAGATAGCTACCATAGAAAACGAGGTTGCCAAATTTATATCCAGCATTGAGGTCGACAAGGCATTAAAGGAGATATTAAAATTTTCAAATTATTTTAACCAATATTTTCAGACCAAAAGTCCATGGAAAAATAAAGAAGGAACAGCAAATACCACAGTATATCTATCTTTAAATGCAGTCAGGGAATTAACACTTGTACTTGAACCTTTTATACCCCATTCTTGTTCTAAGATATGGTTACAATTGGGATATCCTGAAAACAAAACAGAGGAAATTAAAACAAATGAAAATATTATTGATAAAAAAAATAATTACAGTAACAAGGATTCCACAGAGAAGTTGAAAATCCTTCCAGGCCATGTACTTGGAGAGGTCAGTCCTTTATTTAAAAAAATTGAAAAGGAAGATATAGAAAAACAAAAATTAAAACTACAAGATAGTCTATCTGTAAAAACGTAAAAAATGAGAGAACATAGTTTGAAAAGATGTTTAATTGCAGGAAGGTTTCAACCATTTCATTTAGGACATTTAGAATTAGTTAAACAGGCAAAAATAAATTTTAAAGAAATAATTATAGTGATAGGAAGCAGTCAATTTAATTATCTGTATAAGGACCCATTTACCAGTGGTGAACGCCTAGTTATGTTACATGATTCTTTAATGGAATCGGGTTTTAATCTTTCAGATTTCTATATTGTTCCGATTAAAAATATTGAAAATAATTTTTTATGGTTATCAAATGTTTGTTCACTGGTACCATCTTTTTCAACTATTTATTCTGGAAATAATCTCATTTATCAATTATTAAAGGACAGCAAAATAAACATAGAAAAACCAAAATTCTTGCACAAAAAAAAATTAAATGGTACCTATATTAGAAAACAAATACTATTAAATAAAAAATGGGAACACCTGGTTCCATTTGCAGTTTCTCAAACAATCAAAGAGATTGGAGGGGTTGAAAGAATAAAAAGTTTGGCAGACCCAGATGCAGACCCTATGAAATGGTGATTTAATTTAATTTATATATAATTTAGTATAGACTCTATTATTAAATTTAAATCCTATAGGTTTGTAAAGAAATTAAATGGTGATGCCTTATAGAACCTGTCCAATCTGCAATAAATGCGGCTCAAAAAAATTTCAAATAGTTAAAAATTATAATAAAGAACAGAACCATGACAAAGAGATAATCACCATTCGGTGTATAAAATGTAACAATCTTTTAACCATTTAATTAATAAAAAATGGTAATAACCCCCAAAATTTGACATGGTATATATATTAATTATCTTTATTGATATAAAATCATGAGTATTAAAAAATGGAATGATAATGAAGTTACATTAGATGGATTAAAAGATCAAACTGTTGCAATAATTGGTTATGGAATTCAGGGAAGGGCACAGGCAAATAACCTCAAAGATTCAGGTGTTAAAGTAATTGTTGGTCTTAGAAAAAACGGAAAGACATGGGGAATTGCTGAATCAGACGGTCACAAAGTTTTAGAAGTAGGCGATGCTGCACAGCAGGCAGATATAATCCATATTTTAATTCCGGATATGGAGCAGGCTAGTACATATGATAATTTAATATCGTCAAAAGTTACCGAGAATAAAGCATTATGTTTTTCTCATGGTGCTGCCATTCACTGGGGATGGATAAAACCACCTAAAAATACAGACGTAATAATGGTTGCTCCAAAGGGTCCAGGACAGCGTGTGAGGGAGTTGTTTTTAGATGGGTTTGGAACACCATCATTGGTTGCTGTATATCAGGACTATACCGGAAAGGCATGGGATAGAGTTCTTTCTATTGCTAAGGGTATAGGTAGTACCAGACCAGGTGTTTTTCAAACTAATTTCAAGGAAGAGGTAGAAACAGACTGGTTTGGCGAACAAGTTGACCTCTGCGGTGGTACTCATTCTATGGTTATGAAGGCATTTGAAACCCTGGTAGAAGCGGGATATCAACCAGAGGTAGCATATTTTGAATGTCTTCATGAGCTTAAACTGATTGTGGACCTGATACAAAAATATGGATTGACTGGAATGTACAATAGAGTAAGTGAAACTGCTAGATTTGGCGGTTTAACTAGGGGACCACGGGTAATCGACGATCATGCTAAAGAAAAAATGAAAGAGGTTCTTGGAGAGATACAGTCAGGTCAATTTGCAGAAGAATGGGTAACAAGTTACAAAAATGAAGGAAAAGAGTCATTTACCAATTATATGAAAGAGATAGAAAGCCATCAAATTGAAAAAGTAGGAAAAGAATTAAGAAAAATAATGTGGCCAAATGAAAACGAATGGTAACTTTTTCTTTTGTAGTTAAAAATATTTATTTATCTTTAAATTAATAAAGGTCGAATAATATTGGTAGAAGCTGGAACAATAATAACATTAATTTTCACCATAATTATCATCACCGTGATAGGTCTTCAAATATACAAACGGAAAACCGGAAGATTTGGTGGACAACCTTCAATGGGAGGATTTAAAAAGCCTTACAGGGCGTCAAGAACCACTCCGGAGGGTGAACCTCTTGAAGGATATTCAAATGATGGGTTTTCTTTTCCATTTTTGAAGATAATAATTCCTGCGGTAATAGGATTGATAATTGTAGGTGTTTTAATTTCGTCAAGTGTAAAAATAGTTGATGCTGGATTTAGAGGCGTTTTACTTAATTTTGGTGCTGTCAATAAAGACGCTTCACTAAAAGAGGGTATACATTTTGTAGTTCCTTTCAGAGATTCTGTTGTACAAATGGAGACAAGAACATTAAAAGTAGTTGAAGATGCTACTTCTGCATCCAAAGACCTTCAGGGAGTTTCAACACAAGTTGCTGTGAATTACAGACTCTCACCAGAAAGTGTTCCTGTCATTTACCAGCAATTGGGATATCAATTTGAAACTAGAGTTGTTAGTCCTGCTATTCAAGAATCGGTAAAACAGATTACAGCCAGATTTAATGCAGAAGAACTAATCACACAAAGAGAAATAGTCAAAAATCAAATCCAAGAGCAAATAAAAACTAGACTTGCTTTATACAACATTGAGGTTGAAACGGTTTCAATTACTGAATTCAGATTCTCAGAGGAATTTGCAAAGTCAGTAGAATTAAAGGTTACAGCACAACAGAGGGCATTACAGGCACAAAATGATTTGAGAAGAATCCAGATAGAGGCAAATCAGACGGAAGCCAAAGCCATCGGTGAACAGAAGGCAAATATCGCACAAGCAAAAGGAACTCAAGAGGCCAATGTCTTGCGAGCTCAAGGTGAAGCAGAAGCTATAAAAATAATTGATACACAATTGAGAAGCAGTCCATCATATTTAGAATGGCTAAAGACACAAAAATGGGACGGACAGCTGCCATTAGTAACTGGCGGAGGTGAAGGCGTAACCCCATTTATAGAAATTCCTGTAGAGAATATCAAGAGACCTGTACAAAATAATACCGTACTACGATAGTAACTTTTTTTTCTTTTATTTTTAAGATATTGGTAATAATCTAAATAAAAAAAGTTTAAAGACTGTTATTAAAAAAAATAAAACAAAATAAAAAATGTATGCAGATAAGGAAAAATAATCATTAAAAAATTACAGTTTTTTAACATTATTTCTAATATGCTCGACTATTGTATTAAGAGAAGTTCCGGGACCAAAATTTCCGGTTATCCCATTTTCTTCAAGAACCTTTTTATCTATTTCTGGAATAACACCGCCACCAATCAAAAGAATATCGTTAATCCCTTGTTCTTTTAACAATTTTGAAACTTTGGGAAACAATGTTGTATGTGCTCCATTAAGTAAACTCATTGCGACTGCATCTACATCCTCATCAATGGCAGTTTTAACTATTTGCTCTGGAGTATTAAATAATCCTGAATATATTACCTCCATTCCTGCATCACGTAGTGCCCTACATATTACCAAGGCTCCCCTGTCGTGACCATCTAGACCCAACTTTGCAACCAATACTCTAATTCTTCTTATCTGTTGCTTTTGAGGTTCGATTGATGATGCTTTACCCATCTTTATTTAATATCACTATGAAACTATTATATTTAAATTTAGATAATTATTTTTTTAAAAAGATTATGGTTTTATTTTCTATTAAAAATAGAGTCGATAAAATGATAAAATTAATCCAAACAACAAAATTCTGGTTAGGCTATCATCGAGATACTTTTTGATAGGTTTTAATATTTATTGAATTGAAACTCTACCTATTGTCTTCTATTGTTGACAAAATCGTTAGAGGGGATCGCCGGATACTATCAAAGACTATCTCAATGATTGATAATCAAGAAGAGGGTTACAAGAACATAATCAAACAGATATTCAAGAAAACAGGTAAAGCGTTTACAATAGGATTTACTGGCCCCGGAGGAGCCGGAAAAAGCTCACTTATTGGAAAATTAGTTCCAGAATTTCAATCATTAGGATACAAAGTAGCCATTTTGGCAGTTGACCCTACCAGTCCAATATCTGGAGGGGCAATACTTGGAGACAGAGTAAGAATGCAAAATCAGATAGTTGACAATTCTCAAGTATTTATGAGAAGTATTGCTTCACGAGGTGCTTCTGGTGGAATTTCACGTTCTTTGAGAAATATTGTTAGAATTCTTGATGTTGCAGGATATAATCTGATACTGGTAGAAAGTGTGGGTGCAGGACAATTAGAAGTTGAGGTTTCCAAAATAGTTAATCTCACTCTTGTTCTTTTTACTCCTCAGACGGGAGACAAGGTTCAGGCAGTCAAAGCGGGACTTACCGAAATAGGCGATATTTATGTTATCAATAAATGTGACATAGAAGGAGCAAACAGTCTGTTCAATACAATCAGAGACCTGATTGGAAGTACGGATAGAAAACCCATAGTTATCAAAACATCTGTTAAAAAAAATGAAGGAATTAAAGAGTTATCCAAAACCATCCATCATATACAAACCAATAGACAAAATATTTTAAAGGAAAAGGAGATAGCGATGATCGATAACGAAATAAAAGAGATACTATTTGATGAGATTCAAAAAAAATTTACAGCCAAACTTGAAAAAAATAAAGAATACAGAATTTTATTAGAACAAATTTATAATAAAAATAAAGATCCTTTTTATGTAGCTGATAAATTATCAAAGTTATTAATAAAATAAAAAGGAGAGATGATTTGGAAATGGTGAAAAAAACAAAATCAACTATTATAAAAAAGGATGAAAAAACATCCGATAAAGTTGTCACCGATTCTGGAGTTCCGGTAAAAAGAATATACGGATTAAAAGACAATAAAAGACTTAACACAAGAGAAGATTCGGGAAAATATCCTTTCACACGTGGAATACATGAAAACATGTATCGTGAACGTTTTTGGACAATGAGACAGTACAGCGGTTTTGGTAGCGCTGAAGAGACAAACAACAGATTCAAATTCCTCTTAGAACATGGACAAACCGGTCTTTCTCTGGCTTTTGACCTTCCAACTCAAACCGGAAGAGATTCTGATAACCCCCAGTCTGAAGGAGAGGTAGGGAGAACCGGTGTTGCAATCAGTTCAATTGATGACATGCTAACCTGTTTTAATGGAATTCCTCTTGACAAAGTTAGCACTTCAATGACCATCAATTCTACGGCTTCAACTTTGTTATCTCTTTATATCTGTGTGGCAGAGGCACAAAAGGTCTCACCAAAATTACTAAGGGGAACCACTCAAAATGATATATTAAAAGAATACATTGCAAGAAATACATACATATATCCTCCAAAGCCCTCGATGCGTTTAATCGGCGATATGATAGAATACTGTTCAAAATATGTTCCTCAGTGGTATCCTGTCAGTATTTCAGGATATCATATGAGAGAAGCCGGTTCAAATGCAATTCAGGAGGTTGCATTTACTTTTGCAAACGCAATAGCATATATTGAAACATGTTTGGAACGAGGATTGAAGATCGATGATTTTGCACCAAGATTGTCTTTTTTCTTTTGCTGTACCATGGAATTTTTAGAAGAAATTGCCAAGTTTAGAGCTGCAAGAAGAATATATGCCAAGATAATGAAAGAAAGGTTCCATACAAAAGATGTTAAATCACAAACCTTAAGATTTCATGTTCAAACAAGTGGTGAATCACTTACAGCCCAGCAGGTAGACAATAACATTGTAAGGGTAACAACAGAAGCATTGGCTGCTGTTTTAGGAGGTTGTCAATCACTACACACAAATTCAAGAGATGAAGCCCTTGCATTGCCAACTGAAGAATCGGTAAAAATTGCTCTAAGGACCCAACAAATAATATCTACTGAAACTGGAGTGACAAAAACCGTTGACCCGCTTGGAGGTTCATACTATATAGAATATCTGACCCAACAAATAGAAGACGAGGTAGAAAAATATCTTAAAAAAATCCAGAAAATGGGTGGTGCATTGGAAGCAGTTGAACAAGGTTATTTCCAAAATGAAATAAGAAATAACGCTTACAGATTAAAGAAAGAAATTGATGAAAAAAGTAGGATAATAGTTGGTGTAAACAAATTCCAGGATAAAACAGATGTGGAACCAAAACTAAATATAATTGACCCCAAACTGGAAATTAAACAAATAGAAAGATTGAAAGAATTTAAAAAATCAAGAGATTCTAATAAAGTTGATAAAGCAATTTCAAACCTAATAAAAAATGCCGAAAAAGACGGTTCTAATTTGATGCCGCACATAATAAATGCTATAAAAAATCATGTAACACTTGGAGAGATAAGTACTTCGTTTGGAACCGTATTTGGAAGATACGAGCCAAAGATATCTTTTTAATTTTTTGTTTTGTTTTATTTAAAGTGTTTACCGGGGAATTGAA
>QCWD01000002.1 GCA_013114725.1 Nitrososphaeraceae archaeon | reverse complement strand
CTTTTTTTTCAGTAACATTATCTGAAGAATCTGAAACAAAATCAATCATAAAAATACCGAACTAAAGAACAATATCACTTTTTCGGATTCTGTGAATTTAACAAAAGATCTATAGCTTTGAATGTCCTATTTCTTATCTGTGACTATCAAATTTGAAAGAAATAGAACGTCCACTATTATTATAAAATATCCGATATCGATTTTTTTGGATACTGTTTTTGTAACGATGTAACATGATATCATGAAAAAAAATTTAGGCTAGAAAACTACAGCGGTGTGAAAATTATCCTACATTAACATATCTATTTTGATATACTAAAATTATAAATCTTACTCCTATTAACACAAATTTTGAAATAAAAACATTATCATTATTGTTAATATTCTATCTCTTATGAATTTAACAAGCCTTTAATAATATATAACATTCATGGTTGGGAAAGAATAAAGTTCATTAAATTTAATTTGTTTAGTGTTTATGATGAGAAAATTTTTTCAGGTTACAAGTTTTTTATAATGATTTTAATTTTACTTTTAAATTCTGTGAATTTAAGGACATGTGGTGCGGGAAATTTCCATAAAACTACATTTGTAAATAGCACAAATCTTGACATTTCTAATTTAATCTACGACATAAATTCAAATCCTTTTAATATTTCATATGTCGACTGGACTAAGAAGTGGTGGCAATGACCATTATTCCATTGCTTGGACACAAATCCATTGTATGAGGACACTGGTATGGACGACTCTAAATATGCAAATGTAATAAAAATTGATACAAAAGATTCTATATGACCAGAGTGACGTAGATGAAACTATTGTGTCACTCAGAGTATGCAAAACATACATCAAGTGAATGTATCATTATGCCATTTATAATAAGAATGCAAAATAAGGAATTGATAAAGGTGTATTGCGTATAATGTTCATAGAATGATAAATTTGTTAATACATGATGATTTTTACAAAACCGATTTTTGAATTTTCTTTCATTATCAATTATTAAATAATTCTTGATTTTTTTTTAAAAAGTTTACAAATTTCTCAAGTTTCTTGATACTCTCCGGATGTAAATGGTGTTCAAGTCCTTCTGCATCTTTGTCTGCTGTTTCTTTATCTACTCCAATTAATCGAAAAAATTCTGACAACAATTCATGTTTCTTACGAGTGCTTATTGCAATCTGTATTCCTTTTTCTGTTAATCTAATACCGCGATATTTTTCATATTCTAATAATCCGTTTTCGTCTAATCGTTGTACCATTTTTGTAACACTAGGTGATCTTACATTCAAATATTTGGAAATATCTACAGTTGTTGCATAACCTTTATTCTGTACTAATTCGAATATTACCTCTAAGTAATCCTCCATTCTTGCAGTACTGTCATATACTTTCTTGGAAGAATTCGCATTCTTTATGGATTCTAACCTTGTAATATCCAAATTATTATTTAGAATATTACTTCCTTGATTTATCTTTTTATAATGTCCTATATTCTTATTCATGCCACTATCACTTTACAATTATAAGAATATGCCTGTAGCATACATGAAAATAATTCCAATAATAAAACCACTAATTATGTAACCATTGGAAAGTATATCTTTATTTTTATTTATTAAATCAATTGTAATATAGTATATTACTTGAAATATGGCGCCGGACCCTACAGCTAAAAATAATATTGTAGTTAGATTAGAAAATGAAAAACCTCCTATCCACGTACCACCTATTGTTGGGATGCCTGCTATCAATCCGTAAATAATAAGTCTCTTAATATTCCTCGATTTTGTTTTTGATAATGGAGAAACTATTGCCAATCCTTCAGTTGTATTATGAATAGTGAATCCTATTATGAGAAATATAGTAAGTGCTAGTTCTCCAAGCAATATGGACGAACCTATTATCAATCCTTCCCCGAAATTATGTAATCCAATTCCTATAGATATCATAAGTGATAATGAAAACGGATTCAAGTATTTGGATTCTGATTCCACTGCTCTGTCTGATTTAATTACTTCATGTACATTGTTTTTATCATGATTTTCATTACGATTACTTTTCTTTTTAATTAGTTTACTAGATATGAAAATAAGACTAATTAAAGAAATTAATGTTGTTATTATTATTAATAATTGGATCTTTGATGGATCAGGAAAATTTTTTACAGCTAATTCGTTAGATTCTATCATTGCATCTATTCCTAAAAAAAACAATAATCCCACGGTGATACTCATAATAAAATTATATTTGTTTTTGTCAAGACCTCTCATAATTGGATACCATAACAATCCTGCAAAAACCGGAATTACTCCTACATATATTCCAATTAATGCATATGCACCAAATTGTGATAGACCTATTTTTGGAGTTTCAATTGCTGCACTAACAATTTTGCTAAATCTAGTACCATCATCAGTAGTAACTCCTACTTCGTAACTTTCTCCTCTGTTCCATGAGAAAGGAATGATTATTTTTGATCCTTCCAATCTTTGCAAACTTCTATCTGGTTCGATTACTGCAGGTAAAATTCTATCGTTGATATCGACTTGTGAAATGTTTATTGTATTTTGTCCAACATTTCTTACAAAAGCAAAAATTGTATTATCTTCATAAAATTCAACTTTCTCTATATCTATTTTTGGTAAGGCTATTCCAATATTTAAAAGTGATTGACCAAATGGTCCAAATAATGAAATTATCATTAGAAACATAATTATTATTGGAATAAAAATAAGTATTATGTTTCTAATCTTTAGAGTTAAACTATTCTGTTCATCATAGTTCAATTGTATTTATCTATCTCCGTATATTCAATTATTACTATTTACAAATTTACTCGAATTTTGCATATCTTTCACCATGAATAATGACATCCATCCCTTTTCTGCAAACTCTGTTTTATGGGCATGAAACATATAAGCTCCGGGATATTTATAACTAAATTCTATAATTCCTCTCTCACCCTGACTCATAGTTACGATATCTGTATATAGATCAGGCGTTTTCTTTGTTCCACTATTATAAAAATTAAACATATTGGCATGTAAATGAAAATTATTTATTTGATCATATTCTAGCATGTTTACAAGATAGATCCTTATCAATTTGTTTTTTTCAATTTGTATAGGATGATGCATGTAATAGTATGGGATACCATTAACCGTGTAAAAGTTATTTTCCATATCAAAATCGGTATCATATCCATTCATTATCATTACTAATTCATCAGCAGTTTCTCTTGGTGTCTTGGGATCAATTATGAAGGCTCCATATAATCCATGGTTTATATGTTCCTCTAATGGTTGAACGTGACAATGATATGGAAATATCCCATATGGTTCTGCAATAAATTCATACGTAAACTTTCCTCCAGGACCTACTAATTCGAAAACTCCATCCATTTCTGATTTATGAATTCCATGTGTATGAAATGTATGAAATTTTGCTCCATTATTAACAAAATTTATTTTTACTATATCTCCTTCTGTGGCTCTAATTGTGGGGCCGGGGACTGTTCCATTAAATGTCCATACATTAAAATATACTCCAGGAGAAATTTCTTTTATTAGATTATCATTTGCAATCAACGTAAATTCTCTTAACGTAGTTCCATTTTCTAATACAGATACTTTGCCATAGTTAAATTCTCTCAGATATTTATTAGGCTCTATCACACCGTCAATTTCTTTTATGGATGATGTTGTGGGATCAAGTATTTCTCCTGTTGTTTTTGGGATATTATAGCCTGTAACATGTCTATTGGTGATACTGTTTTCAAAATCATCAGCAAAACTAGTCTTAACTGAATTAATATTAAGAAATATGGTTATGTTAAGTACTATTATAACAAAAGTTACTAGTGATAATTTCATGTATAGATGTATTTATATTTGTTAAACAAGTAAATAAATGTTAGTATAATCTAACATTATTTACCAAATATCTTTATTTTGTAGCATTATTCTTAGGTCTTTCCTCTAACTGTATGGTTTTGTTTATCAAATTAGAATCTCTGATTATAGATAAGGTAATATTGTCATTTACAGATTTATCAGTCTCAAGATATGAAATCAAATCCTCGATCTTTATTATCTGTTTTCCATCCATTGCTATAACTACATCTCCTCCATGTTTTTCCCTGTATTGATTAATTATAGTACCATTTATGCCTGCTTTATCTGCTGGACTTGATTTTATAATTGAATCCACAATAATTCCTTTAACCTTCTTATCTAATCCTTCTCTTTTTACAATATCGTTTGAAACAGTGCTACCTGTAATGCCTAACCAAGGATGTGAATAGTTTCCATCCTTGATCAAAATTGGAATTATTTTAGTTACTGCATTTGATGGAACTGCTAAACCAATTCCACTAGGAAAAATACCCGCAGTATTAACTCCCACAACTTCGCCATTTGTATTTAACAACGGACCTCCTGAATTTCCTGGATTTATAAGGGCATCAGTTTGGATAGCATTTGGTATTGAAAATCCTTTTTGATCCACTGACAATAATCTTCCGATTTGACTAACTATGCCTGTAGTCATTGAGCCTTCTAATCCAAACGGATTTCCAATAGCTATTACCTGGTCACCAACTCTAAGTTCAGAAGAATTTCCAATTAATAGTGGTTGCGGTAATGACGTCGTATTATCAATAATTTTAATCACAGCAAGGTCACTATACAAATCTGTACCGGTAACATTTGCAACATATCTGTCACCGTTCATAAATGTTACATCAACTAATTTTGCATTTTCTACTACATGATTGTTTGTAACAATGTGACCTAGATTATCGTATATAAATCCTGTTCCTAATGAAGTTTTATTTTCATTGATAGGATCTGCTGGATTAGTGGAAGGAATAGATTTTGTTATCTGTACTATGGAATTCTTCACCGATTCAAATAATGTATTAAGTGATTTGCTACCGATATCTGAGTTTGGTTCGTTGAACGCATGCGTTTTAGCAAAAAAACTTTCATGTACCGGTACAATAACTGCTACTGCCATAATTAGAATAAGTATTTTTAAACTATGCATCTCTGGTATTGGTAGTTTGTATTACCTTCTATTTTTTTTTATCTATTTCTTGCATTTTGTTCATAATTCTTTAAAATAGATTGTATTGTTACAACTTTTTTCCATAAACCTTCTCACTAATCTCTCTTAACACAATTATTCCAATGTAGTATGGTAAATTATACATAGCAGCTAATGCCGCAATTTGCCAATCAAAAAAATTCGTAGTAAAAACTATTACGACAAGATTATTTATATATGCCATACTAATAAATCCACCAAATTGCTCATCTCTAGAATAATTTTTAATTATTTTTACAAAATAAAATCCTATTATTCCAAAGATGATGAATAGAGTTGATGCAATAAACAAAGTAATAATTACTTGTTTGGGATTTAATGTAAATAATTCCGAATACATAGAAAAAACTGTATAGTTTATAATTATTATCAAAACAATCGATAACTGAAAGGAGCATTTCTCTAATTTTGTTATGAATTTTGGTAAATATTTTTGACTTAGGAAACTGACCATTAATGGCAATATCAATGCAAAAAATAATAAAGCAATCATTTCAAGATAGGGAATAGAAAAATTTTCTTGAAATATTATGTATGTTAAAGTAGGTAAACTTATAGGTACAAATAATGAACTGATTATTGTGGTTCCTACCACAATTGATAGTTTTGCTCCAGTAAAATTTGCCACAAATGGTGCTCCTAATCCAGTGGAAATCCCAGCTAATAAAAAAACTGCCAAAGACATGCTTGGATAAATTAAATTAAACACCCACAAAAAAAATAATGGTATTATTATCAACTTCAGACAAGTAAATAATAATAAAAATTTTGGTTTTAGGAAAAAAGTCAAGAGATCTTTTAAATCTAATTTTAAAAGATTTAAAAATAGTAATATCGCTAACATTAGTAATAGATTATGTGATAATATCTTACCAATAGAAGGAAATAATATTCCCATAGTAATTGTTATCGGCAAAGAAATGAATAAAATCGATGTAATTTGTTTCGTCATCGATTCATTCTTTTTCTTTCATTTGATTTAATTATTTTAGTCAAAAGAAATTAAGTAATGTATCTTGCAACCTCAAATTATATTGAGACTAAACTGTCAAAAAATAATTTATTTTATTATTTCGTCAGTACTATATTTTTATTAATCCTTACGGATTGACTTTGATTTGAAATTCATATTTTATTGGCTCTGGTAAGAATAAATTATCAAAATCAACTCCTGTTACTTCTACTATCACTGTGTAATCTCCCGGTGTCAGAAATACATTTCCATCCACTTTTATAGGACTGCCAAAATCCGAAACATAACTAGCTGATAGCAAATCGTAGTTTGCGTTAATTTTATATGATTCTATTTCAGATGGTACAAATTGTACTTTTATTTGACCATCATGTGAATGTAACGTTCCAGTAAATAGTCTTGTTTCATCCTTTAAAATACTAGTAAGATATGTAGTATGTGGTACATTTTCTCCAGTTTTGTTGTCCATTAATGCAAAATCTAGAAATAATTGAGATCCCGCTTTTAGTTCGGATGGTTCAGTTGTAAAATTAAACATTATTTGTCTATCTCCAATACTTGATGTTGGCATGTTATGGCCATCGCCTAATTGTTGGGCAAAAATCTCGAACTGGTTTGAGTATATAACTGCTATCGTTGAAATAGATGCTATTATCATTATTTCAAGATAAACTATGTTTCTAGAAAGATCCATGTGATTATCAATTATTTATTTTGTAAATTAGATATATATAACATATGTTGAGTCTTTTTTTTACGATTTTAAATTTTTATACTTATTATTTATTATAGGTTTATGAAAGATTATCTGAATTTATCAAGAATGAATTTTGAGATGAGTAAATCTCAAATTGATTTTATATCCAAAGTTGATAATTCATGTAGAAATTTACGAAAATTTGAAGAGGAATCCTATCTTTTAGAAAAATTTAATGAAAAACTTATACCTGAATTTAATAAAATTGGAATGCTTGGATGTCCTATTTCAAAACAATATGGCGGTCTTGGCTATGATATGCTAACATATCTTTTATCAATTGAACGTATCGGAGAGGAAGGAAGTTCTATACGGACGTTTTTATCCGCTCATACCTCAATAGGACAACTCGTACTTCAAAATTGGGGTAACGAAGAACAAAATAAAGAATACTTGACAAATACAACAAATGGCAAATCTATAATGGGATTTGCCCTAACAGAACCAGAAGCGGGAAGTGACCCCGCATCTTTGGTAACTGAATATGAAGATTGTGGAACTTATTTTGTTTTACGTGGAAAAAAGCATTGGATTGGAAATGGTACATTTGCAAAAATAATAACAACATATGCAAGAGAAAAGGGAACTAATAAAATTTCTGCATTTATTGTTGAAATGGATTCTCAAAATATCGAAACCATTGAAATGAAAAATAAAATGGGATTGCTTACGGTTAAAAATGCAGAAATTTTTTTCAATAATTGTATTATTCCAAAAAAAAACCTGATTGGCTTAAAAGGTCAAGGGTTGAATATAGCATATAGTGCTTTAATCGACGGGCGATTAAGTGTAGCCGCGGGATCTATCGGTGTAATGCAAGATTGCCTTAATGAAGTAGTAACTTATAGTAAATCAAGGAAACAACATGGTTCTGTTATAGCCAAAAAACAATTGATTCAACATCATATTTCCCAAATAGCAATTTCGATAGAAACCTCAAAATGGTTAGTTTATAGAGCAGGTTGTGCAAGACAAAAATTACATGAATATTTGATAGAATTTAAGACAAATAATAAAACATGGATTTCAAAGTTGAATCGAGATAACGAAATTTACAAAAAATTAAGATTTGAAGCTGATAGGTTAGCTGCTATAGCAAAATTTCATGCAACTAATACTGCATTTGATTGTGCAAATCGATCAATTCAAATTTTTGGTTCTGCAGGATACAAAAAAACTTCTAGGGTTGCAAAACATTTTTTAGATACTCGAGCGACGACTATTTACGAAGGAACTAACGAAGTCTTGGAATTAAAAATTGCATCTGCAATTCTTGGAAACGACTATTCTTCCTATTAATTGATTTTTACCAGAAATTAAATTATCTATTAAATTTTTTTATTACCTGATGAAATATTTCCAATCCTTCTGAGATAGTTTTTTCATCTATTATTAAAGGGGGAAGTATTCTAATCGTTTTTTCTCCGGCAGGCAAAACCAATAGCCCTTTTTTAAACAAATTCAAAATTATCTTGTCTCGAAAATCTTGCTTTGAGACTTCTATTCCTATCATCAAACCTTTTCCTCTAACATCATGGATGATTTCTTGGCCAGTAAATTCCATTAATTGTTTTATTATTTTATTTCCCATTTTACAGGAATTCTCTAGTAGACCATCTCTTTCTATTACATCGATCATTTTGGCCCCTATTGCCATGTCTATTCTACCGCCACCTCCCCAAGTACTTGATAATACTCCTCTTTCCATAGGATCATATTTATTTTCGAAAGTTACAGCACCTACCTGTAACGCCTTTGCAGTCGTTATAATATTTGGTAATACGCCATAATGTTGATATGCCCACCATTTGCCCGTTCTACCCAATCCAGTTTGTACTTCGTCAAAAATTAGTGGTACATCATAATTTTTTGCTATCTTTGAAATTTCTTTGATAAATCTATTACTTGCAATAAATATTCCTCCTTCTCCTTGAATTATTTCAGTTATGATAAACGCAATTTTATTATTTTTTATTATTCTTTCTATTCTATCTATCTCTGGATCTATTTCATTTGTGCAGAATTTTAATCGTTTAACTGGAAGTTCAGGAAAATTGTTTTTTTGTACATCTTTACTTGATGTGACACTTAATGCTCCCAGAGTTCTACCATGAAAACTCTTTTCAAAAGATATTCCAGGCAAAGGACCTTTTTTCTTGTACGCAAGTTTTAATGAATTCTCTACCGCTTCAGCACCGGAATTGACTAGAAAAGCTTTAAAACCGTTAGGAGAAATTGATAATAATTTTTTTGCAATCTGAAAGTGTTCTTCACAATAAAAATCCTGACCTGCTATTTTATTCACGCCGTTATTTGCATATTCTTTTAATACTCTCATGACCTCAGGATGCGCATATCCTAATGGTGATGCCGCAATATTGGATGTGAAATCAATATACTTGTTACCATCAATATCTTCAATTATGCAACCTTCACCATTTCTGATTACCAAATTGTAACAGAAAGTTGAATCATAAATTATCTTCTTAAAATCATTTATCATTTTATTTGACTTTTTCCTTGTAAAATTATTCAAAATCCTAAATTGTAAGTCACGGTAATCACATTTAAATTATTAATTATTCACATTAAACAAACTATTTTTAATGTATAAAATCTCTGGGCTGGTTCCTTTCAAATATTTACAAATATTTTTAAGAGCGAATCTGGATTATATCTTATGACATTTTCTAATGAACAAACATTTTTCAAATATGTTAAACAAGGTAAGGAAAAACTATTTGATCAAAAATATGATTACGCTACAAAGTTGATATCTTCTCAATTTGGACAAATATATCCCTTAATTATAGATAATAAAAAAATTACTACCGAAAATGTTTCTGAAGTAATTTCTCCTATTGATAGTAGGATATCTTTGGGAAAGGTACAAAAATGTACTTCAAATAATACTATTGATGCAATTAATTGTGCAGAAAAGGCATTTAAAAGTTGGGGTAGTCTAGATTATAAAACTAGAGTAAAACTTTTCACTAAAATTGCCAATGTTATGAGATCAAAAAAATTTGAACTGACAGCATTGATGACATATGAAAACGGAAAAAATCGACTTGAAGCTATGGCCGACGTTGATGAAGCAATAGATTTTATTCTTTATTATTGTGATCAATTAAAAAGAAATAACGGATTTATAAACGATACAAATAGTAATAATAAAAGAGAACATAACAAAAGTGTTATGAAACCGTATGGGGTATGGGCAATTATTTCTCCGTTTAATTTTCCAGTTGCTATTTTAGTTGGTATGAGTGTAGGAGCTTTAATAACAGGTAATACCGTATTAATTAAACCTTCTAGTCTTACACCTATTGTAGGTTATAAAATAATTGAAATTATGATCGAAAATGGATTACCTCCTGGGGTAGTGAACTATATTACCGGAAATAGTGAAGAAATCGGTAAAACAATAGTTGAAAATCCAAAAATTTCTGGCATTGCTTTTACAGGTTCTAAAGAAACAGGTCATAAATTAATGCAGCAATCGATAATGATAAAACCAAAACCAATTATCGCTGAACTTGGTGGTAAAAATCCTACAATAGTAACAGAGAATGCAAATATAAACATGGCTGCCTCTGGAGTAATGCAGGCCGCGTTTTCTTATTCTGGTCAAAAATGTAGTGCATGTTCCAGAATATACGTGCAAAATGATATTAAAGAAAAATTCATTTCAAGTTTGGTTGAAAAGACAAAATCAATAAAAGTTGGAAATCCGTTATACTCTCAAACCTATATGGGTCCAGTGATAAATTCAGAATCTTATTCAAGGTATATCAAATATATGAAATTAGTACAGAAATATGGGAAAGTACTGCTCGGTGGCTCGATAAAAAAAGACAACGAATTAAAATTTGGTTACTATGTGGAACCCACGATTATTAAAGTTGATGAAAAAAACACCGATCATATTCATTTTAAACAAGAATTATTCTTACCAATTTTATGCGTATTTGGTTATGAAAAATTTTCTGATGCGATCAAAAAATGTAATTCATCAGAGTACGGATTGACAGCTGGCCTTTACAGCAAGAATAAATCCGAAATCAATGAATTTTTAACATCAATCGAATCTGGAGTTGTTTATGTAAATAGACCTCATAGTTCTACAACTGGTGCAATGGTAGGATGTCAGTCCTTTGGTGGTTGGAAAGATTCAGGCACAACAGGTAAAGGTTCCGGAGGACCTTACTATTTGACTCAATTTATGCGGGAACAAAACCAGACCATTATCCAATGACTTGTTAACCTTAATTTTATTTATTTGATGAAATTTTACTATTTGTCAATAATATAACTTAATATTAATAATATTTTTTCATAATAATAATTATTTTGTCTGATTTCTTTTTTTCATTACCTTTTTTTATCCATGTTCTCGATCTTATCGGTACCATTATTTTTGCATTTACTGGTGCATTTAAAGCGATTGAGAATAAATATGATCTATTTGGGATTATTGTATTATCGAGTATAACCGGTTTTTTTGGTGGAGTAATGCGTGACGTATTATTAGGAAAAATTCCTCCTTATGCCTTTGTTGATCCTTTTTATATAATTATGACCGTATTGACAGGAATTTTGACATTTTACATATATCCTTTATTAAAATATAAAGACCTGTTCATAAAACTAGATGCTATCGGTTTAGGTGTTTTTAGTATAATAGGGTCAGGCATCGCATTTAACTTATTTGGCCTCAATTATATTATTATGGCCTTATCAGGAATTATTACCGCAATTGGTGGAGGTATTATTAGAGATATCTTGGTAAATGAAACTCCTCTTATTTTTGTAAAGGAGTTGTACGTTACTTCTTCATTTATAGGAATCACTATCTTTTTTATGTTGTTGTATATTGGAATGGACTATAATATTTCCAGTTTGATAGGAATTGGGATCATTATTTTGTTTAGATTTATCTCTATGAAGTATGGGTGGAATCTTCCAAGGAGAAAATAAACTATGCTAAATCATATCTGAAATTTTTTACAACTATCTAGATCCCAAGATTAATAACAATCTTATTTTATCTACATCTCAAATGGATAAACAGATTTCAATATCAAGATCACTAGTTTGGCTATCATTTCTATCATTGTCTTTATTATTTTCTGTCATGCTACTTGGAGTTTATATATCCTCATCACATCAGGGTTTATCTTGTCCTGATTGGCCTTTATGTCCAAATGGTTTTAACTTGCCCCCTCCAGAATATTTTTTTGAACATGTGCATAGGACTCTTGTTATTGTAACTGGAATATTAATTTTTGTTACCACTTTATATTCAATTAAAAGAAACGTGAAAAATGTAAAAAAGCCTGCAATAATTGCATGTATTTTAGTAATCATTCAGATTTTAATGGGAATGTTGGTAGTCAATTCAAAATTACATGCAATATTGGTTGCAATACATTTATCAACAGGAATCCTTTTATTTTCGGCTTTGCTCATGACTTTTCTTTTTTCATACCGGAATATCAAAAAATCAATACTTTTTTAAAAACATTATAAAATTTTATAATGATTCATTAAGTCTGTTATTTTCAAAAATTTCTTTACATCCTTCATTAAATTCTTTATTGACGATCTCTAATTGCTTGATAAATTTACTATCTCTGGAGAGTAATAATTTCATCTTGTTTTCCATCTCGTAAATTATTACCTTTGTATCATCTGTGACGTTTCTATCAAACTCTAATAAATTAGAATCACTGTATGTTAGTACTATTCTAAATACCAAATATTTGGCATAAAATGTCAATTCCTTTTCTATTTTTTTTAAAATTTTTTTCTCTTTATCCTCTTTATTATTCTCCTGACTGAGTAATTCTCCAAATAAATTACTTAACAGATTAGTACATTGTTTTAAATAATGTGTAACTATGGAATAAAATTCTGAAGTACAGGAATTTATTGTACCTGTATCAAAATATTGAAATAACAATGATTGCAGAATTATATTTTCACTATATCTTGATAAAAATTGGGGTGGATAATTGCTAATGTTTGTTAATATATAAAAAATACCATATGATGTTATTTTGTAATTCGTACTTTTTGTAAGGAACTTTCCTTTTGTATTTTCAATAAAGTTATACTTTTCAAGATTTAATGCTCTCTCGTTAATACCTCTAGAATTTGTTTCCTGATTCTTGATTCTTAAATACGACTTTATGTTAAATGTTCTTTCATGTCCAGTAATTAATTTATATATAAAAGATTTCTCTTCATCTGTTAAATTATATTTTTTATAATTTTTTAATTCAGTTATTAATTCAGAATAATTCATATCTCTTCAAATTAAAAATTGGATTTGGATATATCATTATCCATCAATAAATTACATTGTATTTAACAATTATCTCTTTTATCTATTGGATGGGAAACTGTAATGTTGTTTTTTCCAATTCTAAAACTGGTACATAAATTGATTTGGTATCAGAACCTATTACATCTACAAATTTGTATTCCCCTGTCATTTTGTGCAAATCTATGAATCTCCCTTTCACTTCCTCCTTACAAATAATAAAATGAACTGTTCCATTACCAAGAGGTCCATTTTGGATAAACAATATCTCTATGTCATTAAGTTTTACATGATATACCAACGGAATTAAACCTAGTGCAGATTGTGAATGAGCTAAAATAATTTTAAATAAATCCTCAAAATCTCTATATCTTAGATATTTTATCGATTTGGTAGTTGAAATCATATATGGTATATTCTTGTTCCCATTATTAGAGTTTTGGGATAAAAATATTATTTAATAACCTCTCTTAAATTCTTAAATTATAAAGATCATATATCGGATAAAATTTTTTTAATATAACCGAATGATTTTTCAGCCGCTTCTTTAGGGTTATCTTGATACGGATACAATTCAATAGTAACAAAATTTCTATATCCGATTTCATTTATGGCTTTAAACACCGATTGAAAATCTATAGAACCTGTTCCTGGAATAAGATGTTTATGTACCCTATCTTCTCCTATATCTTCAAGATGAAAATGCTCTATGTAGTCTGCCAATTTGTATATTGTTGCCTCAAGATTTTCTCCAACACAATAAAAATGTCCTATATCGAAATTTAATTTCAAATAATCCGAAGGACCAAACATTTTCATAAATTCTAAAAAATCTTTAGAATTTTCTAATAGTAAACTTGGCTCAGGTTCAATTAAAATTTTTATTTTTTCCTTTTCTGCAAATGGCAATACTTCCTCAATTCCTAGAAAGAACTTTTTCTTTAACTCCTTTATTTCTCCATTTGATAATTTAACATTATTTTCATAAATCGGCCCTCCTGGTTCAGTTGAAATATTTTTTGCACCAAGTTTCTTTGCCATCTTTATACATTCTATTGTATGATCAACTCTGATATTTCTAAAATTATCATTATGTTCTATCCATGATGGATGATAAACATCAGATATAGCATACAGAGTAAATGCATTAAGATTTGATATTTTCATTTTTGACTTTTCTACTAAAAATTTCAAATTTTGAATTGACCTTTCATTCATATTTTTAGGATATGCATGAGGTATATCACATAATAATTCCACACCTTCATAACCGATATTTCCTATAATCTCAATTGATTTTTCTAATCTATATTTTTTAAATGCATTTGTACTAAATGCTAATTTCATATATAACTAATTCCTCATGGTTTCCAAGTGAATTTTGTAGATTGTTTGTAAAATTCATAGGCATTATAAAAGGTCACTTTTTCTATTTCGTTTCTTGTAATACTTTTCATTCTCATTTCGCGAGCAACAAGTGGGACACTTAATGGATCTGAAATTCCCCAATCTGCAGCACTATTTATCATTATCTTATCTGAGCCATTTTCGTTGATGATGTTTATTGCACGTTGAGGACTTAGTTTTGTATGAGGATATACTGACAATCCTGCCCATAAACCTAATTCCAATGTTTTTTTTATAGTTTCTTCTGTATTATGATCAATTAGGATTTTGTTTCGATCGTATTTTTTTCCAATTCCAGATACAAATATGTTTTCTATTTTTTCCATTCCTACTTTTTTGTTTTCATGTGGCAGATGAATCATCATTAACATATCTTTTTCAAACGCAATTTCCATATGATGAATGAAAATCTCTTCTTCCAATTCATTAATTAAGTTATATCCTATTTCACCAATGGCTACTACTCTATCTCTATTCAAAAAATTGATCATTGGTTTCATAGCGTCTACTGCAAGTGGTCTTTCTATCGCTTCTTTAGGATTAACTGATATACATACAAAATGTTCTATACCATATTCTTTTGCTCTGGAAGATTCAAATGAGATCATATGTTCCCAATAATCAATAAACGATCCTACTGAAGTTCTTGGACTTCCTAACCAGAACGATGGCTGAACTATTACTTCAATACCTGCTTTTGACATAGCTTCATAATCATCTGTCGTTCTAGAATACATATGAATATGGGGATCAAAAAATCTCGACATTGGTTGTTTTATAATAAATCTTGACTTACAATATATAATGGTTAAGAAATCATAATATCCTGTAAAATTATTTTTATATGATTATATCAATTTTATATTATATTTTTTATAGTAATTACGTATTGTGGGTATAAAATAAACCTGATCGAACAACTAATATTTACTAAATTAAATTCCATTTATTACTTGAAAAGATCAACAAAAGATATACTTGCCGTTAATCTGGCCGGAATTTCTCTTGATAATCCACTTATTTTGGCTTCAGGTTTTTTGGGAATCTCACAAGAAATATTTACAAGGCTTTACCATGAGTTTGAAGTAGGCGCAATTGTAAGTAAATCGATAAGTCTTAATCCAATGGAAGGATATCGTGGCCCTACCGTTGTTCCTCTTGAAAATTTCAATTTTCTTAATGCAGTTGGATTATCCAATCCTGGTTCTGATTCTTTCTCCAATGAAATTAAAAATAATGATGTTCCATTACTAGTTAGTTTAGTAGGATCACAAGAGAATGAATTTCCTAAATTAATTAAAAAATTTGATAAACTTTGTATTTTAGGTTATGAAGTAAATCTTTCATGTCCTCACGTAGCGAAAATGGGGATGGAAGTCGGCGATGATATCGAATTGGTATACCGAATTATTAAAAGGATCAAAAGCGTGACTACCAAACCAGTAATTATAAAGATAGGCATTGGAAACACCAATATCGTAAAAATAGCAGAAATAGCGCAGGACGCAGGAGCTAATGCAATAACAGCAATTAACACAATTCGTGCAATGAAAATTGATATTAAAACGGAAAGACCAATCCTTAGTAATAAATTTGGGGGACTTTCAGGAAAGGCTATCAAACCAATTGGGATTCGTAGTGTCTATGAAATATCAAAGAACCTGAACATACCTGTCGTAGGCTGTGGTGGAATATTTAGTTGGGAAGATGTGATTGAATATATGTTAGCAGGGTCTTCGGCAGTTCAAATTGGAAGTTCAATAGGGTATCTTGGAATGTCAGTTTTTAAAGAAATAAAAAAAGGTATAATGGACTATATTAAAAAGAAGGATTTGAAAAATATCATGGAGATTATTGGTAATGCACACAAATATTGATACCCATAGGATTGTTTCTATATGTGAGGATACACTAGAAACTCCTAACGTAAAAACTCTTATCTTTCAAGATAATCTTTCTTTTAAAGCAAAACCGGGACAATTTCTGATGGTCTGGATTCCTGGAGTAGAGGAATTGCCTATGAGTGTTATGGTATCTAATACAAATGATAATGCCGCCATAACCGTAAAAAAGTATGGAATAGGATCAACTGCTCTATTTCAAAAGAAAAAAGGTGACGTTATTGGAATAAGAGGTCCATATGGAAATTATTTTAGAGTTTCAAAGAAACAAAAAAAGGTGATCTTGATTGGAGGTGGTACAGGACTTGTTCCTCTTATGCGCCTATCAGTAATACTAAACAAAATGCAAATCTCTTGTACTTTAATTATAGGTGCAAGATCAAAGCCTGAAATACTTTTTTATAATTTTGCAAAAAAAATTCTTCAAAATACAAAACACAAAATAATAGTAACCACCGAGGACGGAAGTTTTGGAATTAAAGGCTATCCTACAGATGCATTAATAAAAATTCTAGAACATGATAAATTTGATATGGCATATACATGTGGACCAGAATTGATGATGAAAAAAGTTTATGATATTTCTATTTCTTATGATTTGTCCTTACAAGCAAGTCTTGAAAGATATATGAAATGTGGGGTAGGCATTTGTGCAAGCTGTTGCATTAATGATAAATTAGTTTGTACAGATGGTACTGTATTTAATAATAAAGAACTTAAAATGATGACTGATTTTGGATTAATATATAGAAACAAATCAGGAATAAAGTCACATTATTAATGATCTTGTTTATCTGCTATTACTTTGTTAGCCCTGAAAATTCTTAGTTTATTTTTTGATAATGTATAGTCGTTTATATTTTCATTAACAAGTGTGATTTTTGGCTCTCCTCTTTTTCCTATTTTTCCTATTATTTGAGGTTCGAGATTTATTTTTTTCAAATCCTCTAATATCAAATTTGTAACATCCTTGTGCGCAATTATAAAATGACATCCGTTTATTGACGACGTTGTATTTTCAACAATGAACTCATTTATTGCAAATCTTCTTAGTTCTTCATATTTTATTGGAATTTTATTAATAATGATCTCAGAATTTGTATACTCAGCCAGTTCTTTCATCGCATAGATTCCAGATTCCATTACTGGAAATACTGCATAAATATTTGATGTTTTTGAAAAATTATTTCCATACTTCGGACAATATTTTGAAATGATTTTCCCAAAAGAAAATTTGGGTTCATTCATTTTATTAAAAACTTTGTCATTTAATTGACATAAATCATTATATTCTATCCCGTTTTTTTCTAAAATTGATATATTTTGATCATCAATTTTGGAAAAATAAAACATATGTATAGGTAATAAGGTTCCAAATTTATCTGATAAAATTATTTCCATATCTTCGGTTAATTCATCATACTTTAATGGCAATTCATTATCTGTTTTAGCAGTTGCAGTTGAAGCATAAAACCATCTACCTTTTTTTAAAGAGCTAAAATCTACCACGACCAGGTTATACTTTAAAGCAAAATTATCAAAATTTTTTCTCATAGTATCTAAAGTGTCCTCATTAGGTGCATCATACGCAGGAAATAATTGAAATTCTGATGTACAACCAAGTAAAAGTAAATTCTCTAGGGCTCCAGTAAAATTAATGTTAGAGTGTATTTCAGAATCAAGCGGTTGTCGAATATCGGTTATATTTAATATAAAGTTATTTATGCAATTATACCCCACTTTTGTTCCTCTTTGAGATTTTATAAAATCCATCAAAACAAATTGATTATTTTCGTTTGCTTTGTTTGTAATAATTCTATTGACTGCACATTTTGTGGGGAAATCATTTAAAAAGTTTTGAACTATATCGATGCCTGTTATTTTATCCAAATCGCTCAAATTCTCAGAGATATTAAAAATGACACAAGCTTTCTTACTATCTATTTCAATATGTGATTTTGGATTAATAAGGTCCGGATATATTCTTCTTGTAACCTCTATACTTTTTCCTTCATTTTTGTGGAAAAAATCATACCATTTAGGAGTTATTTTTATATTAGTCTTTTTCAAATCGTATTGTGAAAAAAACAATTTGGAGTTAATTTGATTAAGATTGCCGAGAAATCTTAAAGGCTCGAATCCTATTTGTCTATATTCATTAATCAAATTCCAAAAATCTTGTCCCACTTTTATCACTCGATCGATTTGCTTTACTATTTTACTTTATCAAATACTAGATTAATAAAACTATCTTTAAAATAAATAAATTAGTTGCTTATGCTATATTATAAAATCATTTATTAACAATAATTAACATGTTCAAGTTTACTGAATTATCAAATTGAAAATAAAATATTATACAAATTAATATCAGATATAAAAATAATGATAATTATGAACAATGATAATTTGAAGAATTTATCTCCTGAATATTTAAAAAGTTTTGACGAATTATCTTTATCATTTGAAAGTAAGTCAAGTGAAGAAATTTTAAGATGGGCATTAAATACATACGCGAAAAAAATTGGTTTGGCTTCCAGTTTTGGAGCAGAGGATGTAGTTTTAATAGACATGATATCCAAACTTGACAAAAATAATATTCGTATTTTTACGCTTGATACTGGAAGATTGAATCAAGAGACGTATCATCTAATGGATGAGATTAAAGAAAGATATTCCATACCCATTGACGTTTACTTTCCATACTTTTCTGAAGTGGAAAATATGGTTGCAGAAAAGGGATTTAATCTAATGTACAAAAGTATAGAAAATCGTAAACTTTGTTGTGAGATAAGAAAGGTAAAACCACTTAATAGAGCTTTAGAAAAATTTGATGCTTGGATAACCGGATTGCGTCGAGAACAAACATTCACACGTTTCAATATCAAAAAAATAGAAATTGATTCTACTCATAACAATATCATCAAGGTCAATCCATTATCTGATTGGACAAATGAAATGGTTTGGGATTATATCCATAAAAATGACGTACCTTATAACAAGTTACATGACACTGGATATCCAAGTATTGGATGCGAGCCATGCACTAGGGCGATAAAATCAGATGAAGACCCACGGGCTGGACGTTGGTGGTGGGAAGAATCCAGCCATAAAGAATGCGGAATACATCTAAATTCAAAAAATCAATAATGTTGATATTATTTGGCATTTCATATTGTAACTGGATGTAGTCATGAATAACGAAATTCCAAAACCACATGGAAATATTTTAATTAATAGAATAGTCGATGAAAGAAAAAATATAGAAGGAACGTTTACATTAGATGTCAGTGACGACCAAAGAAATGATGTCGAAAATATAGCCGATGGCATTTTTAGTCCTTTAGAGGGATTCGTTAATTCCGATGATTTTGATACAATATTGAAAACCGGAAGGCTCACAAATGGTTTACCGTGGACCATTCCAATTATACTTGATGTAGATGAACTCACTAAGAATCAGATAAAAGATTACAAAGAGATTGTATTGCGTAATAAACAATGAATTATTTGCGATCCTTGATGTCGAGGAGATTTTTGATTATGACAAAAAAAATCTAGCCCGCTCACTTTACGGTACCCTCGATATCACACATCCAGGTGTATCTAAAACAAATAAAATGAATGACTATTTGGTATCCGGTAAAATTAATTTATTAAAAAAAATAACAGACAATTCTTTGCGCTACAGGAGAATGACTCCCATAGAAACTCGTCATGAGATAAAACAAAAAGGATGGAAATCAATAGTTGGCTTTCAAACACGAAATATTCCACATATAGCTCATGAAATGTTACAAAAAGCGGCACTTAATATTTTTGATGGGCTGTTTATTAATCCTTTGATTGGCAAAAAAAAATCCGGAGATTTTAAAGACGAGGTTATTTTACAGTCTTATGAACAACTAATAAATAACTATTATCCAGCAAATCGGGTTATTTTCGTTTCTCTCCATACGGAAATGAGATATGCCGGACCAAAAGAAGCAATTCATCATGCTATCATGCGAAAAAATTTTGGGTGCAGTCACTTTATTGTAGGCCGTGACCATGCCGGAGTTGGGAATTTTTATCATCCTTTTGCGGCTCATCAAATTTTTAATGATTATGAAGATTTAGGGATTATACCGATTTTCTTTCCTGCGTTCTATTATTGTAAAAAATGTCTGGGATATTCAAATGAAAGAACATGCCCTCATTCTATTGAATTTCACGAAGAGTTGAGTGGAACTAGAATGAGAAAAATGATAAATTCTGGCGAGATACCTAGAGAACATTTGATGAGACCTGAAATATCTAAACTTATTTTATCTTACAAAAATCCATTCGTAGAATAACTAAAATATCTCTCTTGTAAGTTAATATGTCTAATCAATAGAGGACAGATATATATGTACTATAATATTGCAATATTATTCTCTTTTTTGTTTTTTCTTGTTTTTTCCATATCTGTTCCAGTTGTTTCTTTTGGCCAAATAAATTCAAATCCATCCACTACAGCAATCACGCCATTACATGTATTCAAAAACAAAAATAGTGAAATATTTTCTCTCCCTTTTGATATTGGTGATTTTGATAGAAAGAATTCATATACTTACAAATTTGATTCTCCTATCGAAGGTAATTGGATATTAAATATAAGAAATAATCTAAGTTACTATGATTCTCCGGAAGTTAAAACTATTATAAAATTAAATGAGATGTTGCCTAGTGAAAAATTTATCGAGGTTGGAATGTCCGGTGACCAGTCTAGATTTTGGGTAGGTGTGAACACAAATTCAACTGGATATTTGCGAATTTATGAAGCTACTACAGGTGGGTGGACAACCGAAAAACCTATGGTTATAAGCTATGGAAATAATCAGGGATTAACAATTACGAATGGCAAAAGAATAATTATAGACCGATTGTCATTGGATGGATTTAATCTGGCATCACTTTCTATATACGGAAAGGAAGATTCTGATTCAATAAATAATGTTTATAGCGGTACGATGGATTTTGAGTTATTTTTTGGAAATCCACGCGATTCTCCCACCTATTTTCTTCCATTTATTATGTTAGGTCTAGTAGGCGGAGTATTGGCTATTTTATTGTATAAAAAGAAAAGAGATTCATAGTTTCCTTTTATTATCTTTAATTGGTATTGAATGTTTGATTATAAAATTCACAATTTTTTTTCAGAATGCATATACTGCATTTTGGTTTAATGGGAGTACAAACATTTTGTCCGTACATTACAAAAATATTATTTATTTCATTCCAGTATTTCTTATCTGCGATTTTCATTAATTGCTGTTCTGTTTCTTCTGGATTCTTACTATTTACCAATCCTAATCTGTTGGAAATTCTATGAACATGAATATCTACAGGGATTACTGATTTATTATATGCATAGACTAAAACACAATTTGCTGTTTTTCTCCCAACTCCTGGAAGTTTTATTAAATCTTCGATATTGTCAGGGACTTTGCCTTTGAACTTTTCATTAATAATTATGGCGGTTTTTTTAATTCTCTCTGCCTTGATGTTAAAAAATCCAATACTGCGGATCAGTTCCTTGATTTCATTAACATCTGCCGATGCCAGTTCTTCTGCGTTTTTATATCTCTGAAATAGTTTTCTAACAACCTTTGATGTATTTTCATCTCTGGTTCTAGCCGAAAGGATGGTTCCTATAAGGATTTTAAAAGGATTTCCTTCTTCAGATAATTGTAATTCTTTTAACGCAGTTGTCCTCGCCAGATTGGTTTCATCAAACAAGACCTTTTTCATTGCATCTAGTATATCTTTCAAAGATTTTTTATTACTATTCATATATCAAACATCTTTTTATAATAATTCAAAATATCTTGATATAACAATATTTACAATATGCCATGAACAATTGGACTAATCTACTTAAAAAAAATAAATACAATCAAAATCATGTTACACTTAAGTCATGTTTTTTTCATTCAATTTTGTAGCATCATTTTTCTGAGCATGTTTTTGTTTGCCTCTAATTATTATGGATTATCTTTTGTATCTGCACAGAATATGGCCTTCTCTCCAACTAATAATGATACATTTACCAGTGACATTCAAAATGAAATTGATAAGGTCATAGGAAATACTTGGTCAAAACTAATGGAAGATACCATAAGCATTACAACTTCAAATTCCAAACCTTCAGACAATCCAGTCAATGTTCAGGGTAGCGAATATTTTAATGGTCAAAACGATCTTTCTGATCTATCTGATTTGAATAAAATTCCCAATCTGATAAATACTAACGACATTTTAAAAGAGATGAATAATATTTCTACTGAAAATGAAAACTCACATGAGAATTATACATATCAAAACAATTCTGATAATTTTGTTTCTGTTACATCGTTAAACGAAAAGCATCTCCAAAAAGAAGAAATTGATTTGAAACCTGAAATCATAACTAATAAAACGGAAATAATGCAATATTCTAATACAGAAAATAAAAACGACAATAAATCATCATTGTTACCGCAAATAGATGAAAAAGTAAATTATGAAAAAAATTCCTCTTGGAATCCTTTTAATGATTTATCAAACTACTTTGGAAATTTATTTAACAATCCTTGCAATTAATTATTAAAAAAATTGGAGTATTTCAGAGTTTTTATTTATGGTTTAAAATTACAAGGTATGCTCGCCGGTAGATGACCTATTTCGATTGTATTGATTATTTGGTATATCTGGAAAATTTAAACTGGTTCTCTGATCAGCTATTACACTTGCCTCGGCTAGTATTTTATCAACATCATCGCCAGTATTGTTAAACATGAATGAATTGTTGTTGTTTCCTATACCGCTAACATCAACTAGCATTTCATTAAACGCATTATTCATATTATCTAGTTCTATATCAAATTCAGGCATTACATTTGATAATCTTGATTTTACATTTGAAAGGGTACCTAATGCGGGAGCTAGAGCTGACATGGCATCTCCTACATCAACTGTTGATTCTAAACGTAAATGCACCTGTTCCATAGCCAATTTTAATTGAGACATAGTTTTTGTGGTTTTTTTTACCTGAGCTAGTTCAGTAGATAACATTTTTCCCTGCTGTGAATCATGATTTTGTAAAGAATTAACTATCTGGTCAAAATAATATTTTTCTTTGTTTCTTAATTTGTCTAGCATGACCTCCAGTTTCCTGTTCTGAGTCTGGATTCGGTTTTTTGCAACTTCAATTTTAGGTTTTAACGGCTGCTGTGATTTTAGACTATCCTTTATTATATTTGAAGCACCATTTTTATTTTTAACCTGTTTGACCCAACCTTTGTTGAACGAATTCATAAAAGTTAATTGATTTCTTACAGATTAAATCCCAATGTCATTTTTGAATAACCAAAAAGTAAATTTTAGATGATTCTCTTTTCCTAAAATAAAATATATGTTGGCAGTAAACACAATTTTTTATTTATGAATAAAGTAAGTATTGAATGGTTAAAATTAAATTTTAATAATGATTTGGTCATAGTTGATACTCGTGGAACTTTTCTTTATCGTTTTGGACATTTAGAAAATGCACTTTCTCTTCCAATAGAAAAAGTGATCAGTATATCAAATAATGGCTCAAATCTAGTTCTAGATTCTATGCAAGCTCAAAATCTTTTTGGTTCAATGGGAATAGATGATACAAAACATGTTGTTGTATATGGTGAGCCTATGGACCCATCTCTGGCAAGAGTTGCCTGGACGTTATTGTATCACGGACATAAAAATATATCAATCCTAGATTTGGGTTTTAGTACAATTCATGGATCAGGTTTACTACCCATAACGAAAGAAATACCCAAAATTATTAATTCTGATTTTGTATCCAATATTGATAATTCCATTAGGGCAGATGAAAGTTATGTTAAATCCAAATTAAATGACCCATCTACAATAATTGTAGATTCAAGGACTCCTCAAGAACACTTTCAAGCTAGAATTCCTAATTCACGTCTTCAAAATTGGGAAGAAGGCATCGGACTAAACGGAAGGATTTTTCTATCAGATGATGAACTTCAAAAAATCTTCAATAATGAAAACATACCAGATAATAGTGAGATCATTTGTTATTGTCATTCTGGGACAAGGGCCTCTCATAAATTTTTCCAATTTAAATACGCATCTTTTAAAAATGTGAAAGTGTATGATGGTTCCATTATAGATTGGGCACAAAGACGAAACCCTCTTCGTTAGCATGGTGTGGCCTCTTTTGTATACCTCAATGCTCTATCAAATTTCTAAAACTTTCTGAAATTTATTTATTATTTTAGAGGATAAATAGTTATTAGCATGAATGATAAAATGTGTTTAATTTGTATAAATATTGGTGTAATTTAGACGAAAATATTTACATAGCCGAAACGGACCAGCAGTACAAACAATACGCCGGTTTAAATTTTAATATTAACATTTTAAAAAAACTATCTTTTCTTCGTATGGAAAACACACAATTGTTTTTAAAAGAATATTGTTCTGAAGATACACCTAAATCGCTTATTACTAATATATTGGAAACATATGCTAACTCATATACCAAAAACCTAGAAATTAATTTACATATTACTAGAAATAAAAAAATTATGACAAAAAAACACAAATTTAAAGACAAATATGTAAACTGGAGTAATTGGAGACAATTTAATAATTATGAGAATAGTTCTAATTTCAGGAAAGAAGTATTTGATGAATTTATCATAAAGACAAATCATATTGCACCGTATATTGATTTCAGATTCAAAAAAATCTCTAATGTATATGAAAAATTCAGTCGCAAGAATCAATTTTTTGAACATCTAGATCTTGATCCTCTAAAGGGATACCTTTTTGATGAAAAATTTTCATACAACCAACTTTATCAATTCGTTCAACGTTTAGGTTTAAAAGCACGAAAACCTTTTATCGAAAAACTAGATTTTTTCTCAAACTTAATCTTAAACAGGGCTGCAGAATATCATGATGATTTTTATTTTTTTAGAAATAAAATTTTTGCTGACTATGAAAATATTTTTCATAAAATAAATCCAATAGTTGAAGTGAAAAAAATTCTCAAATCTATGAATTTTAATCTCTCAAGAATTTCTTTTGATAATGTTGATAGACCCAACAAATATCCCTCACCGATATGTTTTTTTGTAAAAATTCCAACCGATATACGAATACTCTACAAGAGCGAAAATCCTTATTTTGACATTCAAAGCTGTTTTCATGAATCAGGACATGCTATGCATGCTTCATCAATTGCTCCCGACCTAGATTATTGGAATAAATATTTTTTACCTATGGGTGTAGCAGAAATATTTTCCATTTTAATGGAACGTCTTACCAAAAATCCAATTTATTTAAAATCCATTCTTTCTACAACTAAAATCGACAACGTTTTTTTTGAAAAACTTCAACAACGAACTAATTTTATGGAATTATTTTTTGTTACATTCTATGCAGCCAACTCTTTGATGAAAATGGAATTCTGGAAGCAGCATTTGTCAATAAAGAAAACCAATTCACTGTATAACAAACTTGTAAAAAAATTTACTAATATTGATTTACCTGGAGAATATTGGATGCTCCATCATATACTACCAGAATCTGTAATGTACGTTCCCAGCTATTTAATAGCAGCAGTCAGGGCAAAAGAACTAGAAACAATTCTTGTTTCTGAATTTGGTGATATGTGGTGGTCTGATAAAAATTCCGGAAAATATTTGAAAAAGTTAATGAATGATGGTGCTGAGATAGACCTAACCTTTTCTAAACTCAATAGTGTCGCATTTATAGATGAAATAACAGACAACTGATTTATTTCAATTTAATTTTATTAAAACCAAAATTATAAATTGAAATATAATAGTATATACTTTGTAATGAAAAAAGAGTTTATTGCTTCTAGAATAGAGGCTGCTGGTGATGGAGGTCCTTATGTTTTAATTTCGTTTACAGACCCAAATGACTATAAATCAAGTTCTGAGAAAAAATTCAATCCATTTGGACCAAATGTTATGACATTTACATCTCCTGATGATTTAATGAAAAATTTACCAAAAGCAATGGGTGATATTTCAAAGATGTTTTCCGGTGGAATGGGAGGTGCTATGCAGTCTGATGGCCCAACATTTAAAATTAGTATGAAAGATTACGAAGATATGGGAATAAAGGTAGGAGATAAAGTTTCGATTGAAATAAAGAAAGTAGATTATGGTAGTGTTTACACCTAATTTCCTTTCAAATCTGGGTAAAAATAATTATTCATAACCTTGATAAATAACTAAATAAATTTAAAATTAACTTGGTAAATATTAATACCACATCTTCATTAGAAAGCTTTAGAAAATTTATTATTGTTAGTACATGCAGATCATTTATTCCTGATAGTTATTTTCATGATTTTGACGTTTTTCCAGAAAGGGAAGAAGGACCTGGAGCAATTTACATTGAAGCCGTAGATAAGGTAACCTTGAAAAGAATAAGGGAGATGACCTTTGTTAATGCCAAGGATGTATTGGGAATACTCTATTCGTCAAAAAGCGGAAACACACAACTAAAGTGGAGACAGGTTCGTAAGAAATCCGGCAGGGTCCAAGGTACAGCATCAGCTAACGCTTTGGTAAATCTAGTTGAATCTGGTGTCCTTACACGTGAATGGGTTGAGGACTATTTAAAAAATTCACAGAAACAAGTCTTAGATAAGGATGTCAAGATCAATACAAAAGAAAAAAATTATTCTGATTCTAAAATTAACACGTAAATATTTCTTGTAAATGATAAGTAAAGAAACACTTGGTTTTTCGGGAAAAGCATACCATATAGTTCCCCAAGAACCTGACGATCTTTTTGCATTAAGAAGAATTATAGAACCTGGTGATATTATAGTTTCTAATACAACTCGTGTTATTAAATACGATAAAGAATACTCACGTCCTGATAGAGAAAGAATTCATATAAAAATTTCTCTTAAAGTAGACAAAATAAATCTTGATAATTCGATTGATAAATTACGAGTTTCAGGAATAATTATTGATTCCAATAATGATTTAGTTTCAAAAGGTACAAATCATTCTATAATGATTAACCCAGGAACTCATTTTATACTCGAAAAAAAAAGAAAATGGAATACATTTGAATTAAATATTTTAAATTCTAAAGATTCTGGAAATTATATTCTTATTTCTATTGATCAAAATGAGTCATCCGTTGCTAAATTGTCTGGAACACATCTTCAGATCATACCTAATATCTATTCAGGAAAAAGTGGAAAGTACTATGCTGAATCAACAAAATCTGGGCATAGTGTGGAAAGTTATTTCAATAGTATTTCTTATTCTATTTCCTCACAACTTCAAGATGCTGACCATGAAATTATTATCTTCGGACCGGGAGAAACAAAAAGACGTCTTTCAAATTATCTGATTGAAAAGTCTATTTTAAATAAAAATAAAATTGTTATTATTGAAGGGATAGATTCTGGAGGAGAGGATGGAATTTTTTTATTTCTCAGGTCGTCACAATTAAAAGAAGTTCTAAGTTCAAGCAAAATTTCAATAGTATCATCTTTAATTGATAAATTATTATTTTATGTGAATAGAAATGAAGAGAAATTCTCTATTGGATTTAATGACGTTTCGAGCTCTGTCTTGTTAAATGCGGTAGAATCAATCATTTTTTCTGATAACGTTCTTAAAAATGTTGACGAGGAATCTTTGATCTCTTTATTAAATACTGCAGAAAAATTTGGAGCCAAAATATACGCTGTGGATTCTAGTACCGATATTGGACTGCGAGTTTCTTCTTTGGGAGGGATTATAGCATTGCTTCGTTATCAATTGCGATAATCTCAATAACAATGTCATTTCATAGACTCTATCATCCATTTCATATACGTATTTTCAACATCAGACGCAACCAATTCTATTATTTCAGGTACTTCGTATGGATGAATCGTCTTTATTTCTTTTTTTAATTTTTCTGAATTTGTTTTTGTGGTTTTAAATAACACCATCATTTCATCATGATTTTCAATTTTGTTTTCCCAACTATAAAAAGATCTTATTTTGAAGTAACTTATACAAGCGCATATTTTTTTTGTTATTATCATATCATTAATCTTTGATTCTATTATATTTTTACTGGGAAATGTAGATATAATAATTACACATTTTTCTTTATTCTTACTTTTTATTTTTATCTTGGACAATGTTAAAACTATATTTTCTCTACATCTAAATTTTAAGCTTGTTAATATATTGGTGTTATTTCATTAGTGTATAGATAAAATTGCAATTTTAAGTTAAGATAATCTCTTTACCTCCTGATTTTGGAGTGAAATAATCCTTTAATGTATCGTTGTATGTTGGAACATAGAATGATATATAATTGTATATGTGTACCAAATAATGTTATTTTTTAACACAATGATAATAATCATCGAAATTTTCAATCAAGATCTTGAAATACTGGTTGACTCTCTATGATATTTTTTCATAAGATGAATGCAGATGGTTTTTTAGTCACAGTGCAATGCAGGCCTCTGGATACCAGGTACCACCATCAGAGTAGACTGGATGATGTCTATACTTGCTAATCAATGATTCAATAAATTTCCATGCAACTAGCATATTTCTACGCTCAGATCTTTAGTTAAAAGATTCCGAGGATAG
Organism: Nitrososphaeraceae archaeon; assembly: GCA_013114725.1. GTDB lineage: Archaea > Thermoproteota > Nitrososphaeria > Nitrososphaerales > Nitrososphaeraceae > QCWD01. The sequence continues at coordinate 30,870 of QCWD01000002.1, read as the reverse complement.
AATGATTTACTGGTTTGGTAGCAATCCACAGATAGTAGTGTTTCCAGCCAATCTTTTTTGACAAAAATTATCATTGATAAATGCAGATACTCTTTTCCTCCTGTATGCATGGTATGTACCAACACGTTGTATCCAATTTCATACAGACACGTAACTTCTTTTCTGACCTGTGAAAATAGATAGTGCTTTATTGGTATTTCTTAAACTTGAACCCAAAAAATATAGATATAAAGAATACATTACTACTACTTTGGACGTTCTGTTTCTATTGAATCTGATCCTCTATTAGAGATAAGACATTCACAGCTAAAGATCTTTCGTTAAGAGAGAGAGGGGGGGGGTAATCCGAGTTTAAAATCAATCTAACCAATATAACTACACAGATACACATAACAGACACCAAACATTAAACAAAATAATAACAAACAGACATAACGATTATCTAGGCTATCCTCATATATTATTGTGTTATTACATTCATGAAAATTTCTGACAGAACTAGGCAAGTAGAATACGCAATCCGTGATATAATTCAATATGCACGAGAATATCAAAAAACTGGAAAAGAACTGATTTACCTAAACATTGGTGACCCGGTACAATTTGATTTCAAAACCCCAGAACACATAAAAAATGCATTAATAAACGCAGTTAGAAATGATGAAAACTATTATACAGATTCTGAAGGACTTCCAGAACTTAGAGCTGCAATAAAAGAAAAAGAAGAAAAGAAAGGACTTGCACTTGATATTAACGATATTTTAGTTACAAACGGAGTGTCAGAAGGTCTGGACATGACTATGGCTTCTATTGTTGAACCAGGTTCAGAGATTCTTATGCCCGGACCGCATTATCCACCATATGCCTCCTACGTAAAATTTTATGGTGGAACGGTAGCAGAGTTTAAAATCCAAGATGATGGAAAACCGGATATTGACTACCTAAGGTCAAAACTATCCCCAAAATCAAGAGCAATATGTATTTTAAATCCAAATAATCCAACTGGTGAAGTATTTGATGCAAAAAGCCTTCAGCAGATAATAGATATTGCAGCAGAGCACAACCTCTACATTATTTGTGATGAAATTTACGATAAAATAGTTTTTGATGACACATTTTCTGGTATTGGAAAATTGTCCAAGGATTTGCCTATAATTTTGCTGAACGGATTTTCTAAAGTATATCTAATGACTGGGTGGCGATGTGGCTACATTTGTATGAACAGCAATTGCAAAGAATTAGACGATCTTCGAGTAAATATTCCCAAACTGGCTAGGGTCCGTATATCTACAAATCTTCCAGTTCAAATTGCTGCAGTAGAGGCATTGCGCGGTCCACAGGAACATATCCCACAGATGGTACACAAATTAAAAAATAGACGTGACTATATTGTAAAAAGATTAAATGCGATTAATGGAATTACCTGTAATCTGCCACGAGGCGCTTTTTACGTATTTCCAAAAATAGACCTTGGAACAAGATGGAAAAATGACAAAGATTTTGTTCTGGATCTACTAAACAATACAGGCATTCTGACTGTTCATGGTTCTGGGTTTGGACACACATTTGGTTCAAATCATTTTCGAATAGTGTATTTACCACATGAAGAAATTTTAGAAAATGCAATGAATAAAATGGAAAGTTTTATGAATAAAAGATAGATAGATATTAATTCATCTTTTTATATATATTATGCCATAAAATCAATTGTCATCGCTTCCAAACAAACCGTACCAGTTTCAACAAGACCATGGCCTTGTAACTAGAATGTTCATATGTTATCTCATAATGGGTGCATTATATGTTGTCTTTATTTCAGTTCTTTTGTACTTTGGTTTTGGCTTTTTTCCAACAATGATCGTGTCTGTTATTATGATGCTATCACAATGGTATTTTTCTGACCGTATAGTTTTATGGAGTTCTGGAGCAAAGGTGGTGTCAAAAGAACAAAATCCCAAATTACACATACTAGTAGAAAACCTATGCAAGGTAGCAAACCTTCCAAAACCAAAAATTGCTATAATGAATTCACCAGTTCCTAATGCTTTTGCCACAGGCAAAAATCATTCCAGCTCTATAGTAGCTGTTTCTACGTCCTTGATGTCTCTTTTAGATGACCAAGAACTTGAAGGAGTAATTGGACATGAGCTATCTCACATCAAAAGCAGAGATGTTTTAGTTTTAACACTTGCAAGTATTTTTTCGACTATGGCTATGTATCTTGTGAGGTTTGGTACTTTTTCTACTCTTTATGGACGACGAAATACACGAGATAACAATAATGCAGGAATAGGACTTATCATTGTAGTTGGTCTAATAACATGGGTAATCAGTTTTTTAATCATTAGGGCAATATCTCGCTATAGAGAATATGTTGCTGATAGAAATTCTGCACAACTGACTGGAAAGCCATTAAAACTTGCAGATGCACTGGCCAAAATCAGCGGTAGTATGAAGTCTATACCAGAGAAAAATTTAAAGGCATCAGAAAGTCTGAATGCTTTCTTTATTATACCCGACATATCTTCTGGTACTTTAATGAATGTTTTATCCACTCACCCTCCAGTAGAAAAACGAATAGAAAAATTAAAAGAAATGGAATTACAAAAATACGGTTAATTACTATATTTGATTTTCAAATTTTCAAATATAACAAATATTTACATATTTGTATTATATTTTTAATATATATGTGACTAATATATAAATTTATATATGACAAAACTTGTTATTATCATTTCAAAGATTCTGGATCGGAATATCTTTTTTTACTTCGTTTTCCAAAAAACATCAATATCGCACCAAATATTAGCATACCGATAACAAATTTTTCATTGTTTATTTCATTATTGAAATAATTGTCCAAATAAAATTCAAAAGATAGTTGTGTGGTTACAAAATAAAGGTTTCTAAGAGCTATAATTACTGCCATTACCAAGAACATAATTCCCATGGTGAACATCCAGTTTTTTCTAAACGGATTGTTGTCATCACCGTTTTTCCTTTTTGAAGAATTTACATTATTATTAGATATTTTCATTACCCTCCAATTTAAAATCTATTAGCATAAACCAAAACAAAAATCATCGTCATTCGTGCATTATGCAAATCAAATAAAAAAATAAAATATCTCAACGAAAGATTTCCTAGTTTGTTAATTTTAATCCTGGTTGTTTTAACCTGTTTCGTCTTGCAGCATTTAAAATCATCGGAGTCATAACCTCTGCCTGATATGTTAGCGAAAGCTGTCCAAGATATATGGGCCTTAAACTGAGTTCGTATATCAATTGATTAATTATCTTTACAGAATCTAAATCATTAGAACATACATAGGTGTCTCCATCAATATCATATTTGATATCCCTAAGTTTTACCTCAGATATGGTGTGAAACGCGGACACAACTTTTGTACCGGGTCTAAAATTGGCTGCTACAAGTTCTGCTGCAGTTTTAGTCCCATTTTCAAACGGAAGATATATCCATCCTTTCTCAGGCACTCTTGTCATAGGAACGATTGGTGATACTACAATACAACTTTCCCGAACATCATCTGCTATTTTGCTACAGGTATCATTAATTGTTTCATAAGGAATAGACAATAATAAAATATCAGAGTTCTTTGCTAAAGTCGAGTTATCCTCACCTGTGATGTTTCCTTTTATTTTTTTATAAACTTCCTTGGCTATACCGTGATATCTTTCCGCGGCTTCTTGAGCTTTGGCCTTGTCACGTGAACCGATAATAATTTCATGATTTGTACACCATCTCAAAGCAAATCCTTCCCCCATTCCACCTGTACCGCCAATAATTCCTATCTTCATTACAGTATAGCTAAATTCATTAACAAGATATTAAGTTTTATAGTATAGCTTTATCTTTTTAATTTCAGGTTATACAGTAAATAAAATTAATATTCTGTTTCTTTTATTTAAAAAGATATTGCCCCTAGCTATTTTCATGCGCCATGGACAGGCAGAAAACAATATCAAAAGGATCCTAGTTGGAAGGTACAAAGAATCACATTTGACTGAAGAGGGCAAACAACAAGTTTCAGAAACAGCAGAATTGTTAAAAAATATGTCAGTTGACAAAATAATCAGCAGTCCCGTTACTCGAACAATAGAAACTACTGAAATTGTATCTAAAATCCTTAATATGGAATATAGTATTGATGATAGACTTTATGAAATAGATTTAGGTACACTGGCAGGAACACAGTATGATGAAGTAATTGAAAAACATGGTGATCTTTTTTTGGAGTTTTATCTAAACAAAAAAAATTCAGTTCTTGAAAGCCATAACGTCGAATCCTTCTCATCAGTACGTGAAAGAATTAAAAATTTATTGGATGAAATCATGGAACGGCATCATTCAAAAAATATTCTTTTAGTAACTCACCTGGACCCCATCAAGGCAGCAATTTCAAATATACTTGAACTATCTCCAAACGCTCTTTATAGCTGGCATATGCGTAATGCAGCTTTGACCATCCTAAAAAACGATCACGGCTACTGGTCATTATCTGGAGTGAATTTTATGAGTTCAAAAAGATATCTTCACGAATAAATGTAAGTATTAAAATTCAAAAACCTTAAATAAGAAAAGTAATCATTTTCAGCTAAAATAAGTGGTAGTAATGAATCAAAAATACATATTGTTTGCTATTTTTATGCCAATATTGGTTGTACCACTACTTAGTTTAGTAATACAGTTAGCTTTTGGACAAGAAGAAGTCCCTGAATTTTTAAACAGAAGAGTAGCTGTCTGGCAATTGTTTTACAAACTTATGGTGAGTGCATTTATAGTAGGTGCTGTTGTTACAGGCGTAATCTTTTATGTTTGTTTCAGATACAGTGAGAATAACAAACATAATAAATTTCCAGCAACTAAGGAGGATGCCAAGCACTAATGGGTCATGCAATGCCTGAATGGATATACATTGGAGCGGTAATTGCACTTTTGGTATGGGTTGGTGCAGAGGCATGGGACGCTGAACGTCTGCTAGAAAAAGCGCCTGTAGAGGCAAAAACCATTAAAGTTATTGGACAACAATGGTTCTGGACCTTTGAACATGAAGACGGAACCAAGGAAGTTGGAGAAGTTCATGTAAAGAAAGGAATTCCATACAAATTTGATTTGATATCTCAAGATGTCAACCATGCTTTCAATGTTCCAGATTTTACAATGACGTTGGATGTTATTCCTGGAAGATTAAATACCATATGGAGTACTTTTGATGTTCCTGGCATATATCTAATTCAATGCCGGGAATATTGCGGTTATTCTCATTATAATATGAAAGCAAATCTGATTGTAGAAGATACTACCCCTCAAGAAGTTGCCGCATTACTTGCAGATAACTCTCCTCAAACAGCCAGTGTTGCTTCAGAAACTGCACAAACTACAAGTTCTGAACCAGCAATTCAGGCCGATGCTCTATTAACCATACTACTAGGCTCCTCAGTTCAGGGAAGTCCTGATTATGACCCTGATGTTCTTACTGTAACAAAAGGAAATACAATTGAGGTGAAAAATGCTGATACCGTTCCACATACAGTCACAAGCGGAACAGGACCACAAGATGCAAATTCAGCAAAACAGTTTGATACTGGCATAATAAACGGTGGTGAATCTGCAGTGTTGAAAACAGACAGTCTGACAGCCGGTGATTATGCATATTACTGCATGGTACATCCGTATATGACCGGAACATTGAAGGTGCAATAATATGTCAAAGATTTTGTACACAAATAACCAAAAAGCAAAATCCTTTTATTTATATTGTATCAATACTATCATCAATAACAATGGGAGGACTTTGTAATGGTTTTAGAAGTTAAACAACCAAGACCCATATGGGAAATTCTATTTTCTACTCATCATACTGACATTGGCTTACTGTATGTATTTTTCTCCATAACTGCATTGATGATTGGTGGAGCTTTAGCTCTAAGCATAAGAGCAGAATTATTCTTTCCTGGACAGCAAATAATTCCAGACCCACAAACATTTCATAGATTCTTTACAGTTCATGGTACCACAATGCTTTTCTTATGGGCCATTCCATTTGGCTCTGGTATTGGAAATTATCTAATTCCAATTATGGTCAGATACAAAGATATGGCATGGCCAAAGCTTAACGCAGTGGCATTTTGGATGATACCTGTAGGAGCTGCTATGATATGGTTGGGATTTTCTGATACTGCTTGGACAGCATATCCTCCATATTCTACAATGAAAGCTCCAGGACCAGCAGCTGAGCTTTGGATATTTGGATTAAAGATACTTGGTGTTTCCTCGGTATTGGGAGCGATAAATTTCATCGTAACCATGTTAAGATGTAAACACCCTGATTTGCCAATAATGAAGATGTCTCTATTCGCATGGTCCATATTGATTATCTCTTTCATGATATTGGTAGCAATCCCAACGTTTGCCGCCGCATTAATAATGACATATACTGACAGGTTGGGAATTACTGGATTCTTCAACCCTGCTATGGGTGGGGACCCTGTAGCATATCAACATCTGTTCTGGTTTACATTCCATCCAGAAGTCTATATCTTCCTGTTGCCTGGAGTGGGTATGTTATATGAGATGATACCAAAGTTCTCCCGAAAACCGATCTTTAGCTATCAATCCGGAGTCACCGCGTTTATTTTGTTGGGGACTATAGGATTCATGTCATGGGCACATCACATGCTTTCCACTGGAATGAGCTTCACCGAAAAGACAGTCTTTATGGTAGGAACATTAGCTGCGGTACCAGCATCTGCCATGCATGTCTTTAATTGGATAGCTACGATGTGGGGTGGAAGAATAAAGTTCGCAACTCCAATGCTTTTTGCAATAGGTTCAATATTGCTATTCTTCGCAGCTGGCTCAGGAGGTGTGGTAAACACTGCATTACCTTTGGATTATGTGACACATGATAGCTATTGGGTAGTCGGACACTTCCATCTTATTCTAATGGGAACAGTTTCATTGGCATTTACCGGCTATATCTACTACATATTCCCGTTGATAACTGGAAGGATGTATAATGAAAGACTAGGTAGGATACATTTTGGAATGGCAATATCCGGTGTATTGATAGTCTTCATGACACAGCACATTCTTGGGTTGTATGGAATGCCCAGAAGGTACTTTGATTATGTTCCAATTCCTGAATGGATTATCATGAACCAAATAGCATCCACAGGTGCGTTTATAGCAGGTACCGGTTACTTGCTGTTTGTTATTAATTTGATAATCAGTTCAATGAAAGGCAAATTTGCAAACATGAAAGACCCGTTCCATATAGGTGAGATATACTATGACTACACCAGACGAGAACCACATCATTAGAACTACCCCTTCACGCATGTTGAAGGGACTGGCAATCATGATAGGGCTTATCATTATAGGCTCTGTCTATATGGTGTTTTACTGGCACGACATGGCAAAATATCCGCCACCTGTGGCAAAGATGCCGATGCCACCTATCCATATAGAGCGCTTGGGGCAAGCAATGGTTACCGACATTGAGAGTGGCAGTCAACATGCTCCACAAGAGTCTGCAAAGGCACCAGTACCTGCAGTTAAGGCCGATGCTCTATTAACCATACTACTAGGCTCCTCAGTTCAGGGAAGTCCTGATTATGATCCTGATGTTCTTACTGTAACAAAAGGAAATACAATTGAGGTGAAAAATGCTGATACCGTTCCACATACAGTCACAAGCGGAACAGGACCACAAGATGCAAATTCAGCAAAACAGTTTGATACTGGCATAATAAATGGTGGTGAATCTGCAGTGTTGAAAACAGACAGTCTGACAGCCGGTGATTATGCATATTACTGCATGGTACATCCGTATATGACCGGAACATTGAAGGTGCAATAAATAAACTCACTATTTTTTTGAATTCAATGATTTTAAAATATCTTGCATTTGCTACCCTTTCAATTCTTTTTACACTCATATTTATCGGCGGATACGTTAGTGCTACGGGCGTAGGACTTTCATGTCCTGATTGGCCAATGTGTCCTGCTGGACTGGTACCCCAAGAAGAATTTATTATAGAATATTTTCACAGAACCATAGCAGCGTTAACAGGTCTAATGGTTATCGTTACAATGATTTTTACTTTAAAAACTCAGATTGCTCCAAGAGGAATGAAAATTGCTTCAATAATAGGTTCTTTAGCTGTAGTTGGACAGATAACTTTAGGAGCCTTTGTCATTATTGAAAGATTACATGCTATACTGATAACTATTCATCTTGGTCTTGGGATCACATTATTTTCCATGGTACTGATTACTACACTTTATGCATGGAAGCTGGATAAAAATAAGACCGATAATATTACTAATAAAAATAAATCCATATCAGAATCAGAAAAACAGTATTAGTGACTAAACAATCAATAAATAAACTATCTCCATAAACTACCTGCTTATTTATTTTCAAAATCAAAATTTAAATTATTCTTTATCTACTTTCTCTTTCATTAACTCTCTTCTCTTTTTATCTCTTTTATTTTTATAAAAAAGAACACCAATCACTGCAAATGGTGTAATAGAAGCAAAACTAATCAATGAGTAAAAAATGTATCCAAAAGGGTTCAGTGTACTGAGATTAAATGAATAGGTTATCGTTTTCCCTGTATAGTAAATATCTTCTAAATCAACATAAACTATGTAATTTCCAGCCTTACTAAATAGATGGTTGAATTCATAATGACCATTAGCAACTACTGCACGTATTCTATCGACTTCCGAACTAATAAATTTCCCATTTTCTACTACGCTTGTTGTCAATCTTATTGTTATTGGAACATCTGCTAAAACGTCTCCATTATTTGATGATATTCTGAGAAGTATTTTCACTTCCTGGCCTGTGGTAGGAACTTCTGGGTCAGTAGCAATCTGGACATAATAATTTCCAATTTTTTGGCCTGCTGAATTAAACAGACTGTGTGGATAAACACTAATAACACTACTTGCAAACAAAAAGAACGAAACAAGTCCAATCAATCCAATATTTTTAATAAAAATCCTACTTTCACTATTTTTTTGATATCCAAAAGATTTTTGAACTACATTCTCTAATGCATCTAAGGGAAAAGATTTATAGTGGAAATTGAAATGAGCCAACCTATGGAAAATAGTTCTTCATCAGCCCCATTAAAATTTTCTGATAAGGTTGTTGTCATTACAGGAAGTGGGACAGGTATTGGACAGACTATAGCAAAAAAATTTGCTCAAAATGGTGCAAATATAATAATTATGGGAAGACGTAAGGAACCACTTGAACAAACCTCACAGATACTAAACGAAATTTTTCAAAAAAATAATTTAAACGCAAAGGTACGTGCATATGCAGGAATTGATGTGTCCGATGAAGAAGGTATTAATTCGATGTTTGAATCAATCAAAGACGAATTTGGTCAGGTTGATATTATTGTCAATAACGCAGGTGTTTCAGGACCTGTTAAAGTTTTTACAAATTCTGACTTTAAAGACTTTAAAGATTGTGTGAGTATTCATCTCACTGGAACATTTTGGACATCTGTACAGGGACTTAAAATAATGAAACCGCAAAGCAAAATCGTTACAATCGCAACCTTTTTCACAGAAGAAAATAAATTTGAACAACGCCCATATAGGTTTAGAACTCCTTATACTGCAGCTCAGGGAGCAAAAAATCGTCTTTCTGAAGCATTAGCATGGGAGTTAGTTGGAAACCAGATAAAATCAGTTTGTACAAATCCAGGTCCGGTTCATTCAGACAGAATATATAAAACAGTATATCCAAAAGCAGCAGCCGAATTTATTAGGATTGGCGGCTACGAAGGACTTTCCTCAGTTGAAATTGAAAATGCAGCTACTAAAGCGCTGCTATTGCTAGGTGAATCAGACGAGACTGTTAATTCCGGTCTGGTTGAAATTGCAAAAGAAATACTGCAATTACGTATAAACGATAATACAGATACAGATGTAATAAAAGAAAATTTTGATACTCATCTTACAAATCTGACAAAAATATTATCAGGCATGCTAAAAAAGATCCAAGAAATAGCTGAAAAAGTCCAAACCAATACAAGCAAAATGATTGTTGATAACGAATTTTTGACTCAAGAAGAGGTAGCTGATATGGTCTTGACTCTTTCTGATGACAAGATAAGCAAATTGATAAACGGTAGAATTGTACCAAATGATCGTGTATTTTATCCCGTACGACCTGTAATTGCTACTTCTGTTGACAGCATATCTGATTTTTCAAATTTACAAAATAAGGTATTTGTTATAACTACAACTTCGTCACATGAACGCGATATCAAAAGAGTCCAAACAATAGCTAGTTCTCTTAACTTACATGGTATTAAACAAGTTATAGTACTTACAAATAATCAAAACGATCTGATTCATTTTAAAGACTTTCACAGTCATTCAATTAATTTGATAAATGAAGAAAATGTGAAAAGGATCTTTGCTACTGTAATAACAAAGTTTGGTAGCCTTGACGGAATTGTACATATCACAGGAGACTATGATTACAACATTCCTATCTCTTCTATATCCAGACAAACATGGGAGAAATTGGTTGAAAATTTCATCTATATTCCTGCACTTGTTACAAGAGAATCTGTAAAGGCAATGGTTCCAAATGCAGCTGAAGAACCATCCAAATTCAAGGGTTCAAAAGGAATCGTTGTATTGGTTGGACCAGATGCTCCTGTTGGAAAGAAAATTTCTGGCGAGATAAGAGCACGTTCTGAGATTTTTAGAGGAGCACTAAGACCGTTTACTGCAACAGTCAATCAAGAGTTGTCAGATGTTCTTGGTTCAAAAATAAAACTAAACCTGATTTTTGCAGGAAATAATGAAGGAATTGAATCAAAATCAGAAAATTTAGAAAATAGTGTTCTTAACCTTCTAGCAGGATCTTCTATTCACAGACACGAATCAATTTTCTATATCGATGAAGTTTCTAAATAACATTTAATTTTTTTATTTTACCATTTTTGAATACTAAATTTAGGGAATATTAATATTATTTATTTCTCTGACTTGATTTTTAATTTTAGTTTCCGCAAGTGCGTTTGCACAATCCATCAGTTTTTTTACTTGACTGTTTGATTCCATAAAATCTATTACATTTCCTCCAAGGTGTCCCATATCTATAAGCAAATCCTTTAAAACATTTGATATCAATTTGATAGATCCGCTAAATTCGCTAACTCGTATTAATAGTGAATTGATACTACAAACACTAGAAAATAATATTGAAAGATTCTCTGTCACCTTTTTACAATCATCAAAATTATCTATTTTCTTGGTCATGTCTTCTAAAATTATTTTTGAAACTAGTATTGCCTTACAAGTATCTCTTATATTATATAATTCAGATAACAATAAAGTTGAATATTGAATGTTGTTTTCATTATTGGAAACAATTAATTTTTCCAATACAGTATTATCTTGTGATATAAGTTGATTGAATTTTTCCTGCAGTTTTAATATTTGTCTGTTTAAAAGTTCTTTTATAACATTGATCTTTACAGATATCGCTACGGTATTATTCATAAAATCCAATTCCTGACTGCCATATCTGGAATTTCCCACTATCTTTATCTGATAGTTAGATTCAGCTTTTATCCATTTTGAATCAGACCTCATTTCCATGTTTTATATTATTTTTTATAATTAATACATCTATGTTACATGGATTATTGTAACTATGGTAACCGTGTATGGTGGTTACAGCTTAGTATTTTTTTTTATTTTGATATAATCTAATTGACTATTGTATTTACTATTATAATTTTTGTAGAAACCATGATGTTGGTAAATTCTTCCGAATCAGAAAAACTAAACGAAGATGAACTGGCTTCCAGCCTTGAAGAATTTGGATTGTCCAAATATGAAGCACGAGCATATACAACACTTGTTGGAAGAGGTTCACTATCTGCCAGCGAAGTTGCATATTATTCAAATTTGCCCAGAACTAAAATATATCTAACATTAAAAAAATTAGAGAAAAAGAAATTATCCAACATCACGCAACAAAAACCTTTGATATGTAATGCTATTGCCCCTAGAGATGCTTTTGGCGAAATGGTTCTCTTATACGAACGACGTCTGAAAAATATGAAAAGGATTATCGAAGAATTGCAGAAAAAAAATGATAATGGAACAAACACGATAGGTACGGAGGAAAAAAAATATCATATTTTTGAGGCAAGAAAAGTTTCTGAACAACTTTACGATATGATTCAAAAAACTAGGTATTCAATTTACGCTATTGTCGACCAGTGGGGTTTGAAGATTCTATCTAAGTACAATTATCTATTAAATTCACTATCAAAAGAAATAGAAATTAAAATTCTTTTATGCCATAAATGTTTGAATAATGAATCGACACATTCGTTTTCTAAAGATATTCAAATCAGAATCGGAAATGTTTTTTCAAATATGATAATTATAGATTCCAATAAACTATTTAATATAGATGAGAGTAATGGCAGGGGAGCTTTATTCTCATCATTAGATGTTTTTGGAAATTCTTATTTGAGAGCATTTAATAGAGAATGGACAAATGGCCTAGATATAAATAATTTTGATAAAACAAACTAGTAAGACCACGACAGTTTTTATCATTCCTTATGTAGAGTAGAGAAAAAAATTAAAATAATAGTTTTAATCCAATGAAAATATATACTTTCAATATGCACTGAGATTTTTAATTTTTTTTATATTAATGCAATTTAGATTTCGGTAAATAGCATCTGATTTTGATTTTATAGTTGGTTTAATAATTTGTCAGCATGTTTTTCCCCATTTTTTTCGATTATTCTATTCTTCATGGTCGATAATGTCATATTCTTTCATTACTAACGGCAACTCCTTAATCACATCTGATGCTAGTATATGTAATCCAAATTTTTTAAATGCATTAAAACATGCTTTGCCATTAATAAAAACGCCTAAAATTGATGACTCCATTTGATTGTTTTTTGTTAGATTTCCTGCTATCAATCCTGCAAGTATGTCCCCAATTCCTCCCACAGTCATTGCAGGAGTACTTCGTTTAATTACTACAGTATCTGACCCATCACTTATGATATTGTTGTATCCTTTTAATACAATATTTATTCCATAATTTTTTGCAAGAGATTTTACTTTAGATGCCTGTTCATTGATATTATTTGACAATTGTTCTTGAAATATTCTGATAAACTCACCGCCATGCGGAGTTATTATAGTATGGGTGTCTTGTATTGTGGGAAGAATTTCTGGAATTAATGAAGACGCATCAAGAACCAGTTTAGTTCCTTTATCGAGTAATTTTTCAATGAGATTTTTTAATGCTTCTGGTCTTACACTCAATCCCATGCCAATCGTTGCAGAATGAGGAATTTTTGGAATAGCATTAATCAATTTATTTGAAGCCCCTGTTGTTAGTTTTTCGTCGGCAAGTGGTAATACTATAAAGTCGGGAGAAAAAGACTTGGTAGGTAATAAATTAGATTTAGGAACGGCGGTATACACAAGGTCAGTTCCAGTTCTTAATGCCGCCAACGTCGCTAAAATTGGTGCACCATGGTAAAACCTATTTCCTCCTACTACCAATGCTATTCCATTATCTCCCTTCCTTGAAGAAATCTTCCTAGGTTTGAATATACTTTTAATAAAACTTTCATCAATAGTTTTAAATGAATTTTCCAAAATATTTCTAGTTATTATGATTGTTTACTGGCGATAAACTTAACGTTTTTGACATAATTGCAGTAATAGCGATCACTTTAGGTGAAATATTTACTACTTTTTCCTGTTTTCTAAAATAAAAATAATCTTTTCCAAACTAACGTTGAAGTCATTATCAAATCAAGATTTAAATAGCATCACCAAAATCTGAAATATTTTTTCAAATAGTATTCTTATTTACTAACCAATATCCAAAAATATAAAGACGGCCAATTAGAACACTTTCGTGAATAAAGACTAAATGATTAGTGACAAGTTTGATCCAAAATCAATTGAAAATTTCATTCGTAATTATCAATTAACCTCTATCAACATAGAGGACCTAAAAAAAAGTTTTACAACAAATCTCATCGGATATATTGACGGTCCTCCCACTATGAACGGAGACCCACATGCAGGTCATTTACGGGGTAGGATTATCAAGGATTTATGGCACCGTTTTAATATACTTCAAAAGAGAAATATTGTTTTTAGGCCTGGATGGGACACACAGGGTCTACCCGTAGAATTGCAGGCAGAAAAGGAGTTGGGATTAACTGGAAGCAAGACAGAAAATGTACAAAAAGTTGGCATCAGGACTATTGTAGAAACTTGCAAAAAAATTGTCAACAAGTATCATGCAAAGTGGATAAATATGGATAAATTATTGGGAATGTCCTTTGATTATCAAAATAGCTACTGGACTTTTACTGATAATTATATTGAAAGAGAATGGAGGTATTTGAAAAAGGCCTGGGACAGCGGTATTCTAAAAGAGTGGTTCAGAGTAGTTGCTTTTTGTCCTTCATGTCAAACTTCACTGAGTAATGCAGAGGTAAATCAAGGATACGAAATTGTATCAGATCCATCTTTTTACTATAAAGTCAAATTAAGTGATGAAAAAAATATATTTCTAATAGTTTGGACAACAATGCCATTTACATTAATAACTGATGAATTAATTGGGGTCAATCCTTCAGCCAAATATGCATATGTAAAAATTGGTAATGAAATATGGGTAATTGGAGAAAATAGATTAAATGATCTAATAAAAGAACTTGACATAGAAAAATACGAAATAGTACAGTTAGTAAATGGAAATGATCTGGACGGAAAAAAATACATTCATCCGTTACTTGAATATATTCCAAAACTTGCCGAATATGCGAATCAAGGTTTAATACATTTTGTAGTGGCTGAAGATTTTGTCGACATTTCTACTGGGAGTGGATTAGTTCATTTATCTCCTGCAAATGGAGAAGAAGACTTTAAAATAGCTATCGAACGCAAAATCCCGATTTATGTGCCTATAGATGATAAAGTAAAATTTACTGAAGATGCAGGTGAAATATTTAAAGGCATGTTTGTTAGAGATGCGGATGAAAAAGTAGTTGAACTTATGAGTGACTTGAGAAGTACTGTTAAAATTGGTAAGATCAAACATTCGTATCCTACATGTTGGAGGTCTCATCACAAACTTGTATGGCTTGCAAGAAGAGAATACTTTTATATGATCGATAAATTAGGTGACAAACCATTAGATGCTGCATCGAAAGTTGACTACTATTTTGAAGCTCCACGAAACAGATTCTTGGAAATTATAAAAGAAAAGGTTCCATGGTGTATTTCTAGAGAACGGTTATGGGGAACACCACTGCCTATCTGGGTTTGTCCAGTATGTAATATTAAGGAATTATTATGGTCAAAAAACGAAATTTTAAAACGAATCAAGAATCCTATTCCAGAAGATTTTGAATTACATAGACCGTGGATTGATGAATTAATCATAAACTGTCGGAAATGTGGTCATATAATGCATAGAGAACAATTTGTATTAGATACATGGCATAATAGCGGTGCGGCTCCGTTATCTTCATTACAAGATCATGAATATGAAAGTTTAATTCCTGCCGCATTTTTAACCGAAGGCATCGATCAAACACGAGGTTGGGCTTATACATTATTAATGGAAAATGTAATTTATAACCAGGAACCAATCTCTCCATTTAAATCTTTTTTATTTCAGGGTCATGTTCTTGATGAAAATGGAAACAAGATGAGTAAAAGTGCTGGGAATGTTTTAGATGCTATTACCCTCTTAGAAGATAATCCGGTAGATTTAATACGTTTTTATTTTATGTGGAAATCTTCACCAATTGAATCACTTAATTTCAGCCTAAAGGAGATGAAATCCAGAACATATCAGATTTTGAGCACTTTGTACTATATTCACATTTATCTTAATCAAAATAGTGTTTTGGACAATTTTGATTTTAAAATCCATAATATCGATTGGTTGATTGAAAACAAACTACTGGAATCGGTTGATTTATGGATTTTATCAAGACTAAATAATTGTATAACAAAAGTAACACATGCATTTGATAAATGTAAATTTCATGAAGCAACAAAGATGTTGGAGGATATTATTATCAATGATGTTAGTCAAACTTATATTCCTTATACCCGACATGAAATATGGTCTGACGATCCGTTAAAACTAAATAGAAGACTTACAATATACTCGATTTTATCCCATGTACTTTTTTGCATAGATGTTATGTTACATCCTGTCAGTCCGTTTATCACAGAATTTCTTTATATAAATTCTTTCAAAAATAAAGAAAGTATTCTATCTGAGACTTGGCCTAAAACCCAACCATCTTTTGTTGACGTTTCTCTTGAAGATGATATGAATTTGTTTCAGGAAATTATCTCTCTGGCTAATTCTGCACGTATGAAGGCCCAATTAAAAAGACGATGGCCAATAGAAGAGATAATAATTTGTATCAACGATACAAAATCATTTAATTACAACAAATTTCAAGAATTGTTAAAAAATCAACTTAATTCTGAAAAACTTCGCATCATTCCAATTTCTGTGACTAATATACCCAATAAAATAATCAATCTTCTTGATAATAATTTACCAGTATCTCCTGTTGTTTCCTTGAATCGGAAAAAAATTGCACCCCGGGCCAGAGCTGATATAAATTTGGTTTCTGATGCTTTTGAAAAAATAGATAGATTGACATTGCTTCAGAATTTGACCGAAAACAATATTTATAATCTTGAATATGGTGGAAATAAAAATATATCTTTATCTGTAGATGATCTCGATTTTTCAATTGATGCTTCTGGTGGTTTTGTTGTAGCAGATAGCATGGATATTGTTATATTTGTACCTATTGAAAGGAACAAAGAATTAATAATGAAAGGATTTCTACGAGATATTGCCAGAAATTTGCAACAACTACGAAAGGAAAAATCATATAATCCCACCGAGATTCTTTCCGACGCTTATATTTCCGATTTAGATACCGAAGATATAACCTATCTTTCTTCAATGGTCGATGAACTAAAATATCTTGTTAGAGTAAAAACAATTCAATTTAGCAAAGAATTGATTGACCGTGTGGAATACAAAACTATTGACCTGGACGGGCGCAAAATCAATATCTCTATATCATAACCGGTTCTATTAATTGAAGATGATTTTTTCTTCTAATTCTAAACATATTTTTAGACGTAACTTTTAGATTCGGATAAAACAAGATCTATAACTGTTCAAATACTATCGAAAGAAGGCAGGGCACGCAAGAATATCATCATGACTTATATGATTCAAAATCTATTCATACCATCATATCGCATTATATGCCATTTTTATATTATCTTCATAATTTTCCCATATCAAGTTCTTTCTTGCAAATTCATATATTTTTAATCTTTTTGAATAAAGTTCATTAAGATTTTGTTTGTAGTATAATAATTTTGATTTTAAATCATTGTAATTTTCAATAGTATCACAATTATCCTTTAAAATATCTTTAACAGTTTCTAGTGAAGAGGTACATATCAGGAATGATCCTGAATGCGCATATTCAAAAGCTTTATTGGGATTTAAATAATAATGTGACCAATGTTTGTGCCATGGGAGCAAACCTATTGAATGTTGTGCCATAGCTAAAAACATTTCTTTTCTGGAAAGTAAACCCGTATATTTTATCTTATCCGTAGATCCATTCTTCCATCCTACAAAGGTCAGCTCACCTAAATCATTATTTTGAAAAAATTCTATTAGCCCATCAAAATTTTTATGAGGTAAAAAATCAATATTATATCCATCTCTTCCTTGGTATACACATGAAATTTCTTTGGAAAGTTTAGGGGGTAATAAATCCACTATTTCCTGCTTCTGAGGAAAATTTGGAATAACAAATATCTTGGATGTTTTCACCAAGTCCTTTAGGTCATTTGCAATTCTATCTGATACCGTAATTGTGGGATTTTTAGACAATATTTCTTTCTCCCATTTTGCACATAAGTATATTCCATATTGTTTTAACCCCTTTCGTAAAACACTTTTTATTTTGTTTGTTTCATTTTTGGATTTACTTACTTCCGCAATTATTTTTGCATATTTAATCCAATGTTCATGGTCATTATATACAAATGGAATATCAAATTCGGATGCCATCTTGGCAGCATAAATGTTATGCGCATGAATTATGTCTGGTCTAAGCTCGTCTAAAATTTTTTTTATCTGTTTTTTTACTGCATACCAGTAATATGGTATTCCCCATCTGGCCTTTGCCGTCCAAATTACTTGATATTGTTTTTTGAATATATTTGGATAAGAAAATGATTTCATCCCACAAAAGTAAACATCGTTATCAAATTTGGATGAGGATATAGCTGATTTAATTATCCTCCAATCCTCTAGTGTAGAATGTGATAAATGGAGAATTTTCATAGGTCAATGTAATAAATGATCGTATTTGATTGTTATTTTAATAAAAAATTAAGTTCTATTAAAGTAATGAAAGGTCTGTGATGGTGTACCTTTATTTCTAATAAGCCATCACACTCAATAGGGATAGAAACCACAATTGTTTTTACATTTTCTAACACATACCTTATTTTTATTGCTAATCGTGTTTTGGTTTTCAATATTGTTTGTATATTCCAAATGCTTTACCTCATCTGATTAAATCTAAGTAAATGAGGAAAATTCTGTTGTTTTGAATCTGTATTTCTCTTATTCTGTTATCATAGTTTGTCGTCCCTATGTATTGTTTTATCTTGTGCGAATTACCTACACGTATATGATCTTGGCTATATCAATTTTAAAAAATAAGGGGTACAGCAACAAATATTGCTGTTAATTTTTTATTTATTTACTAGTTGGTTTGCCAGAGGCGAATATTTTCTCTAGTTCACTGTAGAACTCTTTATTTGCAACTGATTTTGATATAGATGACTGCCATTGTTTTTCCATTACTCTAAAGGTTAGTTCCACTCCTTTGTCAATTGTACTTCCCCATTCTTTTTCAATTAACTTTTTTAATTTTTCCACATGTACTTCTTTTAGTGCAGCAAAAAAGGAACTTTCCAATAGCGATTTTGCAGCATTAACTGGGTCTGTACTACAACAATGACAGTTATCGTTATTGTTTGTATTTTCACATCCACATTCACATCCGCAGGCATTACTACTACTATCGTCTGTATATGCATTTGTCGATTCATGAATTGAACAATTTGATTCACATTGATTTTCTTTCATATCATACTTACCTTGTGTAAGATACTATAGAAAGGTAAGTATATAAATTAGTAAGTGGAAAAACGGTAAGTAGGTGAAATACTGGTAAGTTGACAGAACAAAGAGTGTTAGAGTCTAAAACCTTTAAAAAATTAGAAAATGATAATCCGTCAATTATAATAGAAGGCATGAAATGTAAATGTTGCCCAGTTTTTAACACATTCAACATAATTGGTAAAAAATTTACATCTTTAATATTGCGTAACATGATTTTTCTAAAACAAAAAAGATTCAATGAATTTTTAAATTCTATCGAGGAGATAAATCCCAAAACTTTATCGATACGACTAAAAGAGATGGAAAAGGAAGGGATAATAAAACGTCAGGTATACAATGAAACTCCAATAAGAATAGAATATTACTTGACTGAGAAGGGAAAGGCATTACAGCCAATATTGGAACAAATGGCATTGTTCTCTATGAAATATTGCGGTGATCAGATATTTGAAAATCCAGATCCTATAAATATTGATAAGGTAACTAAAAAATCCATCAGGAAATATAGTTTATAGAATATCTCTTTAATTTGATTTAATATAAACATTAATTTGTACAATTAAAAACTTCGTCATTTTGATTTAAAAAAAGTTATATCTCTTATCACCTAATAGAATTTGAATCTTTTTTTTAGTAACAATATTACAACGTAAACCATTGACTACATTCCAAAAACGGTTCTTTATTAGGTCCCACTCTATATACTACAGTGTATTATGATCGATGATCAGATAATGTTTCTGTTAATTTAACGAAAGATCTATAGCTGTGAATGTCCTATTTCTAATCTATGGCTATTAGATTTGAACGAAATAGAACATCCACAATAGTAGTAATGTACTCTTTGTATCTATTTTTTTGGGTCTGAGTTTACGAAATACCAGTAAAGCATTATCTATTTTTTCTGATGGTAAACAAAGTTACGTGTCTATCTGGAACTGGGTACAACGTTTTTGATCCGGTACTGTCTATAGACGTAAAGTAAGATCTGTATTTATCATTTATGAATTTTTGTCAAAAAAGATTGGCTGGAAACACTACTATCTGTGGATTGCTACTGAACCAGTAAATCATTCTATCCTCGGAATCTTTTAACTAAAGATCTGAGCGTAGAAATATGCTTGTTGCAGCGCAATTCATTGAATCTTTGATTAGCAAATATGGAAAACATCCTATTTATTCTGATGGAGGTATTTGGTACCCTGAGGCCTGCATTGCATTGGGACTAAAACACTATCTACACTCACCGTATGAAAAAAGCATCATCAAAAGAGTAAACCAGTACCTAAAAGACAGAATTGAAGGTTTTGATGATTACTACCAATGTGTGAAAAAAGACTGTAATTTAGTACACATTTACAATTGGATATCCTTCTTTGTTTCAATGTACAACGATACTAAAAATAATAAATTCAAAATAGAATTATGAGGCGAATTGAAATTAACTTAACAGAACCTTCTTATAATTATAATTCATATTCCTTGAAACTTTCACCTAAAATTTATCTATCTTTGGTAAAAAATCTATTTCTGCAAAGTAAACAATAAAGTTGTGGAAATACATGTAACCGTTGAAAGTTTTTTATTATACAACAATATTTTGCTTAAATTAGGAATTATATTGATAATGTACTGAATTTTAATATCTTACAATATATCCTATTATCTGGATACCAAAACCAATAATTAAAAAAATTGCTCCTATTCTCGCCAACTTTGTTTCAAATATTCTATGTCTAATTTCATGGTCACTGTGTTTGGACATTTGTTCTATGGTTTCAGAGCTTCGAAATATTTTTCCATAATACATCAGTATAGCGCCAATAAGGTCTACTATCAATCCACATAGGATAATATATTCACTCATAGTTGTCACTCGTTCTCAAATTATAACAATAATGAACATTCTTTTTAATCTAATATCTCTTATCATCAATAATATCAATTTTTCCTTATTGTCATAACTATTTTCATATAGACAACAATCTTATTTTGTGAAACAGATTGTGAGATGACGCAATTACCAGTGATGCTACCACCGCTCCAACAAAATTTCTTATCGTCATCACTATATTTGGTGCTTCTGAAACAATTGCTGAATCTTTATCGATCAAATAGATATTATCAACAAGCCAAAAAGCAAGTGTCATCCATCCCAGTATGCCTGCTATCATAGAACCAAGCCTTGCACCATTTTTAACAAAAAATAACGAAACCGCTATTCCAAAATACCACAGTCCTGATAATACAAGCCAAATGGGCTCGTAGACATCATTACGATCATCAATAAAGTAGTAGGTTGCACCTACAACAGCTAATGCTATCAACGAAATTATCAGAATTTTCTTGTTTATCGATTCTGAAGTCTTTTGTTTTTTGATAACTTTTTTAATCCTTTTTCCTTCCTTAATTGCAGAACTAATAGAATCTTCAAATCCCTTCAATTCTATTGGAACTATCTTTTGAATTGAATTATCGTATACCACCGCTTCATGTTTTAAACTGTCAATCAACGGCCTTGCAAGGGACGCCTTTATCGGAGTTATCAGGTCAATCCAATACGACGATAGTCTCGGAGTCAAAACTGGTATAATTACAATTTTCAAAGATTTGTTCAGTATTTTTGCATATCTTTTCATCATCTCATAATAGCTTAATATCTCCGGACCTCCAATATCAAATTCCCTGCCTATAGTTTCTGGAACCTCTACGGCCTTTATCAAATATGTAACCACATCATCAACATATATGGGTTGTGATTTGGTGGAAATCCATTTTGGACATATCATCACTGGAAGTCTCTCGACCAGATGTTGTAGCATCTGAAAAGAACCTCCTCCCTGTCCTAATATCACAGCAGCTCTAAAGATTGTAACTTTTGCAGTTGATTTTTTCAAAATCTCTCCGACCTCTCTTCTGCTTCTCATATGTTCAGACAAATTTTCTTCCTTTGGAAAAGTCAGTCCACTCAAATAGATTATTCTTTTAACATGATTCTCTGATGCTGCCTTGGCAAAATTTTCTGCTGCAATTCTGTCACGTTCCGCAAATTTTTTCCAATCCTTAGAGGAGCCTTCCATAGAATGAATTAGATAATATGCAATATCCACTCCTTTAAGTGCCTGCACAAGCTCAGAATAATTCAAAGCATTGGCTTTAACAACTTCTAAAATCTCGCCCGTAGTTTGGAACAGTTCATCAACTTCCGATGGATTTCTGGACATGCATACTACTTTGTAATCGTGGGAAGCAAGTAATCTTTTTACTAATCTACTTCCAATAAAACCGGTTGCCCCGGTAACCAATATCCTCAATTTATCACTATCTTCTTTCATCTTCATACATCCTATTCCTTCCTACAAAATAAATACCCATACCCATATACTAAGCACTATAGCGTAAATGAAATGACCTGTAAGACTATAAAAAAGAGGGCCGTATCCTAATGGATGCTTTAAAGGGTCTCGTCCAGTTATCGGTTTGTGAATCGGAAATAAAGTTACCGCCCATAAAAAGATAGCATACACAATTCCTGCCATAAACAAATTAGAAAAACTATCTCCAATCATTCCTCCTTCAATAAGATACCAAATCAAAAAAACATAAGTTATAGATCCTAGTATTCCGTTTATATAATGTAGCAAAAATATTCCCTTGAAATTTAATGTATCTTCTCTGGAAAAGATATCTTTGAAATATTTTTTAACAAGTATCTGATTTTCATGCCATTCATACACTCCCTCAATTCCCCACCGCTTCCATGGTATTATCTCAAATATCGACATCACGGTAGTCGAAACAGCACCGCTAGTAATGCCAAGCAAAAATAATTGTAAAATAGAGTAAATATCAAACATTTTCCAACACAGCTTTATTCTATATTCTATCAACCAATCAATTTCAAAAAATAAATAAAATTATCTCAGGTCTTTAAGCATATTATCATTACGATAGTTATTGGGGTCCAATCTAAAACCACTTACAGTTTCATATGGTTTATCTACTATTTTTAAAAAATAATTATCTTTTTTTTCTTTAAACACTTTTGAAAGCCAAATTACAAATTTTTGTTCCAGATTGTCTCCTTCTTGTTTATTGATTTTTGGAATTATAAAAGATGCCTCTTCTAAAAGTGATGGATTTAAATGAATTAAAAAAAAATCCCAACCAAGTGCACTTCCGTTTGAATATACTTCATACTCTGTTTTTATATGTAAATCCATCTGCAACTCTTCTATAACCCGAACAATTTTGTTTCTCTCTTTATCAAAGTTAATACAGGAGCCGGAAATAATTACCATCGATGTACTTCCGTTATTTTTTTTCATACCATTTATGATGCCAACTAACTATAAAAATAATAACAATTAAAATTTATGGTGACTAACGTTTTATTTTAGGTGACTAACATTTTGCCATTATCATGATCACACCATGAAATAAAGTTAGCACTAAGATACAAAATTAGCACTAGTTTATATACTAAAAATGAGATATAAATAATATGAAATTATATTCCAAAACAAACAAAAAATACAGAACAATAAAAAGAATTCTGATACCCAATATTGTACTTTATTCATCAGTAATTTTAATGCTATCTGGATTTTTAAATATTAATAGCATGACAGGAAAAGCAAGTATAATTTTAGGACCTATTATTATATCATTATTTTTTCTGTACAGATATTTTAACGATAAAAAGATGAAAACCATAGATAGAGGTCTTGTGGAGAGTTTGAGGTGACATAAAAGATGGAACAATACGAGATATCTGAAAGAGAAAACAATTGGTCTAATTTTGTGGAACCAAAAATAGAACTGAGAAAAGTAAAAAATTGTAACTTGGAAGGTGGAGTTCTTTTTGATGGATTTCAAAGTTATGGATTAACAGGGACGATTGCATGCAGTTGCTTCATTAATTCTATAAAAACAGAACTGATTGGTGTTTTAGATTCACCATCTCTGCCACCAATTTCTATAATCTATAATTCTACTGCAAATTTTCCAATCCGAATATATGGAAATGAAGAACACAAATTGGCATTTTTTACATCTGAACTCGTGTTTGATACCAGATTCCACAAGCCAATAGCTAAAAAAATGATACAATGGGCAAAATTGAATAAATGCAAGACTATAATCAGTGTCATAGGAAATACCAAACAACAGGCATTATCATCAGGCAATCTACAAGCAGCTGCCGTGTTACCAACAAAAATTTATGCTGCAGTTAATTCCAAAGGTGGATTTTTAAAGTTAAAAGACACCGGAGTTATACCCATTATAGAAGGCAGCATACGCGGAATACCTGGAATTCTGTTAAATGAGGGTATGCTGGCAAAAATAGATGTAATCGTCTTTGCTGTAGACGTCATTTCAGGTATTCCCAATTTCAGAGCTGCCGCAAAGGTTTCAGAAATAATATCCCAAATAGTTCCAAACCTGTATTGTGATACAAATAATCTTTTAAAGGAAGCCGATATCTTGGAAAAAAATATCCACACAAACAATATCAATAATGTACCTGTAGGTAAAGAACGAATATATCAGTAATTTCAATTTGTCCGACTAAACTTTATCATATCTTTCTCGGGTTACTTTGTTCTTTACGAATCATAAAAAGATCAGTTAGCACCATAAACTATATTAGCACTATATTTAAATAAAATGATACCAATAAATCCTTATGAGTACATCAAAAGTCAGCTCCATTTTATTTAATCTAGAGATGACATATGGTGAGAGCTATATAGAAGGAAATGCCATTGGATTGAACTCTATTTACAAGATCAATATCCAAGGAGGGAGTTTGGGAATTAAACTCCCAAAAGAATTATGTCTATCCGAATACGTCACTTTGTATTTTTATACAAAAAATGGAAAAGAGATAAAATTATACTGTAAAGCAGAAATAGGATATGACTGGATAGAGATATA
Source organism: Nitrososphaeraceae archaeon (assembly GCA_013114725.1). GTDB lineage: Archaea > Thermoproteota > Nitrososphaeria > Nitrososphaerales > Nitrososphaeraceae > QCWD01. The sequence goes on along the minus strand of QCWD01000002.1, from coordinate 5,594 downwards.
TGATGATTTTCTAACAACCATTCTCTTTGATGACCTTCCCACATCTATGAGTATAGAATATCAACATTCATGATAACTATTTTTGGATGAAAAAGTCCTTACTGAATCAATTATTTTTCAAGAGGGATTTTATTCTCTCCAATTACTGTGGAGACTTTAATCTACATTTTACCATTTGCCACCAACCATGGTAAAGCCCTAACATGGTATTTTATAAATTCATTCGTAATGAATTCTAGATCCTTTACCATGTCAAAAATTGAAATCCATCAAAACAATGATTGAAACTTATTGTAATTACTATTATCTTCTTTTAATTTTTGTTTTAATCTCTCTTTAACTGTTGCAGTCCATTCTGGTTCTATTATACTATAACATACAGTATCTCTTATTCTGCCATGTTTCATTATCTTGTGGTAACGTAATATTCCATCTTGTTTTGCTCCTAGTCTTTCTATAGCTTGTCGTGAAATTGTATTTAAAACATCAGTTCGTATTTCTACTGCAATACAACCTAGTTTCTCGAAAGCATGTTGCAACATCAAAAATTTTGCCTCTGTATTAATTGATGTTTTACGCCAAGATTTAGCAATCCAGGTGTGACCTATTTGAAGACGATTATTTTCACGATCAATATTTAGATACCGAGTTGTACCAACTATCGTATTGGTTTTTTTAGATATAGTAATAAATGGTAATATTGAACCATCCGAACTCAAATCTAACATTTCTTGTATATACATACACATTTCGTCTGGATGAGGAAAAAATGCATAAGGATTGTTCCAAATTTCACCATCTCTTGCTGCTTTAGTCAGACCCTCTACATCATCAAGCGAGGGAGGTCGTAGAATAACGTATTTTCCTTCCAAAGTTACTGGTTCAATTTTTAACACATATTTTAAAAAACAAATGATGAATATAAATGAAAAATATATTTATTATCTATCAAATATATAAAATTCATCTGAATTTTGTAAGATAAATTCATATTATTATTCTAGATTGAGTTGAAAAATCATATTCTGAAAATGAAAAAATGAGATAAAAAAATCAATCTGAATACGTTATACATAGAAGATTTACAGCAAATGATGCATCTTTTATTCAGTAAAATAACATACTGATTTTCAGATATATCGTATATAATGTTCATATGGTAATTAATCCTATACTGTAGTGTTGTACATGATCTCTTCGTCTATACCTCTAAATCTAAATTATTTTATTTACTATTTGCACAATCTCCCCTACTGGTTTTTCTAATGGGTGGATATCTGAAATACCTGATAATTCACTATCATTTGCCAAAGAAGAGACTCCACGTCCTCCAATGATGATTGGTATTTTTATTCCATCTCTGATTTCTTTAACCATTTTTTTCACCATCCTCTTATGTTCCATTAATGTGAATGAAATAATCAAAAGATCAATATCTTTTGATCGCAGATATGAGATTATTGAATCTGACGGTGCAGAGGGAGAGGCGTTGTATACTATATATCCTTTTTTTAACAAAAGTGATTCGATCATTGAGCATCCTATAATATGTAATTCTCCCTGAGGAGTACAAATTAGAACTTTTTTAGCAAGATGGGTTTTTCTAAGCTTTAATGTCTTTTCGTTTATTATTTTTATTAAAGACAGTACCGCATTACTGCATATATGTTCTGTAACCACATCTAATTTACCTGATTGCCAAAGGTCACCGATCTCATGTAATATCGGAATCATTATTTTGTCATAAAATGTATCAAGCTGATGATACTTTACATAGTCTTCATAAATTTCAATTAACGACTCTATATCATGAACACTCAGATATTTAAAGACCTTTTCTTTAATACTATCGTCAAATTTTCCATCTTCTTTACCTTTATTATAATATGTATCTAAAAATTCTTTTACATAGGGATTACTTTCATATTCTTTTGGAATATGTTCAATTTTTAATTTTGAAACATTTCCCAAATATTTGATCGTAACTTGCTGAACCTTTTTAGAATCTTCATTCCATATATTTTTTACAAGGTATGCGTATTGATGTCCTTTTATGTTCTTTGTTCTTATAAATACCAAATCTCAATACCTCCGTAGTTTTTAATATTGTACACTAAAATCTTATCTTGATTCTGAAAAACTTCCATTATTATCATTATATTTTACTTGACAATAGTATTTAAACTAGTGCTAATATATGCAGTTAGTGCTAACAAATCATGTATAAGATAAATTTTTATAGTTATATTGAAATTCAGGGCTGATAGATTATCTTGTATACTGAGAAATAAAAAAATACTATTCTAAGACACATTAAACCATTTTTTTGCATATTGTATATATTGATACAAAAATGTGTATATTTAACCAAACACTTATTTTTCTATAGACATTTTGACTTTAAAGACTATTTAAAAGGTAAAAATGAAGTACCAGTAAAAATAAAATATAATTAAAAAATGTATTTAATTCTTTATACAAATTTTAACTAAGTATATCTGGTAGTAGCTGAAAAAATTTCCTTTGTTACCTTACTTTCAAAATCATGCTCTAGCATGGGTTTTGGATAATTTATATTATGATATAAATTAATCTGTTTTTCATTCCAATTATGAATTACTTCATTTGAAATATTTCGTAGTTCTGGTATCCATTTTTTTATGTACATACAATCTGGATCAAATTTTTTCTGTTGTAGCCAAGGATTAAAAATTCGAAAATACGGCTGAGAATCACAACCAGTGGAAGAGACCCACTGCCAGTTACCATTATTCACACAAGGATCATAATCTATCAATTTTGATGCAAAATATCGTTCACCTTGCATCCAATTTATGCGGAGGTCTTTAACCAAAAATGAAGCGGTAATCATTCTTACCCTGTTGTGCATGTTGCCAGTAGAATTTAATTGACGCATTCCTGCATCTACAATAGGAAATCCTGTCATACCATTACACCAGGACAGGAATTTATTTTTATTATAAATCCATTTTACCTTTTGGAATTTCACTTTAAATGGTTTTTTAAACACATGGGGGAAATGGTAGCCAATATGGGTAAAAAAATCTCTCCAATATAGCTGACGAATTAATGGATGACTATTTCCAAAATGGTCTAAAATTTTATAATAGATTTCTCTAATAGAACAGTTTCCAAATTTTATATGTGGCGATAGTTTCGTTGTAGAATCAAGATACGGAAAATCTCTATTTTCTTTATAATTTTTGAATTTCTCTATCCCTGCTAAAATCTTTTCACATACTGCCCGTCCTCCATGCTGGTCTATTGACGGATTAAAAGACCCAAAGAAATCGATTGAAGGAACATCATAATCCTTTTTTATCGATGATTCCAAACGAAAATGCTTTTGATTTGTTACAAGTATTTGTGGACGATTTACAGGGATTTTTAGTGCAGATCGATAAAAATAAGAAAAAATTGTATAAGGCTGTCCATATTTATTTTTGATCTTTTCTGGTTCGGTTAGTAGTAGATCGTTGTATTGATAGAAATCTGTATTGTTTTTTTTACATGATTCTAGTATTTCAATGTCACGATTAATGCTATATTTTGTGTAGTCTCTGTTACAATATATTGCTTCAATTTTTTCAAACTCTACAAGAGAATCGATTACCTTATTATTGCTATCATAAAAATAAAATAGTTTTCCATTTAGTGAAGAAATTTTTCTTTCTAGGTCTAGTAAAGATTCTCTGAAAAACTGAAACATATTTGGTCTATGAAAGGAAGGATTGTTCAATATCCATGGGTCAAGTATAAAACAACATATTATTAATTCAGAATTTTTAATTGCTTCTATTAATCCCGTATTATCATCTAATCTTAAATCTCTTCTAAATATGAATGCAGTTTTTCTATATTTTCTAATATTTTAATATAAAATATTGCGTATTAAATTCTTTATTAATCTCATCAAACCAACTTTTGGTTATAGTTTGTTAGAAAATAAATAAAAACTTCCATTTCTATTTCTCTATTTTTTTACTGTTAAAAATAAAAAATAGTAATTGATTATCACTTCTAAATAATTGGTTTAATATCTAAAGAGATAAGTTTTTCTTTTTCATATACTATTGATAGATGATCGACAATGAACATAGATCAATATTTACACAATTCTATAATACCGATAAGACTGGCATGTATTAATTCTGTCAACTGGCCAATAACAATTTCGTTATGGTATGTATACATGGATAATAAAATATTCTGTGCCACACAGAGGAGCGCCAAGATAGTGGAATATCTATCAAAAAATACAAAATGCGGTTTTGAAATCGCCTCTGATAATCCACCATATAAAGGAGTACGAGGATATGGCAATGTAAAATTAGATGATGATCGTGGAAATACCTGAAGGATACCAATTCATCATTAGCTAAATTCTTGATAAGCAGGAATGAAAATGAGGTGGCAATTGAGATACAGCCAGTAAATATGTTTTCATATGATTATTCAAATAGGATGAAAGATGTTGATATTAAAAGTCCTATGGCAAATTAATCGGTTTTATAGATTGATTATTTAATAGAATTAATTTTGTTCTATTTTCTTGTATATTTTATTTTATGCTTACTGTCGCATTTTTACCACTAAATATTAGGCACCATAATTGATCTGTATATTAGCTTATATAGAAATTTAAGATACTAATACCCATATGGATTACGGTGGATATGAAATAGCTAATGAAGAACATCATGGCCTATCTAACAGACAATTAGGATTGATATTTGGTACTGCTATATTAGGAATTTTTGTAGTATTTGCTTTATTCATTTTCCCTATAAAAAATCTATTTCCAGAATTAATTACAGAACAAGTCACGATAGTAAGCAAAAGTGATGGACAATGTGTTGTAAACAGTCAAGACCATCCAAGAGGCATTTCAAATTGCAATTATAATGTAGGTGATAAATTAGAGATTACATACAAATATGGAACCAGTCAAATTGAAACACACAAGAAAATAAATTAAATATAATCATTTTTTATAAAGATCAAAGATCATTTTCTTTCCTATCTATCTTACTTTTTTATTTACCAAAATCAAATTTAGTATCTCTTTTTTTCAAAAAAATCAAAATCTTTACAAGAATTTTGAATTATAAATGATCTGTACTCTAGATACGTTATTTTGTAAGATAAATCCTTATTTTTTCTCTTCCTGAAAATAAAAAGTTACAAATCAGGTATTTCTATTTGGTTAAAACCGAACCAAATACAGAACCCAAACTAATTAGACACAAATACATTACTTATCTTTATATATAGAACAAAATTTATGTGTGTATCCTTCCAGCACCAAAAATACTCATAAGACTACTGATAATGGCTCCCATAGCAAACGATTGTCCATATACTTGTAATTGTGGTATCAATGATGCAACCAATAAGGAGCCAACTGCTACTAGTCCGCCATATTGCGTTACTTTTTTTAGAATTGTTTTTTCTTTACTAAATGGTGCTAAAAGCATACCAAGTATCCATACACCAAATAGCCAAATCATTACAGTGGTAGAGATTATAGCGGGAGCAAGAAACACCATACTAAAATACATAGTAGTAATAAT